>CP097899.1:2910000-3246947 GCA_023639215.1 Candidatus Pristimantibacillus lignocellulolyticus
AGTGCGGGGATGAGGTGGGGGTAGCGGAGAAATTCCAATCGAACTCGGAGATAGCTGGTTCTCCCCGAAATAGCTTTAGGGCTAGCCTCGGATTAGAGTGTCGTGGAGGTAGAGCACTGATTGGGTGCGGGGCCCGCCAAGGGTTACCAAGTCTAGTCAAACTCCGAATGCCACAGACATGTTATCCGGGAGTCAGACAGTGAGTGCTAAGATCCATTGTCAAGAGGGAAACAGCCCAGATCATCAGCTAAGGTCCCCAAGTGTGTGTTAAGTGGGAAAGGATGTGGAGTTGCACAGACAACCAGGATGTTGGCTTAGAAGCAGCCACCATTTAAAGAGTGCGTAATAGCTCACTGGTCGAGTGACTCTGCGCCGAAAATGTAACGGGGCTAAACACACCACCGAAGCTATGGCATGTACCATTTGGTACTTGGGTAGGGGAGCGTTGAATATAGGTTGAAGTCAGACCGTAAGGACTGGTGGACAGTATTCAAGTGAGAATGCCGGTATGAGTAACGAAAAGACAAGTGAGAATCTTGTCCGCCGTAAGCCTAAGGGTTCCTGAGGAAGGCTCGTCCTCTCAGGGTAAGTCGGGACCTAACGCGAGGCCGAAAGGCGTAGTGGAAGGACAACAGGTTGAAATTCCTGTACCACCGAAAACCGTTTGAGCAATGGGGTGACACAGAAGGGTAGTGACGCGGACTGATGGAATAGTCCGTCTAAGTAGTGAGGCTTGTCGATAGGAAAATCCGTCGGCTATAAGGCTGGGCTGCGATGGGGAGCGAAAATTATAGTAGCGAAGGTCATGAGCTCCGGCTGTCAAGAAAAGCCTCTAGTTAGGTATAGGTGCCCGTACCGCAAACCGACACAGGTAGGCGAGCAGAGCATGCTAAGGCGCGCGGAAGAACTCTCGTTAAGGAACTCGGCAAAATGACCCCGTAACTTAGGGAGAAGGGGTGCCCCGGTAGGGTTAATAGCCCGAGGGGGCCGCAGTGAAAAGGCCCAATCGACTGTTTAGCAAAAACACAGGTCTGTGCGAAGTCGTAAGACGAAGTATACGGGCTGACGCCTGCCCGGTGCTGGAAGGTTAAGGGGAGTGGTTAGGGGTAACCCGAAGCTATGAACCGAAGCCCCAGTAAACGGCGGCCGTAACTATAACGGTCCTAAGGTAGCGAAATTCCTTGTCAGGTAAATTCTGACCCGCACGAATGGCGTAACGAATTGGGCGCTGTCTCAACGAGAGATCCGGTGAAATTTTAATACCTGTGAAGATGCAGGTTACCCGCGACAAGACGGAAAGACCCCATGGAGCTTTACTGCAACTTGATATTGAACTTTGGTACGATCTGTACAGGATAGGTGGGAGCCTTTGAGTCATGAGCGCCAGCTTGTGAGGAGGCGACGTTGGGATACCACCCTGATCGTATCGGAGTTCTAACCTGCTACCCTGAATCGGGTAGAGGGACCGTGTCAGGTGGGCAGTTTGACTGGGGCGGTCGCCTCCTAAAGAGTAACGGAGGCGCCCAAAGGTTCCCTCAGAATGGTTGGAAATCATTCGAAGAGTGCAAAGGCAAAAGGGAGCTTGACTGCGAGACCTACAAGTCGAGCAGGGACGAAAGTCGGGCTTAGTGATCCGGTGGTACCGCATGGAAGGGCCATCGCTCAACGGATAAAAGCTACCCTGGGGATAACAGGCTTATCTCCCCCAAGAGTCCACATCGACGGGGAGGTTTGGCACCTCGATGTCGGCTCATCGCATCCTGGGGCTGAAGTAGGTCCCAAGGGTTGGGCTGTTCGCCCATTAAAGCGGTACGCGAGCTGGGTTCAGAACGTCGTGAGACAGTTCGGTCCCTATCTGTCGCGGGCGCAGGAAATTTGAGAAGAGCTGTCCTTAGTACGAGAGGACCGGGATGGACGTACCGCTGGTGTACCAGTTGTTTCGCCAGAAGCATAGCTGGGTAGCTAAGTACGGACGGGATAAACGCTGAAAGCATCTAAGCGTGAAGCCCCCTTCAAGATGAGATTTCCCAATTAGTAAGACCCCTTGAAGACGACGAGGTTGATAGGTTCGGGGTGTAAGTGTAGCAATACATGTAGCTGACGAATACTAATCGGTCGAGGGCTTATCCTAAAATCTTTTCTATGCGCAAGCAAGAAGAGTACATTGATACAAGCATCACTTTGGAGTTTTACCTTTCCTATCCAGTTTTGAGGGTGCAAACCCTATGATTGATATACAGTTCGAATCGACAGCAATGGAGAGAAGAATTAGCCAATATCAATCACATGTTCTGAATACATAAGTATTAGAACGTTCATTATTCCCTGATAGCTCAGTTGGTAGAGCACTCGACTGTTAATCGAGTTGTCACAGGTTCGAGTCCTGTTCGGGGAGCCATTATGGAGAGCTGTCCGAGTGGTCGAAGGAGCACGATTGGAAATCGTGTATACCCTTATCCGGTATCTAGGGTTCGAATCCCTAGCTCTCCGCCAGTTTCTTTACAAAGCAAGGCCCGTTGGTCAAGTGGTTAAGACACCTCCCTTTCACGGAGGTAACAGGGGTTCGAGTCCCCTACGGGTCACCATTTATGGAGGATTAGCTCAGCTGGGAGAGCATCTGCCTTACAAGCAGAGGGTCGGCGGTTCGATCCCGTCATCCTCCACCATAAATATCATTATCGCGGGGTGGAGCAGTTGGCAGCTCGTCGGGCTCATAACCCGAAGGTCACAGGTTCAAGTCCTGTCCCCGCAACCAAATTTACTAAATAGAATAATTTTATTAATACGGAGCTGTGGTGTAGAGGCCTAACATGCCTGCCTGTCACGCAGGAGACCGCGAGTTCGAATCTCGTCAGCTCCGCCATTTCTTCTTCTATTAGGCTCAGTAGCTCAGTCGGTAGAGCAAAGGACTGAAAATCCTTGTGTCGGCGGTTCGATTCCGTCCTGAGCCACCATTTTTATAATACGCCGTTGTAGCTCAACTGGTAGAGCAACTGACTTGTAATCAGTAGGTTGGGGGTTCAAGTCCTCTCGACGGCACCATGTTTTACGGGGGATTAGTGAAGTGGCTAAACACGGCAGACTGTAAATCTGCTCTCTTCGAGTTCGGTGGTTCGAATCCATCATCCCCCACCATATAGGGGCATAGTTTAAAGGTAGAACAAAGGTCTCCAAAACCTTTGGTGTGGGTTCAATTCCTGCTGCCCCTGCCAGATGAATTTTGTTGAATAACATATGGCGATCGTGGCGAAGGGGTTAACGCACCGGTTTGTGGATCCGGCATTCGTGGGTTCAAGTCCCATCGGTCGCCCCATTTATTCAATAATACATACTTAACTGTTGTAGTTCATCGAAACGTTAAGGAGATAGATCTTGATGTTATTTTTTTGATTTCATTTTCTAATATCCTAGCAAACGTAAGTTTTGAATAACATACGGCGATCGTGGCGAAGGGGTTAACGCACCGGTTTGTGGATCCGGCATTCGTGGGTTCAAGTCCCATCGGTCGCCCCATTTATTCAAAGACAACACACTCGGTTAATCGTTGGGGATTAGCCAAGCGGTAAGGCAACGGACTTTGACTCCGTCATCTCAGGTTCGAATCCTGAATCCCCAGCCATAATATATATGCGGAAGTGGCTCAGCGGTAGAGCATCGCCTTGCCAAGGCGAGGGTCGCGGGTTCGATTCCCGTCTTCCGCTCCATAAAGTGGCGCCATAGCCAAGTGGTAAGGCCAAGCTCTGCAAAAGCTTTATCCCCAGTTCAAATCTGGGTGGCGCCTCCATAATAATCTTATACATGTGCGGCCTTAGCTCAGCTGGATAGAGCGTTTGACTACGAATCAAAAGGCCAGGAGTTCGAATCTCTTAGGCCGCGCCATATTCTTTTTAAACTACGCCGGCGTGGCGGAATGGCAGACGCGCTCGACTCAAAATCGAGTGGGAAACCGTGGAGGTTCGAGTCCTCTCGCCGGTACCATAATTAATTATTCAAAGCACTTTAGAAGCTTACTTCTAAAGTGCTTTTTTGCATGTATAGATAACAGTTTATCAGTTTGAATGTATAGTTAACGTTCGGTGCAACGCCTAAGTAACGATTTGGTTTAAGAATGTTGCTATGCTATACTAAGAGCATTATTTTGTAATTTAACTAATGTATTAGAGGGAACTGTATTTTGCCTATACCTAGTTTCAAGTTAATAAGGAGCCATAGAAATGTCTTTCGTTGATGCGAACTATTTCAGCACACATTTAAAGGAGCTACCGATAAAATCAAGCTACAAAAAATCAGATTTACTGATTAATACCTTTAGATTGAAGTCAGACGGAGACATTGAAATATTTTACTCTCCACATAATGAATACATTAATGTATCTGCAAAAGTAATTCTGGTTGGAATTACTCCTGGATGGCAGCAGATGGAGATTGCTTATAGAACGGCAATTCACTCTTTACAGGAACATAAGTCGTATGAGGAAGCTTGTAAGCAGGCGAAGATGGCCGCGAGATTTGCAGGAACTACAAGGACCAACTTAATTGAAATGTTACAAGAGATAGGAATACACAGCCTGCTAGGAGTACAGAGTGCTAAACAATTATTTGATCCCCAATGTACGCTTCTACACACAACTTCCTTAATTCGATATCCCGTATTTGTCTCGAAGCAAAATTATAATGGGCATAAACCTTCTCTAATTAAAAATGCCTTTCTGAATGAAGCAGCAAAGAAATCTTTTCTTGCTGAATTTGCTATGTTAGAAAATCCGTTTATTATTCCTTTAGGTAAATCTGTAGAGAGTTATCTAATGGAACTAATAGAGAATGAAATGATCGAAAATTGCAACATTATGTGGGGGTTTCCTCATCCGTCAGGCGCTAATGGACATCGATTGCAGCAATTTGAATCAGCTAAAGATGGCATGAAACAAATAGTGTCCCGATTATTGAAGTTATACTGATGAATAATAAACGGAACCAATAATTAAATAAATTACCTAAAATAATTGGTTATAGATCAAATATTGTTATAATAAAAACATTATCCTTGAAGAACTTGAATAAAAACTTGACGGGACAGTTAATTATATGATATATTCATGTGGTTGCTTCGAAGGAAGTTTACATATGGAGGATTAGCTCAGCTGGGAGAGCATCTGCCTTACAAGCAGAGGGTCGGCGGTTCGATCCCGTCATCCTCCACCATACTATAGTTTCAAAACATTGCCGCGGGGTGGAGCAGTTGGCAGCTCGTCGGGCTCATAACCCGAAGGTCACAGGTTCAAGTCCTGTCCCCGCAACCAATTGTTTTCAAAACCGAATTGTTGTCACGGAGCTGTGGTGTAGAGGCCTAACATGCCTGCCTGTCACGCAGGAGACCGCGAGTTCGAATCTCGTCAGCTCCGCCATTACAACAATAATTCATCTAAACTAATATGCCGTTGTAGCTCAACTGGTAGAGCAACTGACTTGTAATCAGTAGGTTGGGGGTTCAAGTCCTCTCGACGGCACCATGTAACATGGAGGATTAGTGAAGTGGCTAAACACGGCAGACTGTAAATCTGCTCTCTTCGAGTTCGGTGGTTCGAATCCATCATCCTCCACCATAATAATTATGCGGAAGTGGCTCAGCGGTAGAGCATCGCCTTGCCAAGGCGAGGGTCGCGGGTTCGATTCCCGTCTTCCGCTCCATAAAGTTGGCGCCATAGCCAAGTGGTAAGGCAAAGCTCTGCAAAAGCTTTATCCCCAGTTCAAATCTGGGTGGCGCCTCCATAATAAATTCATACATGTGCGGCCTTAGCTCAGCTGGATAGAGCGTTTGACTACGAATCAAAAGGCCAGGAGTTCGAATCTCTTAGGCCGCGCCATATTCTTGCTTTACATACGCCGGCGTGGCGGAATGGCAGACGCGTTCGACTCAAAATCGAATGGGAGACCGTGGAGGTTCGAGTCCTCTCGCCGGTACCAAATTTAATACTCAAAGCTCATTAGGAGAAATCCTAATGAGCTTTTTTTGTATAATTACTTCTTTTATGCTGATTCCATTGCCTACTACTAGCGTAGCGAAACTATGTCGAAGCCGGTGAAAGCTAATACGTTAACGTAAATATAATGTATACAGTATCTACCATATGCATTCTAGCAGCTGACATTACAAACAAATATTTACTTAAATAAGGGATATATGGTAAAGTTTAATAAATTAATGATATATGTAACGAAAATTAGAACAACACTTATGATGAAAATCAGGATTTTCATCATAAGTGTTGTTCTTTTGCTTTTGCTATCAGTGGCTTCAGTTATAAATGCCTCCGATTCTATCAAAGCAATTTTATAACCAGCGACTTACGAGTTTATCGGTACCATAAAAGAATTAGAAAAAGGTACTCAGTATCGAGTGGGAAACCGTGGAGGTTCGAGTCCTCTCGCCGACATAACATAGAATAGGAGTTGGGATTAATGATCACGAATCTAATACTTAGGCTCATAGAAGTTGAAAAACGCTATAGGCAAGGTCAAAGTGAAGTGATAGCGCTTCACAAAAGCAAGCTTGAAATCGAAGAGGGAGAATTTGTTGTTATTATGGGAACCAGTGGTTCTGGTAAATCAACGTTGCTTAACATTATAGGAGGAATGATCGCTCCTACTGCTGGGGCTGTATATTTACGTGATAAGAAAATAAAGTATGATACCAAGCATAGTGAGCAGCTTTCCGAATATCGGAGGAAAGAAATTGGTGTTGTGTTTCAGGATTATAATTTGATTGAGGCGATGACCGTTAGTGAGAACGTTGCTATTCCATTGATTTTAGATGGAGAGGCTGCCTCTTTCATTATAGAAAAAACAGAATCGATGCTAAAGCAGGTAGGTCTTGAGAAAAGAGGCAGCTTTAGGCCATACGAGCTTTCTGGTGGGCAGCAGCAGAGAGTTGCTCTAGCTAGGGCACTAGTTAAACAGCCATCCATACTACTTGCAGATGAACCAACGGGTAATCTAGATTATAATACGTCTAAGGAAATATTAGAACTTCTTTTAGAAATAAAGAGCAATGCTAGGCAAACGATTGTTATGGTGACGCACGATCCAATGATAGCAGCATACGGTGAGCGCATTTTATTTATGCAAGATGGTCATGTTTATGAACAGCTGAAGTTATCTGAAGAAATGAGTTCAGAGCAAAAAATAGAGAAGATCGTAACTGCGTTTTATAGAATGAAGGGAATGTCATCGTCATGCTAACATCAATGCTTGGAATTGCATACCGTTTATCTGTCGCTAATCGATCTAGAATGATTGCTTCCATTGCAAGTGTTGCGGTTGCAATGAGTTTAATTGTTTCGATGTCTCTGCTCTTGTCAAATATGGAGAGATCTTATAAGCAGCAGCTAGCAGATGTCTTCGGGGACGTTGACATCATTGTTACACCTCCTAAGCATTCAGATAATCAAATCGTTTACTTTGATCAGCGGGAGCAACAACTCATAGCAGAAGCTAATGGGGTTAAGCAATCATCTTTCATATTGCTTAATCCGATTGAGGGAGAAGAATTGTTTCTTATTGGCTTGCAAAATGATGAGCTCGCCAAAGTAAGATATAAATATACAGAGGATTTGCTTGATGATGAGGTTGTGATAACAGATAGTTTGGCACAACGACTGGGCGCTGTACAAGGGGAAATTATTAATCTACCGCTTAATCATATTGAACGTAAGGAATGGAAGCTAAAAGAAATTATAGAAGATGTGAATGTTACATCATTTCCCGATCTTGTATATATGAATATAACGACATTACAGAAACTTAGCGGTCTTGGAAATTTTTCCTCCGGTGTCATGCTTGATATTGATGATAATGTAGAGGCTTTATCTTTAGTAAGGCTTTTAGAACGAACGATTCAAGCTCCTGTAGCCTATCAACTTGTTAAGGATAGTGATCTAGCTAAAAAAAATACGGAAAGCATGCGCTGGATTTCAAGTGTTGTAACGATAGCCACACTATTAGCTAGTTTGGCTATTGTGTTAAGTAATTTTCGTCTCATGTTACAAAGCATACTACATCCCCTTATTGTACTTCATACAAATGGAGCTAAAAAGAGAGGATTATTCTCGATTATTCTTTACCAGCTTGCAGGGGTAGTTGGACTTGGCACTATTCTAGGTGGATTGACTGCCGCAGTGTTCAGTGTATCAGGGGCAGCGTTATTGGAACGTATTTTTTCCATTCAGCATGCACAGGTTACATTCAGTTGGAGACATATTCTGCTCAGTATGTTTATATATGGGGTTGTTCTCTTTATTTTGCTTTTACCACTACTGGCAAGAGGCTTTTCTAAGTTGCCGTTAGAATTTCGTAATACGATAAAGTCTAAGGAAAGAGGCATATCTAAAGCGCGAAAGTATGTTGCATGCCTGTTGTTGTTTTTTTCGATAGCATTGATTATCCCTCCATTATATTTTTATGGCAGCGTCATTTTATATCCGGTTGCTGGTGTGATGTTCGCTTGTGCGATATGGCTGTCCATGCCCATAATGTTTCAACACTGGCTCAATTTTCGCATAAATCAAGGCTTGCGTAAAAAGCAAAAAGAAAAAATGATTGCAATGCAATATTTATCTATTTATTTTAAACAAAATGTGCTTATTATTTTGGCTATCTCTATTTCAATTAATGTACCTGTCATTGGCTTTACGGTACTACATTCGGCGAAAGAGGCAAATATACAAATATTTAATGAAGAGTTTGTGGCTGATATTCATATGTATAATAATAGTATCACGGTAGCTCTTCCAGAGAACGTTGTTTCAGAGGTGACAAACATTAAAGGTGTACAGGCTGTTATTCCGGTTAGTCAGGATGATTGGGCCACTGTAATTAATACTAAAGCTTTATCTGAAGATGAGCGTTATCATAATCTTTATTATAAAAAAAGTGACTTGCGGCAATTGGTTAATAAGGGACTCCTTCCAACATTGCCAAACGATTTGTCTAATGTTGTCGTACTAACTTCTGATTATGCCAAGGAGCTTGGGGTTACTGTCGGTGATGAGCTTTTATTGCGAGATCCTGAGCAGGAAGACTTGCCGCGTGGAAATCTTCTTATTGCTGCAATTGTAGATGGATATATGCCCGGTTCGATGAGCATAAATACGCTGGCTTATGTCGATGCAGAGCAATCCATCGTAGGAGCAGATAAAGAATCCTTAGTCGGTAGTAGGGCAAGAGAGTGGAATACGTTGTTGCTTTACATAGATGAAGAACAGAGAACAGCAATATACGAGGAACTTCATGCCTATGCATCATTCTACACAAGTATTCGGTATAGTGACAAGCAGCTTGCTCTGAGCTCGATGGAGGAGTTTGCACATCAACGTTTCATATTTTTATACGCTATTGTTGCGGTGACATTACTTGTCAGTGCGATTGGCATTTATTATACAATGCACGCGTTTGTTAATGGGCGACGCAGGGAATTTGCTGTTTTATTTAGTTTAGGTATGAATTTTAGGCAGCTGCGAACGATGCTTGTACTGCAACTATGCTGGTTTTGCTTAATAGCAGGGATAACGGGAATTACTACAAGTTTGGCTATTTCCAGCACGTTGCTGCTTGCAATGGAGAGTCCGCTGATTGCAGTGCCGTGGGCCTTCATTGGCAGCATTATATTTGGAATGCTCAGCTTTGGATATGGCCTAGCTCTAGTATTGGCTCAGACATTAAGGGATAAGAGTATACCTCAGTTAATGAAAGCAGATTAGAGGAGAATATTTCGATAAGCTTATAAAATTAGCTAAAAGTGTTCTATTTGCTAAGTGAGTACGGCATTCACTTTATACCACTATTTGCGGAACTGTTTAACATTTCAAAACCTTCTATATAATTAATGAGCATGCCAAATCGGGTGTGACATTAGGAATATAGGAGGTCTTTTATTTGTTTCCATACCAGAATCAATCCTTTCTGATTTGCTATTGTGATTACATTTGTTTGAGTCATTACATTTCTAGGGTTCGCTAACATTATCAAAAAAAGTGCTTGCACATAACTGTATTCATATGATATAAAATAATTAGATGACAATCTAAACGTTTAAATTTTGTATAGATTACATTGATTAGCCACTGAAACTAGTATGAATACTGACTCCTGAAAGTAAATAGCTCTAAATTTCGTGAAAGTATAAAGCGGGAATATAGTAACGATTTACATTTATGAATTTGAAAGCGTTATTTTAATGAGTAATATCTAAACGTTTAGATTTTGTTTTTATACTTAGCATTGGCTATTATCCGTCACAGGATTAAGCATATAAATTATATTGGGGGATGAATAAATGAGTAAGAAAGGGAATTTATTGTTATCGCTTATACTGGCAGTTTCTATGATTTTAACAGCTTGTGGCAGTAATAATGGAGGAGGAAATACACCTTCTACACCGACAGAAACATCAAATTCAAATACTGAGGGAGAAGGAAAAACAGAAGCAGAGCAAACAAACCTTACGCTATGGACATTTGTACAACAACATGCTGATTTTTACTTGTATATGGCGGATGAATGGAATCAGGCAAATCCTGATAAACCAATTAAACTAGTTACTGAAAATATTCCTTATGATGAAATGCATACTAGATTATTAATTGCGTTGCAAACAAAAGAAGGGGCACCGGATCTGGTAGATATTGAACAGAGTAAGTTCCCTAACTTCATGAAGGGGGAAGTTCAGTTAGTTGAGCTAAACGATGTAGTTGAACCTGAGCTATCGAACATTGTGAAATCTCGCGTTGATATTTATAGCCAGGATGGCAAGTATTATGGAGTTGACTTGCATGTCGGGGCAACAGTTATGTTTTACAACAAGGAAATTATGGATCAAGCAGGCGTAAATCCTGATGATATTAAGCTGTGGTCTGATGTTGAAAAGTACGGAAAGATCGTTGTTGAAAAGACAGGAAAACCGTTTATTACGTTTGAAGGCGCAGGCAATTGGAGCTGGTGGCCAGCTATAAACCAGCTGGAATCTGACCAGGTGAGCGTGGACGGAAAAGTGATGTTGGATGATGAGCGAAATATTCGTGCAATGACGTTCTTCAAAAAGCTAGTAGATGAAGGAATTGCAGCTATTGCTCCGGGCGCTGGTCATGATACGCCTGAATATAAGGCCTATATGAATGCTGAAGGTGCTGCATCGGTATTTATGCCATTCTGGTTTATGAATCGCTTTACAGACGAAATGCCGGATCTGAAAGGCAAAATTATTATTAAACCAATGCCAGCATGGGATGAAGGTGGCAATCGTTCAGCGGGTATGGGTGGAACAGGCTTATCAATTACTAATCAAACAAAGCATCTTGAACTGGCGAAGGAATTCCTCGCTTACTCTAAGCTATCTAAAGAAGGAAACATTCAAGTTTGGAAGCAGCTGGGCATGGATCCGATTCGCACAGAGGTTTGGACAGATCCTGCAATGTCAGAACCTAACAAGTTTACGGAGTACTTCGGAAACGATATTTTTGACACTTTACTTGAAGTAAAAGACGAAATTTATCCAGTCAATATTCGTGAAATATCTCCTCAAGTGTTCGATTCAGTACGTAACGAGATCATACCGAGAATATTCCAATTTGGTGAGGATCCGGAAACAGTGATAAAAGAAGAAGCAGATAAGCTACGTAAAAGTTTACCATAAGCTATCCAGCTTAAAAAATGCAAGATGAAATGTATTTGCAGTCACTAGCATAATCTACAGCAGCAGCTCAATTCTTGCACTGTGAACGGGCTATGCTAGTGACTCTGCTTAAATAGACAGAGTGGAGGAGGGAAGGATACTTTGCATCAGAAAAAATCACGATTTAGAATTGGTAATTCGCAGCTAATAGCACCATATATTTTTGTTGCACCATTTATTTTATCATTTATTATCTTTTTCTCTTATCCGCTGTTCCAAGCGATTTTAATGAGTTTCCAGTCTGTTTTACCAGATCAGGTTACATTTATCGGCTTAGATAATTTCAAAAAGTTGAACAATCCAAGTTTCTACAAAGCTTTATACAACAATTTTAGATATACGATCTATACGGTTATTGTGTTAATTCCTATTCCATTAATTTTGGCTGTTTTCTTAAATTCAAAAATGATGCGACTAAAAAATATGTTTCGCTCGGCATTATTTTTGCCGGCACTGACATCTGTTGCTGTTGCGGGAATTATATTCAAACTAGTATTCAGTGAGCTTGACGGTGCATTAATGAATACCTTTATTCAATGGCTAGGATTTGATAGTCAAAAGTGGCTTTATTATCCTGGGTTGAGTATGTTTGCTCTTGTTGTTATTGCAACATGGCGCTGGATTGGAATTAATATATTGTACTTTTTATCCGCGCTGCAAAACATTCCAAAGGAGCTATATGAGGCAGCTGATATTGATGGAGCAGGCTTGTTCAGTAAGTTTTACAAAATTACAGTTCCGCTGCTAAAACCGATTACGATATATGTGTTAACGATTACAATATATGGCGGATTTGCGATGTTCACAGAAAGCTATATGCTTTGGGGGAGCAGAGGATCACCGCAAGATATTGGTTTAACGATGGTTGGTTATATTTATCAACAGGGATTTCAATATTTTGATTTAGGATTTGGTTCAGCTATTGGTTTAGTGTTACTCGTAATTACACTTGGTGTCAGTATGATTCAATTGAAATTTATGGGCTTGTTCGGAAAGGAGGACTAGATCATGGCTGAAAAACAAAGATGGAACTTCTCAGCAGTTTTTCTGTTACTATTTTTTATCATCTTGGCGGTAATGGCACTTTTTCCATTGTATGCACTGTTTTTAGCATCGATAAAGCCTTCCTCCGAGCTATTTCGTTATGGTCTTAATGTGCGGCTTGATTTTGATGTAATGACGCTTGCGAATTACAAAGCAATCTTTGCTGGAAAAGGTGGATCAGCGCATTATTTTTCGTGGTATAAAAACTCGATTTTCATCACTTCTTTATTTACGGTGCTATGTTTATTTTTATCCTCGATGGTCGGTTACGGACTAGCGATGTACAATTTCAAAGGTCGAAATCTTATTTTTACTCTTGTGCTCGCTGTCATGATGATTCCTGTAGAAATTATATTGCTGCCATTGTATCGACTATCTATTGATCTTTCAATTATTAACAGCATTTGGGGAGTTATTTTACCATTTGTAGTTGCTCCTTTACCGATTTTCTTTTTCAGGCAATTCGCATCAGGTATCCCTAAAGATTTTATGGATGCTGGTAGAATAGACGGTTGTAGTGAAATGGGGATCTTTTTTAGAATTATGATTCCGATGCTCGTACCTGCTTTTGGGGCAATGACGATTTTACAAGCAATGTTTAGTTGGAACAATTTCTTATGGCCTGTAATTGTATTACGCTCAACAGAAAACTTTACGCTTCCAATCGGTCTTGCTTCTTTGTTATCTCCAGTTGGCAACAATTATGAGGTGCTGTTGTCAGGTGCAGTATTAAGTATACTGCCAATACTAGTGTTATTTTTAATGTTTCAACGATTTTTTATCGAAGGTCTTACAGTTGGCGGTGTAAAGGGATAGCTTAAAATAGGAGAGATAGGTGTGAAAAATCATGCATACAAACAAAGATTCATCTCATATACTGCCACTTAAAGAAGTTATCATTGAGGATGAGTTTTGGTCTGAATATATTAATCTTGTAAGAGAAGTTGTTGTTCCCTACCAATGGGAGGCACTTAATGATAGAATTCCGGAAGCAGAGCCAAGTTATGCGGTACAAAATTTTAAGATTGCCGCGGGACTTGAGCAAGGTGAGTTCGGAGGCATGGTATTTCAGGACAGCGATGTGGCGAAGTGGCTGGAAGCGGCAGGATATTTGCTACAAACAAAGCCTGATCAAGAACTAGAGAAAATTGCGGACGACATGATCGATATTATTGCCAAAGCACAGAGACCGGATGGTTACTTAAACACTTACTTTACATTAAAAGAACCTAATCATCGCTTTACTAATTTGGCAGAATGCCATGAGCTTTACTGTGCAGGGCATATGATTGAAGCGGCAGTTGCCTATTATGAAGCAACAGGGAAAAGAAAGATATTGGATGTTGTTTGCAAATTGGCTGATTATATCGAGACTGTGTTCGGCAATGAGCCGGGTAAACTTGCTGGATATGACGGGCATCAGGAAATTGAACTGGCACTTGTAAAACTGTATCGTACTACTAAAAATAAAAAGTATTTAAACCTCAGTCAATATTTTATTGATCAGCGTGGAGCAAAACCTCATTTCTATGATGCTGAGTTTAAAAAGCATGGGGGTCGGATTCATTTTTCAAATCTAGCTATGGCACATGATTTGTCCTACAGCCAAGCTCATCTCCCTGTGCGGGAGCAAGAGACTGCGGAAGGGCATGCTGTTCGTTTAGTGTATATGCTAGCGGCGATGGCTGATTTGGCAGCAGAAAATCATGATGAAGATCTGCTGGCTGCATGCCGCAAGCTATGGAATAACATTGTGCATAAGCGGATGTACATTACAGGTGCTATTGGCTCGATGGAGCAAGGGGAGTCTTTTACGGCTGATTTCGATTTGCCGAATGATACAGCATATGCCGAAACATGTGCATCAATTGGACTAATTTTCTTTGCTCATCGCATGCTACAGCTTGAAGCTGATAGCAAATATGCCGATGTACTGGAAAAAGCGCTTTACAATACGGTTGTAAGTGGGATGGCGCGAGATGGGAAAAGCTTCTTCTATGTAAATCCGCTAGAAGTAGAGCCGAATATTTACGGTAAAAATCATAATTATGACCACGTAAAGCCGGTGAGGCAAGGATGGTTTGGGTGTGCTTGCTGTCCACCTAATATTGCACGGCTTCTTGCGTCGCTAGGACAATATATTTATACCCGAAAAGATCAAACCATCTATACACATCTTTATATTGGAGGAAAAGCTGCTATCGAGTTTGAAGGACAGAAGATCTCTATTGAGCAGCACTCTCAATATACATGGAATGGTAAAGTACGCTTTGAACTTTCGTTAGAGCGCTCAGTTACTTTTACTTTAGCATTGCGTGTCCCTGAATGGAGCGGAAAGGCAACGGTTTCGTTAAACGGTAAGCTTTTGACTGAACGACAGCTTAAGCAGGAGAAGGGCTATTTGCTGCTAGAGCGTTCATGGCAGACGGGCGATATACTTGAACTTGTTTTTGACATGCCAATACGCCGCATGAAAGGGCATCCATCAATTCGTCATACCGCTGCCAAGACAGCTTTGCAGCGGGGCCCATTCATATATTGCTTGGAGGAAGCGGACAATAGTTCAGAGCTTTACCAGCTACTTCTTCCTCGTGAAAGTGAACTGCAAGCCAGCTTTGACTCTGGGCTGTTGGGAGGTATTACAGTTATTTGTGCGGATGGCAAAAGACTGGTTCCAGGTGATTGGCAGGACGAAGCATTGTACTATGATGAGAAAGAGGTTGGCTGGAATGAACAAATCACAAAGTTAACATTCATTCCTTACTTTGCATGGGCGAATCGCGGGCAAGGGGAAATGACAGTGTGGGTAAAAGAACGATAAGATACGAGACTATTCTAATTGACATTTAGACCGTCAGCAGGCTCGAATTCTTAAAGAGATCACTTGCACATTAATAGAGAAGTATGCTATAAACAACTTAAAATCTAAACGTTTATATTAGGATGTGTTTAATGTGTCTAGAATCGGAATTAAGGACATAGCCGAGAAAGCCAATGTTTCTACTGCAACGGTCTCATATGTAATAAATGGTACGAGAAATGTCAGTCCAAAAACAAAAGAACGTGTATTAAAGATAATTGAAGAGTTGAATTATACTCCCAATGACGTCGCTAAAAGTTTGAAATCTCAACGTACCAACATAATTGGTGTAATTGCTGAAGACGTAACAGTTTTCAATGTGCCAGAAATTATTGATGGTATCAATGAGTATGCTGATCGGCACGATATGCATATTCTGTTGACGAATTTAAGGTTGCATAAGCGAGTTGGCCATAATTTCGGAGATGTTGATGCATATAAGAAATATGCGTCAAATGCTGTATCGAATTTGCTGGCCAAACAAGTTGAAGGCATTATATATATTGGTGTGCATCCGCGTGATGTAACGGGGCTCATAGACACAAAAGGAAAACCGATTGTGTATACATACTGTTACACAGAATCGGATATTTCTATTCAATATAACGATGAGCAGGCTTCCTATGATGCGACAAAATATCTAATGGAGCATAGACATCAGCGAATTGCTATTATTAGTGGATTAATGGATTCCTTACCATCAAGACTTAGATTTAACGGTTACTATCGTGCTGTTACTGAATTTCAGTTGCCTTTTGATCCACAGTTGATCAAGGTTGGAGATTGGGGACTAGAATCTGGTTACCAAATGACGAAAGAGTTGCTGCAACTGCCACAGCGACCGACTGCAATATTAATTATGAACGATATCATGGTAATAGGAGCCATGAGAGCTTTGTATGAAGCGGGAGTCGCAATCCCCAAAGATATCTCTATTATTGGTTTTGACAATCGGGAGTTTAGCGATTATGTTAGTCCGCGAATTACTACAATGGATTTGCCATTGCATCAGATGGGTTATAGTGCGATGGAGGCCATCATATCTATCGTTAAAGAAGAGGCAGTGGAGTGTGAAAGCAGTCCAACCTGTACACTAATTGAAAGAGACTCTGTTGCCTTTCTAATGCCTTAACCTTGAAGTAATATTTAGCAGAAAAGCGTTCTACATAGCTGCGGCGCAATAGAACGCTTTTCATTTGTTTACAAAAGAGTGGATAGAAAATATATTAATTAATTTACAATAGCTATTATCTAAACGTTTAGACAATAGATCTATTACAATACTGTTCCTTCATAAAGAGAATGTTTTTCATAGCAGATAACTTATAAAAGGAGAGAGACATTATGGTATTGGCAGCAAAAATGATCGTTGATAAAGATTTTGTAATTAGTAAAATTGATGATCGAATTTACGGTTCTTTTATTGAGCATCTAGGAAGAGCGGTTTATGGCGGAATATTTGAGCCCGGCCATCCGACAGCTGATGCCAATGGAGTTCGTCACGATGTTTTAGAACTAATTAGAAAGCTGAATGTGCCAATTATTAGATATCCTGGAGGAAACTTTGTATCAGGTTATGACTGGAAGGATGGGGTTGGACCTGTAAGTGAGCGACCGCAAAGGTTGGATCTGGCTTGGCGCACAGTTGAGCCGAATTTATTTGGTATGAATGAGTTTGCTATGTGGGCTAAAGCAGCGGGATCAGAAGTGATGTGGGCGATTAATCTTGGAACGCAAGGGGTAGAGGACGCAAGACAAATTATCGAATATGCGAATCACCCTGGAGGTAGTTATTGGAGCGATCTTCGTATTAAGCATGGTTATGAGCAGCCTCATCGCATTAAAACATGGTGTTTGGGTAATGAAATGGATGGGCCGTGGCAAATCGGACAAAAAACTGCCGATGAATATGGTAGGGTTGCTAGTGAAGCTGCCAAGGCGATGCGCTTGGTAGATCCTGATATTGAATTAGTTGCCTGCGGTAGCTCATTCCTTGGGATGCCTACATTTGCACAATGGGAAGCAACCGTTTTAGATCATACCTATGAGCATGTTGATTACTTATCGCTTCATCAATACTATGGAAATGCAGAGCAGGATACCGCTACATTCCTTGCACGCTCCTTGCAAATGGATCAGTTTATTGATAGTGTTACTGCAATTTGCGATTATGTGAAGGCAAAAAAACGAAGCAAAAAAACAATGAAGCTTTCATTTGACGAATGGAATGTATGGTTTCACACCTTAAATTCGGATAAGCAGATTCAACCGTGGCAAACTGCGCCAGCACAGCTGGAGGATATTTATACAATGGAGGATGCACTTGTTGTTGGTTGCATGATTATTAGTCTGCTGAAGCATTCAGATCGTGTAGGCATGGCTTGCTTGGCTCAACTTGTTAACGTCATAGCTCCTATTATGACTGAAACAGGAGGAGCTGCATGGACTCAAACGATATTCTATCCGTTTATGCATGCCTCCTTGTATGGAAGAGGCAATGCACTGATTCCGCTTATTCAGTCGCCTAAATACGACACGAAAGAAATTACTGATGTTCCTTACTTAGAGGCGATTGCTGTTCATAATGAAACTAATAATGAAATTACAATATTTGCTGTAAATCGCAGTTTAACTGACAAATTATTGCTGCAAATGGATTTGCGGAGCTTTGGGGTGGTAGCTCTGATCGAGCATCTAGTGCTGGAGCATGATGATCTAAAGGCAGTTAATACAGCCAAGATGCAAGCTGTAACGCCGCATGCTGGAGGTAATGCACGAGTTGAAGATCGAAGTATTGCAGCAAGCTTAACAGCAGCTTCATGGAATGTCATTCGCTTAAAAGTATATTCATAAATTGGAGTCATTTATTAAACGAATTGTGAAATATCAAAGACTACCTATAGTGCACCAATGAAAAGACAATATTAAAAAGCAGACGGCACAACCATCAGGAGTATGTGATCGTGTCAAAATAAATGATGTTGAGAGAAGTGACTGTTTACTCTTATCAGACAGTCTCTTTTTTTCATACACTTTAATAGTCTAAATTCTTAGTTAAACGTTTAAATTATGATAAAGGAGTGAGAGCTTGAAACTGCTGCGAAATGATGCTTTTGAAATATACTTATCACCAGAAGGCACTGTTGAATCCTTAATATTGACAGACGATCCTGAAAAGATGAACTGGGTAATTGATTTACAGTATGTAAGGGAAGCGGGGTACTCTGATCAGGATAAACGATTTGGACAGTGGAGTGCTATTATTGATGATGAAGTAATTGAGAGTGTAAATCTGCAAACACAAATTGAAGTTGCGGATGAAAATGTAGCTATTGTTACTTTTTTACATGATAAATTTAATGTTAGATATGAATATCATCTAAATATTAGTGGTGAATGGACATGGAACATTCGTTGTTCAAATCTGACTAATTATCCTTTAACGGTAACCGGATTTCATAGCTGGTTTTCTCTAGCGTACATCATGTTTCGTGATACTGATGTATTGAGGAACATGAATCATTCATGTGCGGTATTCCCTCATGTGGGAGGGGACTTTGCCAAATTTGCTGCTATGCGTAGAAACAATGAGGCTCCTCATCTTGCCATATACAGTACTGGAGAGCCAGTTGCAGCCTTTGGTACGTATTGCAGTTATGTAAACCGTTTTTTGGAACAGGTCTCGCCATCATTGGATGGAATGCTTTACCATCGATTATCATTTGTTGAGGATGGAAGATCGATGGAGCAGTCAGCAGACAGTGATTGGATCTACGGCGGAGGGTACTCTTCTATTATCCTTGAACCTTCGGATGAAAGAGAATGGTCATTTGTTTTCACATCATTTAAAGAACAAGAAGAGTTTTATAAAAAGGCGCAAAAGTATGGACATCCACATTGGACATATTCGCCCGTTACTACTACTGAAGGGAAATTTTTTGCTGAAGTGAATTTGCCAGAAAAAGATACTTTGCATTCAGTTAAAATTTCAAGTGTAATAGATAAGATGGGTACTGTTAAGGAAACCGATATTTCAAATGAATTTAAGATTGTTTCTGATGAAAAATCTAAACGTTTACGTGCTGTCTTACCTCTGAGAACAGCTGGGGAAATTAAGCTAGTAGCTAAACTAAATAACGGAAAATGCGATGTATTAGTTGGTAATGTTCTTGAGCCCATTCATCATATACTCGAGGAAAGAGCCACATGGTTATGTGACAATAGTTTTAATACTACGCAAGAAGCTCGCCCATACGCATTTTTACCATTATCGAATCAAGGAGAATCGCTTGGTAAATTATCATTTATCTTGATGAAAAATCTTCTATCGACACCAGTGCCGACACAAATTAATAAAGTTGAAACATCTGCGGTTCTTGATATAAAACAGCATTGGTTTGAAGATGGAGATTTTATGACCCCCAAACCGCTATATGGTTCTTTTTACCGTATTTATGATTTTGATTATATTGGACACGTATATTATTTATTGTCTAAATTTGATAAAACTTATTTGAATTTTAACGATCCACAAGTCTATTTATCTTGGGCCGCTCAAGTGATGTGCATGAGGTTGGATCCAAATTGCCATCGAAATAAACGTGAGAAAGAAGAATCCCAGCTTGTAGGTGTATTTATTCTTTATATTAGTGACTTGTTAGAGGATCTTAAAAAGAATGAATCCGTTTATTGGTACGATAAGCTTAATAAGCTTTGGCTAGATTTCGTAAAAGGGTTAAAACAAGGTTCACAAGGGTACCAGGGAGCTATAACGGAACATTTTTATGATAATGCCGGATTTGGACTTACTTGTGAAGCATTAAGCCTCGCTAAGTTAACGGATGAGGCAAAATTGTATGCTCCGCTACTTATTGCGAATATAGGATTTAGTAATGATTATAGAGCTAATGCGCCGGATCGTTGGTGGGAAGCATTATCTTTTATGACACATTCGTTATGGGGGGGATTAGTAGCCGGTGCTGCACGATCCTCCTATGAAGCAATTGGAGACACACGGTTAATAGAAGCCGGTTATCGAGCAACAATGACTATGTTTAATTGTTATGATTGGAATGTCCAGTCGACAACTCGCAAACTAAAGCGAGGTGAGGCAGCTTCTACCTATAGTATCGCTGCTCCAAATTTAAATATGCCCGAACTTTCTAGAAACAGATTCGGACAATCTATTTTTAAGAAATCAAGCGACCCATTATTTAGCAGTCTCTTTTCTAATATCGAAGGTGACGATTGGGATATGGGAGAAGAGCTCGTTGCTTATATGCTTGGTTTTGGTTCAACAACATATCTGTATACAGATGACGTAGGGAATCTAAGATGTGTAAATGGTTTTATAGAGCCAATCGAAAAGGGTTGGGAGATTACTAGTTATGCTGCATATCCAACCAGATATGTAATGTTGGAAAGAGGAATCACATTCAAGGCGAAACCTGGAGAAAACGTCAAAAGTGTATGTTTTATAAATGGCAAATTTGAAAGTTCAGTATTGAAAATACAGTAATTAATATCTAAAAACAGTTATCTAGTATAAAAACACCCCCGTAAAAGTTAGTTGGATGTCTAACTTTTACGGGGCAGTTCAATTGCCAACTTTCGTTTTTTTCTAGCGTAGTTCAGGCTTTCGAAATTCTCTCTTTCGAAAGTTTGCTGGAGAAATACCTTGTTTATTGGTGAAGACCGAGGAGAAATATGCAGGAGTGCTAAATCCTAATTCATCAGCTATACGAGCAATCGACCAATCTGTTTGAATGAGTAGTTTTTTTGCTTGTTCGATCCGATATTGCAGTAAGTAATCCATTGGGGTCACAAGATAGACTTTTAACATGCATTTGGCTAAGTAGTTGGGATGATAGTTAAATTCGGCCTTTAGTACGGAATTCGTGATCTTTGAGGTATAGTTTTGACGAATAAACAACTCAATTTTTTCAGCAAGCTGAATTGCTGTTGAATTGATTGAAATCGCTGACTCATAGTTTATATTTTGCATAAAAGTCTGAAAAGCAGTTTGCTTCTTCCAATTGCGAAGTGAACGCGGATCATTATCCAAGGAATAAAATTCGGTAAGATCATTCATGGATTTGCTCGACAGCTTTAATTTCTTGGGGATAAAGATTGAGCTTACTTCACAATGGTTGAGATAAGCTTGCTGTTTATGTTTTTCAAATAAAGTAATTTGGTTTTCGTAGCACTCGTCGATGCTCTTCATTTCATCCCATGCTCCAAATGTTTGAAAATGGATCCATGTTATTTCCGTCTCTTCTTCACATGGGGTAGTACCATAATGATGTGCATCGGGTCTTAATATAATGGCTTCATTTTTGTGTAAAATCCACTCATTATCGTTTTCTCCTATGAACAACTTTCCTTTCGTGATGATAATAATATCAAATACATTAATAGAATAACGGCTTACATGTCGCTCTCCCGGCAAGAAAGTATGTTTCCCACTGTCAATAAAATAAGGAATAGGTGGAGTTACAAAGTGCATGATTAAATCAGACATTATTATCTCCTCACTTTGCGCTGTAATAGTCGCACATTCAATTTGGGTAGAGATCGTTTTCGATAGTACTAAAGTTAAAATGTCGAATGGTGAAAAAACATAAGATAGCAATAATATCTAAACGTTTCACTAAACTCAGTTCTTTATTTGTGAAATTATGTAACCTCAGGATGAATAAGAGACTTTGGTATCAAAATAACATATTTCAATATAACATTCAAACATAAAAATATAGGTTGAAATTACACAAATATAGGTTGGGATTTTAGTTTTTCAATGTAAAATAGAAGTGATACAATTAAGTAAGCGTTTCCACTTAGTTTTAAGTGAGTATTAATAATCCAATATACTTGGGCCAGAAGCTAAACGATTAACTTGACACTTGAATGCCCTAAAAGGGAGGAGTCAAACCAAATAATTTTTACTACATGCTTTAAGATTGGTTACAAACTAAAGCGAATTATGAAGGGAGATCGGGGTCAATGAAAAAAGGAAAGAAAATTGGGGTAGGCCTTATTTTAGCTACATTGTTAATGATTGCTGTTGGATGTGGAAACAACGGGGGGAACACAGTATCGCCAGAAGAAACTGTAAAACCATCTGAAACGTCTTCTTCCAAAACGGAAAAGGTGAAAATTATTTATTCGATGTGGGGTAGTGCTGAAGAAGGAAATACGACACAGACAGTTGCCGACAAGTTTAATGCTTCTCAAGATAGAATCGAAGTGGAAGTGCAAGCGATTCCTTGGGAGAACTATATGACAAAATTAAATACACTTGCAACAGCAGGTCAATTGCCAGATACAGGGATGATGCAGGAGGGCGGTGTCATTCAATGGTCGTCTGAAGGTATGTTGAATGATGTAAGCGCTATGTACGAGGGAAGCGATAGCAAGCCACTAGACAGCTTAGC
Organism: Candidatus Pristimantibacillus lignocellulolyticus; assembly: GCA_023639215.1. Classification (NCBI taxonomy): domain Bacteria; kingdom Bacillati; phylum Bacillota; class Bacilli; order Caryophanales; family Paenibacillaceae; genus Pristimantibacillus (SeqCode); species Pristimantibacillus lignocellulolyticus (SeqCode). The sequence continues at coordinate 2,933,063 of CP097899.1, forward strand.
CTACAAATATGAAGGCAACACCGTAGCATATGCTGCAGCCAATGAAATTCTGTTGCTCTATTATAACAAAGACATGTTCGATAAAGCTAACGTACCTTATCCTCCATCTTCACTTGATCAAGCATGGACATGGGACGAATTCGTAGCAACTGCAAAGAAACTGACGATCGACAAAAACGGTAAACATCCTGGTGAGGATGGCTTTGATTCACAGAGTATCGTTCAATTTGGTGCTTCTATTGAAAACCTTCCATGGCAGCTGGAAACATGGGCAGTAAGTAATGGCGGAGGTTTCTACAATGAGGAAGGTACAGAGGTTAGGGTAGGGGAAGAAGGTAGCATCGAGGCAATTCAGAAAGTCGCTGATCTATACTTGAAAGATCATGTTGCCCCGTTGTCCGTAGGACAGACTGATGACGGTATTCAGCGAACGATCATTGCAGGCACTGTCGCTATGGCAACGAACGGTCAATGGAACATAGGAACTAGCTTGAATACTGCAAAAGAAGAAGGGTTGAACTATGGCGTAGCCGTATTGCCTTATATGAAGGATAAAGTCACCCTCAATACAGGTGGAGCCAACGTCGTATTCTCTCAAACTAAGCATCCGGAAGAGGCGATGGAGTGGCTAAAATGGTACAATTCCGAAGAAAACAATTGGGCACTTATCTCATCTGGTATTTGGATGCCGACTCTAGATAAGTGGTATAAGGATGAGGAACTTACACGAAAATGGGTCGAAAATCCAAACTTCCCTCCATATGACGAATACAAGTCAGCAGTAGTCGACTACGCACAGTCCTCTGCCGCGAGACCTGCTTCGTGGTTCTTTACGAATAATACTACGGACTTTAACACTTTGCTCGGATCAATTTTGGGGGATGTATGGACAGGAAAAACTACCGCTAAGGACGCTATCACCAAAAATCTTGATGCTTTGAAAGCTGCTAACAAAGGCAACAAATAAAAGATAGGTTTAAGCTTCTGATGTAACTTTTCGTTACTAAGAAGCTATCAATAAACACAAGAAAAGTTTGAGGGATGACCGTTATTGTGAAGTAACGGTCATTCTTTACAAATGAGGTGGGGAGCGAAATATGGAAACCATTAATAAGCCACAGAAGCGCCGTTCCCGTATTTATTCCAGTGAGGCACGCGTTGCTTATATTTGTTTGATTCCTGCATTTTTAGGATTATTCTTACTGACGTATTTACCTCTTTTAGGGGTGTTAGGAATCAGTTTGACGAATTGGACTGGGTTGAAAAGTCCCGAGTTCGTAGGCTTAGATAATTATATTAAAATATTTACTACCGATCCTTATATTAAAGACTCTATTATCGCAACGATCTATTTTGCTATTTTATCCGTAGTCGGAAGCATGATATATTCGCTATTTATTGCGATGCTACTGAATCGTAAAATTCCCGCGAGAGGTTTTTTCAGAGCTGTATTTTATGTTCCTTATGTTTTACCATCCGTAGCGATCTACGTAGGATGGTCATGGCTCTACGAAGGGAATTTTGGGTTTTTTAACTATCTTCTCTCGGAAATGGGCTTGAAAAAAATTCTCTTTATAGCAGATTCCAGCTATGTCGTTCCTTCTCTTTCATTGATTTCTGTTTGGCTGGCGGGAAACTTGATCGTTATCTTTTTGGCTGGACTTCAGAACGTTCCGAGTGTATACCATGAAGCGGCCGAAATGGATGGTGCCAACGGATGGCAACGCTTCCGTCATATCACCTTGCCGTGCATGACACCAATCATTTTCTACAACTTATTATTGAGCTTAATTGCGAACCTTCAAGTTGTTACGCCGGCACTTGCATTAACAAATGGTGGCCCAGGTAATTCTACTAGATTCTTGACTTATCTGATGTATGATCAAGCATTTGTCAATTATAAGATAGGTTATGCTAGTGCAACTACTGTAATCATTTTTGCTATTCTAGCGGTCTTTGCTGTTGTGTTGTTTAAGACATCCAATCTATGGATTTACAATGAAGGAGGCGACGACAAATGAGTGTAGTCGTATACGGCAGATTAAGAAGCCAGAAACGCAAAAACATAACAATGAACATCATAACATTTGTCGCCGTCGTTATTTTTGCAATTCTAGCATTGTTCCCTATCTGGTGGATTTTTCGCACGTCTCTCATGAGTAACGCTGAGATTTACAGATATCCGCCATCTCTTATACCGGAAAATTGGTTGTTTTCAAATTATGAGAAAACGCTAGAGATATTCAAATTTTGGAAATACCTATGGAACACGATGTTGATTATCGTTCCCTCCTGTTTGGCAGGAACATTTACGGCTTCTTTATGTGGATATGCCTTTGCAAGATTACGTTTTCGGGGTAAAAATTTTATCTGGGCACTTTGCGTAGGTTCAATGCTTTTACCTGCTATGGTAACGCTTATACCGCTGTATATCGGTTGGACACGAGGCCTTGGATTCAATGATAGCTATTGGCCATTAATTCTACCGTATTTTTGCGGAGGGGGCGCATTTAATATCTTTTTGATTCGCCAGTTTATTATGTCCATTCCGAGAGAACTTGACCAAGCAGCAACGATCGATGGGGCTGGATACTTCCGCATTTTGTTCAGTATTATCATGCCAGCAATTCGTCCAGCGATGATCGTAGTAGCATTGTTTATTTTCATTGGATTATGGAATGATCTGCTCCAGCAGATGATTTACATTAACTCGAGCGATAAATATACAATTGCACTTGGATTAACGAACTTCAGAGGTCAATTAAAAAGTGACTGGTCGCTGACAATGGCAGCAACATGCTTATCTTTTGCTCCAGGAGTTATCTTTTACTTAATTGGTCAAAGGTATTTTGTAGAAGGAATTACTCTGACCGGATTAAAAAATTAGTTTAGTCGTCAGAGGAGAGTATTTAATTGATTTATAATAATAAACTTACGAATGTGTAAACAGGAGGTTATTATGAAAACGATTACAAAGAAATTGATTCCACTGATAATTGCACCATTGTTGCTTGTTCAAACGCTTCCACTAGGGATTGGTATAGCGTCTGTGGCAGCTGCGGCCAATGATGATATCTCTAATGCCAGTCTTTCTGCCAAGATTGGTGATTTAGGACAGATTGAAGAGCTGTATATCAATAATAATCCTACAAACAAAAAAGGTAATCCTATCAATTTTGTTCTACCTAACAATACGTCGCCGCAAAACAATGTCCAACATCAGTGGATGGGCGAAATGATTTTTTCTTACCGTACCGGTGACAATGAACAATTTCCTGACAACAGGGATGGTTTTGTAGAAGTTGATACCAATAAAACATTGGCTGCTGGAGGTTCAACTACCTATTCTAATATCAATCCTAATAACCCTTATATTGAGAAAACGACTTCAATGGACGGCAACAAAGTAGAGGTCAACTTTATCGGACAGGATCTGGACTCCACAACTCAGAGAGCGATGAAAGGTTTTGACGTGAATTCTGTGTTTGATATGGACACGGAAGATGGTTCGATGCTATGGGAAATTACCTTGAAAAACAAAAGTAGCAAATTTATTGAATTCGGTGATGTCGGCTTGCCGATGCCATGGAATAACAAATATTTAAATGTATCAGATACGTATGACAACCGTCTTACTGTACATAACTTTGCTGGTGCTGACAGCGGTTATTCTTATGCCATCCGGACGAGCGGTGAAGGAAACTTCATGATGTTCACCCCGGTGCCGGAAAGCGGCGCACGTATCGAATATGTTGATTATTGGTTGGGTGATACGGGTGAACTGCGTAATGGAAGTACTTACTCAAACTGGGTTGGTGACAGCGGCGGTTGGTTTCCGGGGCTAAATGTTCTATATATCCACTCCAAGGATATACAGAAGACCGGACGTGGATATTTTAGCGATGCCTCAAGCCTGATTTTGGGGCCAGAAGAGGAGAAAACGTATCAATTTAAATTTTCAGCGGTACGTGCAGGCGACAATGATCCGCAAATGAATGCTGCAAGTCCAAATAATGCTTCTAATTCTATGGAAGATCGTGAGGCAAACCTTCGCTCTATCCTATATAAATCAGGCATGATTGATGCAGTAGCACTTCCCGGTTTTCAGACTGCGATCAATATGCCTACCAAGCTGGCTCTGCACTATGATGATAGCAAAATTAATGTAAAAACGATAGACATTCAATCGGTTCACGAGAATGATCCTTTTGATGCAACACATATCCCAGTTATCAAGTCCGGCCAGACCAGAGAGAAAATGGTCAACAATACCCGTGGCGGTCGCGGACTTCCTGGTGGAAATCCGGGTTATTCAGAATCCGTACAGTTTGTAGAAACCAAAATCATAAATGGTGAACAGTATCATATCTATTCGCTTACTTTTGACAATATCGGAAATAACAGCGTTCGAGTGGAATATGAGCTAGACAACGGTAGCGAGATGATGGACAAATTTACCCAATTTGAATTCAATGTTCTGACTGAACTTGACGAAACGGTGCAAGCCCACTCCGAATTTATGGTGGACGTGACACAAGATAAGGACCCGAGTAGTCCTACCTTTGGCATCTACCGTGACCATTATCTTACAACCGGAATTGACATGGTCACTAGTCATTGGGGAGATGATTGGAGCCACGATAACATCAACTTCATGGCGATGAAGAATTATCTTGATCCAGATCCTGATGAAATTCGCTCAATTGAAAACTACCTGATCGACTTCATGTGGAATAATTACATGAAAAATACGCAGAAGACTTTTATGGTTGCGAACTACCTTAAAGATTCAGGTATTTACACAAATTCAGAAAAACCTTATGTACGGACTTTTTCTGAAGCGATGGAGGCAACTGGTTATTTCAACATGTATCGGGTCCAAAAAGCATATCCCAATCTGATAGAGTATCGCGAATCTCCGCAATACTATTTGGAAAAAGCCTATGGCATATACTATAACCGAGTCGATACTGGACCAACTGGATTCTACGGTGAACAGCAAATTCCGGATATGATTGAGGCACTGAAAGAAGAGGGAATGCTGACTGAGTATGAAAATCTGAAAAAGAAGTTTGCCAAAGACAAAGCAACGAGTGTGACCAACGCCTCGTATCCTTATGGATCAGAATTTGAATATGACAATACAGGAGAAGAAGGCGCCTATGCCGCAGCCAAGGCGATGCGCACATACTATCCTGAGGATCCAAAGGCAAGCGCTGCCTTGAAAAGTATGGAAATGGATGACTTGAAGACTCGTGCTATGCGGGGTATTCAGCCTACCTGGTACTTTTATTCCGTACCGGTATTCCGTGCCGGCGAAGGCTGGTGGAACTTCCAATATACGGCTTCCTTGGCAGGATCTATTATGGATGACTGGCTCCGTTACGATGGCAGCGATAGAACACCGGACCAGGCTGCTATCGCACAGCAGCGAAACTATGCAGCGAAAATTTCAAACTTTAACGCAGTCAATATGGGACAAATATCAGCACAGTCCATAGGAGGTATCGCTTGGAGATACAATGCTCAAAAGGGAGGAACTGGTACAAAAGACGTATACGATGGTGGTACGCGAGTTATGAACAACGGCTGGCAAGACTTTTCTGGCGAATCAGAGGAAGGGCTCTATGGCTCGCTATTGCGTATCAGTTCTGATATTGTCACCGATCCGGTATTTGGGCTTTTCGGGTATGGAGCTTTGGTCACTGATGAAAGTGGTGTTTACCATATTACACCAAAGGACGGTTTTGGTAAGCGTATCAACTTAATCGATGAAAAAATTTACCTAGTCTCGCAAAGCGATAAAATTGAACGCGCACAGATTCAAAAAGACGGCAGCGCATTTACGCTACAAATCTCGAATCTAGCTAAAAGTGAGCACGCTTCAAGGATTACTTTTGATGGAGCGGGAGTAGAAAATGGTTATTATACAATTAAGTTAGATGGTGTAGATGCAGGACAGTTCTATGCGCAGAACAATAAAGGTGTTGCTATGTTCCAAATGAGCAATGCGTTAACTGCTGAATTGACTATTGAGAAGTTAGATACGGGTGAAAACCAAGCCCCGCAGGTTACTGCAGAGGTGGCAACGGAAAACCCACAGGCAATGCTTCCATTTATGATAGACGGAATTGTGACCGACGACGGTGCACCGAATGGCGCGTTGACCTACCAATGGGAAGTTGTGAGCACTCCGGAAGGTGGTAGTCTGAGCATTACTAATCCTAAGTCAACTACTACAAAAGCAGTCGGTACTAAAGGAGGCTCATATACGGTCAAACTCATTGCGAATGATGGGCATTTGACTGGTTCTAACGAACTGACCTTTGTGTTAGCTGCACCGCCAGAAAAACAGCCGCCAGTCATTGGCGATTTGACTGTAGTTAGGGATGACTCGAATAATAGTATTCTTATGTTATCCGGCACAGCAACTCCGGATCCAATATACAGCGTGGTATTTGATCCCGAATTGACTTATAGTTGGACTGTCAAGCAACAACCGACTGGCTCTGGGGATATTACGATTATTAATAGCGACAAAGTAAATGCAGTCACCCGTATTAGTAAGGCCGGCACTTATGTGTTCACCTTTACAGCGGCTGATGAAGACAAGACAGCAAGCAAGGATATAACGATTGATATCGATGAAGATACGGATGGCTCATACCGGGCTATCAGCGTTGTGACGCAAAAGGGCACAGTCCCGACACTTCCTAGTCAGGTAGATGTTCTGACTGATGATGGATATGTGAAGAGTGAGATTGTATGGGATGCGGTTGATCCAGCTCAATATGCGAATGATGGGGTATTCGTAGTCCAGGGGAATATCACGGACAGTGAATTTAAGGTAAATGTCACTGTATATGTCGTGAAATCACAACCATTGAACAACGCACTGACTGCAACACCTTCTGCCATTATCAATACCGTTAATGACCTAGGTGGGGTAAAAGGTTTAAATGATGGATTCGATCCGATTAGATCGAGTGATACCAGCCACGGCGCTTGGCATAACTGGCAAGGAGATCAGGGTGGCCCTGCATGGATCAAGTATGAATGGAGTGAAGCCTTCTTAGCCACTTCGATGGATGTATATGTCTTCAGAGATGGCGGTGGAAGTTTCCAACCCACTGATATGAAGCTCCAGCTTCGTGATGAGAATGGAAAATGGTACACACCAAGAGCGATAAACGGACTTGGGAATGAATTGAATAAATACAACACAACTACTTTTGAGCCTGCCTATATAACAGGTGCTCGTATTGATATGAAACCTGTTACCGTGGGAAGCGGTATTCTAGAATGGAAGGTTAATGGATATACAGGGGGGACAGGGACAGACAAGACGGAGCTAGCAAAAATTTATAATTTTGCAAATTCATTAAAAGCTGCCAATTTTACTGGACAAGGTCTTACACCGATTGCTGATGCGAAGATGGCTGCTTCCGCTATGATAGCAAACAAGGATGCTACAGAAGAGGAAGTTGCACAGGTGATTGAAAAGCTGCTGACAGATATGCAGTTGCTCACTCCTCTCAATAATAATGCGGCGTTTTCAGCAATTGTCTCAGCAAGTTTCACTTCGACTTGGGAGAGTCTTCCCGCATTAAATGACGGGCTGAAAAATGCTTCAACCAACCCTCATTGGGGTACCTGGGGCAATGCAGGCTCTTCGGAATGGGTGCAATATGATTGGCCGCAAGGTGCAACAATCCAAAGCTCAAATTTGATGTTGTGGACTGATGGAGGCGGTATATCAGCGCCTACAAAGTTGGTGTATTCTTATATCCCGAAGGATAGCAGTACGAATGCATGGGTAACGTTAGATACCATTTCTACAGGCATTATAGCTTCAGCTACGCCAGTGGGTTCCTCAAATATATATGGAATTGACCCGGTTCTGGAAGTTAAAGCGCTACGAGTTACGATGACAAAGAAAGCAAATAATGGTGAGGGCGTTGGCTTATGGGAATGGGAAGTTATCCAACCGATGATCAAACAGGATCAGACGGCACCGACAACACCGACAGGAGTTGCACCGACAACTAGTATTGGAAATGACGGAAAGCTCATTGGTGTAACAGCGTTCATGGAGTATAAGAAGGAAGGTGCGGAACAATATTCTGCAATTACAGGAGTAGAGGTTACAAACCTTACTGCTGGCAAATATTTTGTCCGGTATATGAAAACTGATTCCCTGAATGCCAGCCCTGATAAGGAAGTTGTGATTCCAGAATGGCAGAAGCAAGATCAGGCAGCTCCAGATAAAAGCGGATGGACGATTACAAACGCTAATTCGGAGACCAATTCAAAAGGGAAGATAGAAGGCTTAAACAATACTATGGAATATCGACAGCTAGGCGAGGTAAGTTATTCGCCTGTAAGCGACACAAGCATAGAAAATCTGGAGCCAGGTAGCTATCAAATTCGCTATGCAGCGACAGAATTGTTAAATGCAAGTCAGTCAGTAACCGTGGTGATTCTTAATGAAGCTAAGGACGATAGGGATGCACCAAATGCGGATGATCTAGTCATTACGCCACCTACAATAGCGGGTGGAAACGATGGGAAGATTGAAAATGTAACTGTTGAGATGGAATACCGCAAGGTAGATGGTGGTGCCTACACGCCGATCAGCGGAAATAGTATCGAAAATTTGAAAGCAGGTAGCTATGAAATTAGATACGCAGAGACAGGCACGGAGAATCCAAGCTCAGCCATCGTAGTTGTAATACCTGATGGAGCAAAGCAGGAGCAAAATCCGCCGTCGAATGCAGAAGTCAGAGGTGTGAATGTTAGTGTGATCGGCGCTATGGATGGAAAGATAACAGGCGTAGTGTCCACGATGGAATACCAGAAACAAGGAGCTGATTCCGACGTTTGGATGGCTATCACAGGCGTAGAGATTGTAAATCTTGATATCGGAACCTATTATGTGAGATATAAGGAAACTGCAACTCACAAAGCGAGTGATTCTCTGACGGTCATCATAGGCAATTCGGATGTAGGCCCGACCAATCCACCAACGTTGCCACAGACACCAGATCCCGTGACCAACAAAGTTGAAGGAGATACGATTAAGGTTGTACAACCAAAGGTGGATAAAAAGACTGGTATAGCCACAGTGCCAATCAGTCAGGAAGACATCAATAAAGCTTTGAAAAATGCAAAAGAAAACAGCGACGGTGTACAGACTATAAGGGTGGAAATACCGCAAACAGAGGGAGCAAGTGCCTATTCTGTTGAACTTCCGCAACTTGTATTAACATCGAACCAAGCAAATATGAAGGTGGAAATTGTTACGGAATTCGGAACAATGGTTGTACCTGCAAATATGCTAAAAGCTGTAGAAACTGGTGAGAAAAGTGTTGAACTGACTATTAGTATGGCAGACACTTCAAAGCTTGATCCTAATCTAGTAGGTGTGATAGGTAACAGACCTGTAATAGAATTGGGTGTCAAAATAGAAGGAACGGCAGTAGCGGGGAACAGCTTGAAAACACCGATGGAGATAAAGATACCATATACGCCTACTTCTGAAGAACTGGCAAACTCTGAATATCTTGTTGTTTGGTATATTGATGAACACGGCAAGCATATTCAGATAAACAATGCTAAATACGACGCTGCTGAAAAAGCTATCGTATTTACAACGACTTATGTTGGTAAATATGCAGTTGCTTACACCAAGAAAAGTTTCAGTGACGTAACAAAGAATTCATGGTACGAAACAGCAGTTGAAACTATGGCATCTAAGGGCTTTATAGATGGAACAACGGATACAAGCTTCAGTCCTGACAACCAGATTACAAGAAGTGAATATCTGGCATGGCTTGTAAGGACATTGGGACTTACAGCCGAATTTAACACAAACTTCAGTGATGTGTTGGTAACCAACAAGTATTATGACGAAATAGGAATTGCCAAAGCACTTGGAATAACCGTAGGCTACAATGGAAAGTTCAATTATGAAGCGGAAATTACAAGGCAGGACATGGCTGTGATGACGATAAGAGCATTGCAGGCAGCAAATAAAGTATCAAAGATCGGTACTGCTGATGACCTTAACAAGTTTACCGATGCAGAAAAATTAGCAAAATACGCATCGGAAGATATGGCTACAATGATTAAGATGGGCTTTATAAACGGACAGGGCAATAACATTCTGAGTCCTACCGGTGCGACAACCAGAGCAGAAGCTGCACAGGTTCTGTACAATATTTATTTGCAGCAATGAAGATTAAATATAACTAAAGATGTAATGAGCTATTCAATAAGTCTCTAAAATGAAAATGGTATGGAAAACGCGATGTTGCGTTTTTCCATACCATTTTCTATAGTACTGCAGTCGATTCGAACATAGCGAAATGTCGCTATGTTGACTTATCTGCCGTCTGACGTGCTAGAACAATAGACCCTTATAGTAATAAATAATCAAAGATTATGAAGTGAATACTTGACATGATATATTTGGGCATGATACATTATTATGGTCACGCCAAAGAGAAGAGATACACATGGAGGATTAGCTCAGCTGGGAGAGCATCTGCCTTACAAGCAGAGGGTCGGCGGTTCGATCCCGTCATCCTCCACCATAATAATTTCCAAAAAAGCGAAGAAGAGTAAGGACAAAATTCTATTACTTTTATGGGATTACATAACAATGACGCGGGGTGGAGCAGTTGGCAGCTCGTCGGGCTCATAACCCGAAGGTCACAGGTTCAAGTCCTGTCCCCGCAACCAAATTTACTAAATAGAAGAATTTTATTAATACGGAGCTGTGGTGTAGAGGCCTAACATGCCTGCCTGTCACGCAGGAGACCGCGAGTTCGAATCTCGTCAGCTCCGCCATTTCTTCTTCTATTAGGCTCAGTAGCTCAGTCGGTAGAGCAAAGGACTGAAAATCCTTGTGTCGGCGGTTCGATTCCGTCCTGAGCCACCATTTTTATAATACGCCGTTGTAGCTCAACTGGTAGAGCAACTGACTTGTAATCAGTAGGTTGGGGGTTCAAGTCCTCTCGACGGCACCATGTTTTACGGGGGATTAGTGAAGTGGCTAAACACGGCAGACTGTAAATCTGCTCTCTTCGAGTTCGGTGGTTCGAATCCATCATCCCCCACCATATAGGGGCATAGTTTAAAGGTAGAACAAAGGTCTCCAAAACCTTTGGTGTGGGTTCAATTCCTGCTGCCCCTGCCAGATTAACTTTTTGAATAACATATGGCGGTCGTGGCGAAGGGGTTAACGCACCGGTTTGTGGATCCGGCATTCGTGGGTTCAAGTCCCATCGGTCGCCCCATTTATTCAATAATATTACACTCGGTTAATCGTTGGGGATTAGCCAAGCGGTAAGGCAACGGACTTTGACTCCGTCATCACAGGTTCGAATCCTGTATCCCCAGCCATCTATATGCGGAAGTGGCTCAGCGGTAGAGCATCGCCTTGCCAAGGCGAGGGTCGCGGGTTCGATTCCCGTCTTCCGCTCCATAAAGTTGGCGCCATAGCCAAGTGGTAAGGCAAAGCTCTGCAAAAGCTTTATCCCCAGTTCAAATCTGGGTGGCGCCTCCATATTACAATTTAAGCTGATGCGCCCTTAGCTCAGCTGGATAGAGCGTTTGACTACGAATCAAAAGGTCAGGAGTTCGAATCTCTTAGGGCGCGCCATATATATGCCGGCGTGGCGGAATGGCAGACGCGCTCGACTCAAAATCGAGTGGGAAACCGTGGAGGTTCGAGTCCTCTCGCCGGTACCACATTTAATACTCAAAGCTCATTAGGAGAAATCCTGATGAGCTTTTTTTGTTATTTTGATTATTGATACTACTGGGTTGACTTCTTATAAAAACCAAGATAATATGAACCAATGATTTCAGTAATTTAGTAAATTAGTAATTTACTAAATTACTGAAATATATTAAACTAATCATGATTCAAAATAACTAAAGATAAGGAGAATTAATTATGGATATGAGCAAACGCAAGGAGTTGCTTGAGGAATATAAGCTGATCAAGACTTATATGGGAGTCGCACAAATCAAAAACAAACAGAACGGAAAAATCTATATCGATAGCTATAACAACTTAAAAAATAAATGGCTCACCCTTCAGATGCAACTGGATGCAGGAAGATTTGCAAATGCCCAGTTGCAGAAGGATTGGAAAGAATTTGGATCCGATGCGTTCGAGTATGAGGTGTTGGAGCAGAAGGAAGCAGACAAGGTGACTGATATGCGATGGGAACTGAAAGTAATCTTGAAGCCTTGGCTTCAGAAGTTGCAGCCCTTTGAGGACAAAGGGTACAATAAGCCCCAAAAGAATTAATTGAATATATATTACAATAAGTTTAGAACCAGTGGATAAGTTCTCCGTTGGTTCTTTTATTTGTCTATATGTTTCATTTAATAATGTAAAGCCTATCATTTAGCTATCAAAATGCCATATATCTTGATAAAGTACCATATTTCTTGTGAAAATGTACTATTCATAGGCATAAGATTCATATAGCATGATTCTTGATAGCATTTTTAAAGTAGGAGCTGAACACTATGCCCAAGTTTAATTTATATAGAAAAATGCTTGGTGTTATTCTAATCATGTTAATCCCAATTATCGTGTTGTATGTATATTCTAACAAGACGAGTACGGAAGTATTACGTGCAGAGCTAGAGAAATCTAATCGAGATCAGCTAAAGTTTTTTCAACAACAGATGGATACTTCTATTCATTCGGTCAGTCAGTGGCCGAATCTCTTAATTAATGATCCTGATATATCTAATTTGAAAGATATCTTCGAAATGAAAAGTGATTATCTTGATTTGAATACGATCGAGTTAATTAAGAGAATACAGAAGAAACTGAGTATTCAAGAAAACTCAGTTAATTGGCAAAGTAAATTGAAGGTCTACTCGCCGGCATTAAAAAGGGTAATAACATCTAGTAACGTGTATACATATGACCCGCAAAATATGATCGATCAGATGGAAGCAGGTTGGAAAGTTAGCAGTCAACTTGATGAGAACAAAGAACAAGTTTATAGCTTTTCATTAATGATCGCTTCACCATATTCAAGTTTTTATGATCCTGGGCATGCTAATTTAATAATTGAAGTTGAATTTAATAGTAACAATATTGTTACTATGCTGAATGCATTTCGAGGTGATGGTAACCGAAGTCCATTCTATTATGTGAGAACTAACGAACTAATTTATCATAGTTATTCTGATCGTGCATTTATTGATGAACTATTACCCTACTTGAAATTAGATGAGATCGAGCAGTCTGATTATAAGGTCGTCGAATTGAATGGTGATTCCTATCTCGTTAATATGGAACGGTCTACGACAACAGGTTGGATATTAATTGATTACTTACCACTGTCAGAAATGCTTTCACCTATTAAGAAGACCAATATGCTTTTCTATGCATCGGTACTGACACTTTTATTGATGTCAATTGTAGTTGTCTACTTTCTGTATGTACAAGTTCAAGTTCCAATCAAACAGCTTGTAACAAGTTTTCAACGTCTGAAGAAAGAGGATTACTCTGTACGTTTACAGCCGAAAGGGAACACTGAATTCGCTTTTGTATTTACTCGATTTAATTCGATGGTTACACAAATTCAAGAATTATTCCAACGTTCATATTTAGAGCAGATTCATATCCGTGAAGCTAAGTTAAAGCAACTTCAAGCACAAATCAATCCGCATTTTTTCTATAATTGCTTCTCATTTATTTCAAGTATGGCGAAGTTACAAAACTATCAAGCGATTATTGCAATGTCACAAAATCTATCGGATTACTATCGATACACGACTAGACAAGAGAAAGAGTTTGTCCCTATGGGAGAAGAAGTTCATTTCGTGAAGAGTTATTTGGATATTTGTACAATGCGTATGAAGCGGCTTCAATATCAAATTCAAGTGCCGGCATGGTTACAGCAAGAACTTGTACCGCCACTTATCATTCAGCCGTTGGTAGAAAATGCAATTATACATGGAATCGAACCATCTATTGCAGCTAGTACGATAATAATAGAGGTAACGGAGCACAATGGAGAAATCATAATACGAGTAGAAGATGACGGAAAAGGGTTGAGCGATGAGGAGATGATCACTTTAGAACGCAGCTTAAATTATCCGATGACTGAGGAGATGGGCTGTGGGTTATGGAATGTGCATCAACGACTTTCCTTACGCTATGGTGAACATGCAGGAATTACATTATCTCGTTCGAAATTAGGCGGATTATGTGTGAGTATACGTTGGCAAACAGAGTTAAAACAACATGATGAATGGAGTGATCATGAAGATGATAGAAATTCTATTGGTGGATGATGAATCTTATGTTACAGAAAGTCTTGCACTAACGATACCTTGGATAGAAATAGGTGTTGAAGCTGTCTATCAAGCTTCATCTGCACTTGAAGCAATAGAAATAATGGAACGCCAACAAATTGATATTCTTGTTACTGATATTCGGATGCCAGAACAGACAGGCTTACAATTAATTGAACAAGTTCAATCTCGTTGGCCAAATATACGTGCAATTCTATTAACAGGATACTCAGACTTTGAATATGCGAAAAAAGCATTAAAGTTAAAAGCTGTAGATTATTTGTTGAAACCTGTGAACGATGAGCAGTTTATTACATGTATTACTGCACAAGTTGAATTACTAAGAAACGAATGGAAACGTGTTGAAGAAACTCTCCAGCAAATGTACTCTCGTAAAGGGGAACATTCTCTATTACAAAGACAATTTATGCATGATATTTTGTTGGGACGTACGTACAATGAACAAGCATTTGCCACGAAATTAGAACAATATGAAGTTAAATTACAATATGGACAGTCAGCAATACTGTTAACTGCACAATTAGCAGGAAGATTTATTAATATGGATCGTGATTCTTCACAATTGATTGAGTATGCTGTTGGTAACATAGCAGAGGAAATATTTCCAAGTCCATATCGCATATGGCATAGTAGTGCACCACATGAATGCGTAGTGATTGTAATAACACTACCAGAAGATGCAGACAGGAAATTATATGATAGAAGATATGTACAGCAATTATGTCTTGAATTTCAACAACAAGTATCGAAGCATTTGGATGGTGGCTTGTCAATTGTCATGTCGGATTGGTTCACTTTCCCAACGACGATTAGTCAATTATATAGAGAAGCACTTACTGCACTTTATCGCATTCAATTACATGAACCTGAGCTTGTACTACTTGATGCAGTAGCTAACAATATGCAACCGATGAATAATGCTCTTGAAGAGCTATACAAGCCGCCAACATTTATACATTTATTAGAATCTGCACAATGGCAGTCCGCTAAGCAGAAATTGGATGGTTTATTTCACAGTGACATTTTGCAAAATCAGACAAGAGAAAGCATATATGAGGCATTTATCGCGATTTCCAACGGAATTATTTATGTTGCTCACAAGAAAGGATTAGATATACGTAAAATTGACCCCCATGGTTTGAATTTGCTATTTGATCGAGGATTAATAAGTAGCGCAATGAATTTGAAAACATGGTCGTATGATCTTATCGATACACTTCAACTTCATTTCAGCGAAAGTGACAGTTATCAGAAAAAGCATATTATTAAGCAAGTACAAGAGTTAGTAAATCACGAGCTAGGTATCGATACATCTGTAAAGACGATAGCAGACCGTGTCTTTTTACATCCAGTGTATTTATCAAAATTATATAAGAGTGAGACAGGTGAAAGTTTAGGAGATTTCATAATTCGAATGAGAATGGAAAAGGCTGTATATATGCTGAAATATACTAATAAGAAGATTTATGAAATAACGACGGAGTTAGGTTATCAGAACCCGCAATATTTCAGTAAAATATTTAGAAAATACTATGGATGTACTCCGAATGAGTTTCGTGATCAGTAATACCTTTGCAAAGGTGCAGAAATGTTACGTTAATGTCATATGATGACAATCCTCCTCAATTTATAATTACGAAGTAGAGTACAAAATTTGTAAGGGGGAATAAAGATGAAGAAAAACATGAACAAAGGTATTTTTCTTGCTTTGGTAATCATCATGATAACTTCTGTTCTAGCTGCTTGTGGCAGTAATAATGGAAAAAACCCAGCTACAACTCCGAATAATAGTGGCAACACACCTAAGGATGGTAATTCAGCTACTGAAAATAAAGGTGCTTATCGTGATAAATATGATCCTCCAATTACGATATCTACTGCATGGGGCATTGACCCTGAATTAAAATTTAAAAACAACGAAACGATGGAAAATAACGTAGCTACAAAATGGGCGCTTGATACACTTGGAATCGAGATTAAATCATTATGGTCTGTAACGGACTCTAATAATGCATTCGAAACTAAAATGCGTCTATCGCTTAATTCAGCAAATGAAATTCCCGATGTTGTAACGATCGGTACTCCGCAACTAGCACATGAACTAATTGACTCTGGTCTATTTCGTGAAGCAGGTTCGTTGTTCGATGAGTATGCTAGCGATACATGGAAAAATGCAATGGCACTAGATGATAATGTATGGAATCCATATACTCGTGATGGTGATCGTATGGGTATTCCGGTTCTTGATTATGCTTATAATCACGACTATCTACTATGGATCAGACAGGATTGGTTGGATGCATTGAAACTGGAAGCTCCAAAAACAATTGCTGAGCTAGAAAATGTTATGGAACAATTCAAAAATAACAATCCAGATGGTCTTGCACCAGCTGACGTAACTCCTCTAAGTATGGGGACAAAAATGAAATTAAACACTTGGATGGGTGATCCATCATGGATCTTTGGTGCATTCGGTACGTTGCCTGAGCAATGGAATCAAGCTGAGGATGGTACATTAGCGTATGGTTCGATTCAACCAGGTATGAAGGAAGGTTTAGCTTTACTTCGTGATTGGCATTCAAAAGGTTATATTCCTAAAGAAATAGCACTATGGGATGAAAACCAAACTTCAGTGCCAGCTGTTGCTGGTACAGCCGGTATTATCGCTGGTCCTTATTGGATGAGTGGATGGCCATTATCTGACACAGCAGCTAACGCTCCAAATGCTGTATGGAAACCGCTTGGTATTCCTACAGGTGAAGACGGTACTGCGATGCGCCATGGTACACATTATACGAATGGTGTTACATTAATTAGTACGAAGATGAAAAACCCTGAAGCGTTCTTTACTTATCAGAACTATTTATTCGAAAACTTTGCTGATCCAAAAGTTGGTAGTGAGTTTGAGAATGGTCTATTCAAAAATTATGACTTCGATATTGCTGAGGATGGAACATTACTACGTTATGATGATATTCCAGGTGGTTATGTAAATTCTGTACGTTATCTATTAGTACGTGACGGAGCTCGTATTCCAGATGCGCAGATGAAGGCACTTATGAATCTAGCTAGTGGTGCTGAGCCTACAACACGTCTAGAGAAAGAAGTGAAAGCGGCTTATGGATTAGAAACTCCAGCTGCAGCAGTTGTTTTACTAGAACAAGAAGCTATTTCATTCAAAGATATGTTTACAGGTCCACCGACAGAAACAATGAATACTAAGCTTGATTATTTGAAAAAAATTGAGCTAACAACATTTAACGAAATTATTTATGGTAATAAAGACATCTCTGCTTTTGATGATTTTGTTGCACAATGGAAAGCTGAAGGTGGCGACCAAATTACGAAAGAAGTGAATGAATGGTACAATGGGATTAAATAACTTCATACATTAGAATAGCTCGATGGAAAGTAATTTATATTACTTTCCATCGAGTTTTTTTGTATAGCAATAATTAGTAATCAGTCAAATCTATTCACGAGCTAGAAATGTATATTCGGTACTATGAAGCATCTGTATAACATGTTGTAATCGTGCCATGAATATTGCTTTTGTAGGCTGTTGAGAGGATATGTATGCGGTCTATAATTTTAAGTATAGAGGTTATAGTTTAAGCTTCCGAGGCAACTTTTTGTTTTGCGCGGAAGAAACTCAAGGAGACACAAAAAGTTAGGTTTAAGCTTCCGATGCCACTTTTTGTTTTGCGCGGAAGAAACTCAAGAAGACACAAAATGTTTTAGGAGGGGTTGCTATGAGACGAATAAAAAATTGGCCGTTTCACCTTATGATTTTACCATCGTTATTATTTTTAATCGTATTCAATTATGTTCCAATGTTAGGAATTGTTATAGCTTTCCAAGATTTTAAGCCGTGGCTAGGTGTATTTGATTCCAAGTGGATCGGGCTAGATAACTTTAGATACTTGTTCTCGCGAGCAGATAGTGTTCAAGTTATTTGGAATACATTTATTATTGCCGGTTTGAAAGTCATATTTAACTTAATTGTTCCGTTCTTCTTTGCTATTTTGTTAAATGAAATTAGAAAAACATTTATTAGTCGTACGATTCAAACATTAGTATACCTACCACATTTCCTATCATGGGTTATTCTTGGAGGTATTCTAACAGATATCCTTTCAACAGATGGTGGGCTTATTAATAGGATGTTAGTTTCAGTCTTTAATATAGATCCGATTCCATTTCTATCTAGTGGTAATTGGTTCCGCTTTACGGTAGTCCTCTCTGAAGTTTGGAAGGAATTTGGTTACGGCACCATTGTCTTTATTGCTGCATTAGCTAATATTAACCCTTCATTGTATGAAGCGTCTGAGGTAGATGGAGCTTCTCGTTGGAAACAAACACTATATATAACAATTCCATCACTATTGCCAATGGCAGTTGTTGTCGGTACATTATCGCTTGGTAACATTTTGAATGCGGGCTTTGATCAAATATTTAATCTGTACAATTCCCTAGTTTATGCAAAGGGTGATATTATCGATACGTTTGTGTATCGAACAGCAATACTTGAAGGTAACTTTGGATTAGCAACTGCAGTTGGACTATTCAAATCTGTTGTTTCGATGATATTAATTGTCATCTCATATCGTCTTGCTTACAAGTTAGCTAATTATCGCGTTTTCTAATGAATACAAGGGAGTGATATAGATGTATCATAAAACATTGCCATATCGAATTTTCAATATAGGTAACACGATTTTCTTGCTTATTATAGCGCTATGCTGCATATTGCCAATATTTCATATATTAGCTGTATCATTCAGCGCGAAATCTGCTGCTGATGGCAACCTCGTTAGTTTCTGGCCGGTAGGTATTACGACGATTGCTTATGAGAAAACATTAAACAATCCGATATTTATAGGTTCAATATGGATAGCTGTAAAGCGAACGGTATTAGGAACAGTCTTAACGCTTGCATTAGCTTGCTTAGCTGCTTATCCATTATCGAAAGAAGTTCATGCTTTCAAAAGCCGTAATATCTATGCTTGGATATTTGTCTTTACGATGATATTTAACGGCGGATTAGTTCCATTCTATGTTGTAATTCAGAAGCTACAACTAATGAATTCATTCTGGGTACTTATAATACCAGGAGCAGTAAACGTTTGGCTAACTATTCTACTACTGAACTTTTTCCGTGGTGTGCCTAAAGAGTTAGAAGAAGCAGCATTAATTGATGGCGCAGGTCATTTCCGTACGTTGTTCAGCATCTACTTACCAGTTTCATTACCAGCACTAGCAACGTTAGGATTGTTCAGCATCGTGTTCCATTGGAACTCATGGTTTGATGGAATGCTATATTTGAATGATAAGACAGACTTTCCTCTTGCTACATTTCTTCAGACGGTCATCGTTCAGCGCGATATGAGTTCGATGAGTTTCAATCCGGTGGAAATGAAGATGTTGTCGCAAAAGACTGTAAGAGCATCTCAAATTTTTCTTGGAGCATTGCCTGTCATGATTATATACCCGTTATTGCAAAGGTTTTTTGTTAAAGGATTAGTAATAGGATCAGTGAAAGAATAACAAGAGAGCTTATTGTCTACTCCGAGTAAAAAGGAGGGGGGAATAAGCTTTTCTTTTTGAAGGGACAGTATTAGCAAGATATTTACAGTTACTAAGTGATACCTTGCGAAAAGTGCACATACCTTTCATTTCGGACATTGTGAGTACGATAGCCAATCCATATAATAAACTCAATAACATATCATATATGACTTTGATGCTATTTTGTAACTCTATAAGTACATCAATATGTCTATGTAAAATGACTAGGAGGTAGAAAGAATATGAAGAAACATTCTCTAATAAGCTTACTAATTGCGCTCTCATTAATAATAACGCTATGGCAGCCGGTAATTGGTACAGCTTCAGCTGAAACGCTGGACACAGTTACTTCGAGCACATTAACGATTAACGGTGAGGCAACGACTACTTGGGATGTTAAAGGTACACGACCAGCTACGTTAACAGATAAAGATAATCATCTTGATTTTTGGGATAAAAGTAGTTTAGATTTTGAAATCTCTAAGGAAATAACAGGCCTAACGCCAGGCAATTATAATTTATCCGTTCTTTTACATGGAGATAAACCATTAGATTCGGATTCCGTATTGTATGCCACCACTAGTGAGGGGATTTTTTCAACAGCGTTAATCTTTAATGGAAGTAGCTGGGGGAACCCAGTACCGTTAAATCTCAACAATATCGTCGTTGGTGCAGATGGTATAGTAACTATTGGTATTAAAGTGAAGTATAGCGGGGAGTTTTATGGACACTTCGAAAACGTACAATTTACACAAGGTACAGCGGTAACAAAAACAACG
Source organism: Candidatus Pristimantibacillus lignocellulolyticus (assembly GCA_023639215.1). Taxonomy (NCBI): domain Bacteria; kingdom Bacillati; phylum Bacillota; class Bacilli; order Caryophanales; family Paenibacillaceae; genus Pristimantibacillus (SeqCode); species Pristimantibacillus lignocellulolyticus (SeqCode). Next base: position 2,953,765 of record CP097899.1, read on the forward strand.
ATTAAGCCTAATTCTGCTGAACTTCGTCCAAATGCTACTGTTCAATTAGCTACCGTACATAGTGCTGATGAAACGGTTGTATATAGCAGTAGCGATGAAGCAGTCGCTAATGTAGTGGCAACTGGTCTCGTAACGGCAATCGGAGATGGTACAGCTACGATTACTGCCGAAGTATTTAATTCCGGACAATTACTACGTAAAGGTACGAGTGCAATCTATGTATCTAGTACATTACAGGACTATACAGGAACACAAATATCAGTTGAGCCTATAGCGGAACTGGAAGGTAGCGCTCGTTCTGATTTTATGATGGGAGCAGATATATCTTCTTTATATGCTTTAGAGCAAGCAGGTCGTAAATATTATGATCTTGATGGTCAAGAGACATCCATGATTCAAGCTCTGAAAGATGGTGGAGTGAACTGGATTAGATTGCGGACATGGGTTGATCCGACCGATGGCAAAGGTAATTCATATGGAGCAGGTAATGTAGATGAATTAGTGATGATCGAAATGGCTCAAGATGCTAAAGCAGCAGATCTGAATGTATTGGTAGATTTACATTACAGCGATTTCTGGGCTGACCCAGGTCGTCAAAATACGCCAAAATCATGGGCTAATCTAACAGAAAGTGAACTAGAGCAAAAAGTATATGATTATACGTATGAAACTTTAGAAGCATTAAAAGCTAAAAATGTGTACCCAGATATGATTCAAATCGGGAATGAGATTAATGGTGGCTTATTATGGCCACTAGGAAATAGTGCAGCTAAAGCGAAAAAGTATATCAAGCAAGGAATTAAAGCGGTAAGAGATTTTGAATCAAATGTTGGTGATAACAAGCATATTGATATAGTTATTCATCGTGCAAATCCGAATGATGGCTTGGCAAAAGTTTCTAACTTTTATGCCACATATGATGATCTTGATTATGATGTAATAGGTTTGTCCTATTATCCATTCTGGCATGGTAGCTTGGATAATATTCAAGAAGTCATGGACGGATTAGCTTCACAATTCGGTCGAAAAGTTGCTATTGTAGAAACATCTTATGGCTATACACTTGAAGATCCGATTAACAACGGAGATACAGGTCATGTATTCGGCCTTGCTCAAGCAGATACAGCGGGTTACTTAGCCACTGTTCAAGGGCAGGCTTCAGCGATCCGTGATGTAATTAATGCAGTAGCGAAAGTTCCAAATGATCAAGGAGTTGGCGTATTCTATTGGGAGCCAGGTTGGTTACTAGGCACGGATACAGGCTGGGCAACGAAGTATGCAGCTTCTTATCAAGGGGAAAGTATTCCAACTGATGGTGGAGCAAGTTGGGCGAATCAAGCATTATTCAATTATTTTGGCGAAGCATTACCATCAATTGAAGTTTTCAATCTAGTTCGTCAAAGCTTAGAAGATTATGAGCAGCCGACATTGCTATCCGTAAAACATATCACAATAACAACTAGTCAAGGTGTATATGTTGAACTTCCTACAAAAGTTAAAGCATTATACTCTGACGATACGCACCGTGATGTTGCTGTTCATTCTTGGACACCCAGCGAATATGATGTCTCTCTTCCTGGAACTACACAATTAACAGGTACATTGATCACAGGGCAAGAGATTAAGGCAAACATTACCGTTACGCCATTCAATTACGTCATCAATCCCGGCATCGAAGATGCTGATATGTCAGCGTGGCAACTAACTGGTGCAGAACGTGGACAAGAGAATGCATTTTTGGGCAGTTACGCCATTCATTTCTGGAATCATGATGTCGTTAATGCTAAGCAACAAATATCGAATTTACCAGATGGAATTTATGAGTTATCTGTGCAATCACAAATTGGAATAGTTGGTGAGCCGATAGCAGCTCCAAGTCAGCTTTACGCAATTAGTGAAGCAGGTACATTCACTGAACCATTAGTTGTAACTGGTTGGGGAAATTGGCGGGAAATCGTAGTTAAAGACATCGTCGTTGAAAATGGAGAGTTAGAAATTGGCGTAACCGTCAACGATGCGATTGAGGATTATGGTGATTTTGATGACTGGCAGTTAATTCGTACAGGGGATTTGACTACAACACCAACACCAAGCCCAGAACCGACGTCAACTCCGATAACGACACCAAGTCCAGAAACGACACCAACACCGACACCAACAGAGATACAATTATCGCTTCAAACTGTAGGGGATGCTAATGTTTGGAAAGGCACGGTCAAAGCAGGTGCAACTTCTGCTAAGATCAAGCTTCCGACATCTAGCACAGTTGATCAAGTAATTATTCAATGGGGTGCAAATGAACTTCAATTCTCGCTAGCGGACTTAATTGAAGCAGGCATTGGAAATGAAAGTGGATTGTTTATTCAATGGAAAGATACAGCGCTCAATTCTGGGGCTCAGCTTATTGGTCAACAAGGCGCACATATCATTCCAATAGGTAAACCATTTCACATTACAGTGCAAGCAACTACTGCTTCAGGGACAGTATTAGCGCCGGTTATTAATCTACCATTGGCTTTAACATTTGCACTTGATGCAGACATCGATTTAGCTTCAGTTGCATTGTATCAGTTGAATGATAAAGGTCAATTAAGCTACGTTGGTGGAATAACGTCAGATGGTAGTACTCAAGCAATGATTAATGATGGAGCAACTTACGTTATTGCTAATGTAAGCAGAGCATATAGTGATGTAATGAATTCGAATGAACAACTCCGTAAATTAACGGCAATGGGTGTTATCGAGGGTGATCAACATGGTAGAGCTAATCTAGATCAATATGCATCAAGAGCTGAAATAAGCAAGATTATTACGAAACTATTTGGTTTAGATTCTGAGTTATTAGCAAGACAGTTGAATCAGCCATTACCTAGTGCGCCTAGCGATGCACAATCATTAACATTTACAGATGTACCGGTCAATCATTGGGCGAGTCCTTACATTGATTTACTTACTGAGCGTCAATGGCTAGTAGGAACAGGCCAAGATAAGTTTTCGCCAAACAAAGAGATGAGTTATGAAGAGATTTATACTTTAATAAGTCGTATCCTTCAGTTACCATTGTCTGAGCAGTCCACGGTATCAATTTATGAAGCAAGTAAATGGGCTCAACCTTATATTGAGAGTTTGATTCAAGCCGGTATGATCTCTACTGAACAAGCTTCCGCAATAGATTTCAAAGAGAAAGTAACGAGAGGTAGTATGATTGCAATTGCTTATGAATTACTACAATCGTTAGAAAAATTTAACAAATAATCTCTCTCGCCGCCTTCATTGTAGATAAATCTACTATGAAGGTGGCGTTTTTATGTGCACGATCAATAGATTGGCAAAGTTATTGCGAAATAGAAAAACTAGTAAAATTAAGTAAATAAGATATAATATTGATGACAGTCATTATAGAAGAGAATAGGTGAGGTTCATTTATGTTTCATCGTCAGTCTGTGAAATATAAGCTATTGGTAGGTTTTATATTAGTTATGATCCCTGTTGTAACCTATATGTTAATAAACAATTCGAATTCTCGCGATCTCGTACGAGTGAAAGTGTCTGAAACTTATAGTAATACGTTAACGATATTCACTGGTCAAATTGATCACTATTTACGACAAATTGATGATTATCTATATAAGATGGGTGTCTTAGACGCTGATATTGGATTGTTAACATCTTATCCTGTAAGTAGTAATGACTATACGCTAACAAAAGTTAGAATTGACGCCAAACTGAATCGAGATGTTGGAGTTTACAATCTTGTAGATACTGTATTTCTTTATCAAGAAGAAGATATTATTTTTGGCACTGAAAGCGTATACAACGATACTTATAAACTTATTACAGAACATATGGAAAAGTCACCATATAAAACTGAAATGTACCAATACGGTAAATCTAACTGGCAATTAGGAGAAAGCGATAGAATTGCAGGTAGATACTTTCTTATTAACTACATAAAAGTAACCGATGATCTGTTTTTTGGTGCAATCGTAACGATTCAAGATATTCATGACCTATTATTAATTCAGTGGAATGACGGGGATATTGGATTTACTGACATATTTAGTGTGGAAAATGATCAATTAACTGATGTGTTAACGGCTTATAGTAGTTTAGAAGGGGAATCAAGTTCTGAGATTATCGATGCGAATGCGAGCGAATATGTGTTACTTGAGCAACGGAGTGGTGTAGCCGATATGGCTTATCGCCTTGCTATACCGGAGAAAACCATCATGCGTGAGCTATTATTTTTCCGAAATGCAACGTTTGTTGCCCCAATCTTTTTCTTTGTAATATTAGCTCTCTATATTCTATATATGCAACGAATGTTATTCAAACCATTACATGAATTAATGCTTGGAATGAAGAAAGTTTCATTAGGAAATTTAGAGGTTCGCTTGCATCGAAATAACACTATTGAATTTGATTTTCTTGCCAACACATTTAACGATATGGCTGAGCAAGTGAAGAATTTAAAAATTGACGTATATGAGGAACAACTAAGAGTAAAACAAGGTGAGTTGAAACAACTGCAATCGCAGATCAATCCACATTTTTATATGAACTCTTTAAATATCATTTATAATTTTGCGGTACTTGAAGAAATGGATTCGGTGAAGAAGATGTCACTACATCTAGCAGATTATTTCCGGTTCATTATGACATCTAACAGAGATATGATTACTTTCAAAGAAGAATTGAAACATATTGAAAATTACATCACGATTCAACAACTACGATTTCCTAATCGATTGGAAATGACGATTGAAAATATTGATCCATTTTTGAACTACCCAATTGCTGCCTTAACGATACAACCATTTGTTGAAAATGCGATTATTCATGGATTCAAAAATCGTAAGCAAATTTTCAAAATTACAATTGCTGCACATCAAAAATCTGATCAAAGTTTTATTATTAAGATTTCAGATAATGGAACAGGATTCCCAGAAGATGTTCTTGCAAAGTTAAGAAGACATGAGTCGATTGAGGAAGGTCAGCGGACTAGTCTCGGGATCATGAATGTTAAAAATCGACTAGAACTACTTTATGGGAAGTTAGCTACGATACAATTCAGTAATCTTACTGAAGAGAGCGGTGCGGTTATTGAAATACATTTTCCTATTCAAGAGGAGTTGAAATAATGTGTCATACAATTTGTTAATTGTTGATGATGAAGAGATTGCAATACGAGGTATAATGAAAGGTATTCAGTGGGATAAGCTTCAATATAATGAGATATACACCGCTTTAGATGTAGAGGAAGCGCAAGAAATTTTACGGACACATCAAGTGCATGTCGTATTATCAGATATTGATATGCCCATTCAAAATGGGTTAGATTTATTGGAATGGATTAACGATAATGCAATGAATTGCGTAACATTATTTCTAACCGGTCATGCAGACTTCAAATACGCTCAACAAGCGGTACAATTATCTGGATTCAAATATTTATTAAAACCGATTGATCATAGTTTATTGCAAGAAGCATTGGAAGAAGCATATAAAAAAGCAGATGAGATTTCATCATTGGATTCTATTCGTTCGACGTATGATCAATTTTTTCAACAATGGCAACTAGAGAGGCCTTTATTAGTAGAGAGATTTTGGCATGATCTTATTCATTATAGGCAGTCACTTGCATCCGTATATTTGGATTCTGCGATGCGTAATTATAGTATTCCACTGCAGTCAGATAGTTTTATTCAAATTGTTTTCATAAGCATTGAGCAATGGAAAGAAGAATGGTCTGCACGAGATGAGGAAATAATGACGTACGCTATTAAAAATGTAGCAGAAGAATTTTACCTAGCAAATAGAAATGGGCATTGTATTCAGGATGGTCAAGGTGTGCTATATCTTATTTTATATGAACCCAATATCGACCAGCAATTGGAGCTTGAGAACATCTCGTATCAATTTATAGCGCATTGCCGAGAGCATTTACATTGTTATTTATCTTGTTATATTGGCGATATCATTCCATTAACGTCCATCCGTGAAGGCATTCGTAATTTGCTTTCTATTGAGAAGCAAAATGTTACCCAATCTTGCACTGTTAAAGTAGAAAAAAAGTTATCAATTAAACCCGAATCTAGCACTAAGGCTTCGGTTCATTTTCCAGACTGGATCTTATTAATTGAAACAGGCAAGATGACACAGTTAAACTATCAAATTGACGTCTATTTTGATAAGCTTCAACAAGATGAGGTTGGTTATCATGACCTAGCAACGTTTTATTTTGGATTTATGAATAGTTTGATGCAGTGGTTACAGATGAAAGGGATAAGCAGTCACGGTATATTAAGTCTTCAAGCATGGGAAATGAATGATGGTCTATTAAAATCATCAGCAAGGCTAAAGGCATGGACGATTCAAATTTGCCACCAAGTTAATGGAAGTGTTTTTGCTGAGGGGAAACAAGTTTCTAATGTAGTGGAAAAAGTGCAACAATATATGATCGCGCATATGGAAGAAGAGTTTAGTCGAGAACGATTAGCCGAACAAGTCTATTTGAACCCAGCTTACTTATCACGATTATTTCGTAGGGAGACTGGTCTATCGTTAACCGATTATCTTGTTAAATACCGAATAGCGAAGGCGAAAGAACAACTTGAGCATAGTAATCAAAGGGTAAGTGATATTGCGATGGAAGTTGGATATGCTAACTTCTCGCATTTTTCTAAATTATTTAAGAAAACAACAGGGCTGACGCCTCAAGAATATCGAAAAAAGCATCAAAAATTATAATAAATCAATCCAAGTAGTCATTATAGCGTTAATCAAGTCACGACACCGACAATGTTCGGTGTCTTTTTTTTATACAATTTGAATATAGCAACGAGACAATATAGAGATGAAAGGGTGGGGTTATGAGTACAGAAATCATAAATGTAAAAGTAAAAGCAGTGCCTAAGAAAAAGACACCTTTGTTAAAGACAATAAAAAAATACTGGATGTTCTACTTTATGATGCTTCCAGCAATTCTTATCTTACTGTTAAACAACTATATCCCAATGTTTGGGATTATCATTGCCTTCAAAAATATTAACTATGTAGATGGCATATTGGGAAGTCCTTGGAGCGGCTTTGAAAACTTTAAGTATTTGTTCATGACGAAGGATGCATTAATTATTACAAGGAACACTTTGTTATACAACAGTAGTTTCATTGTACTAAATCTAGTATTCCCGTTAATGTTTGCACTAATGTTGAATGAGATTAAAAACAGATTTTTGGCAAAACTTCATCAAACCGTAATGTTCTTACCTTACTTCTTATCCATGGTTGTTATAAGTTATCTTGCATACGCATTTCTAAGCGATACAAACGGATTTCTTAACAAATCATTATTACCAATGTTAGATATAGAAGGTGTTAAATGGTACTTTACGAAAGAGTTTTGGCCGTACATCTTATCGATGGTTAACACTTGGAAAAGTATGGGTTATTACACAGTAATCTACATGGCAGCGATCATTGGTATCGATGAAGAGTATTATGAAGCCGCTACAATAGATGGTGCTAGTAAGTTTAAGCAGATCTTTACAATTACAATCCCATTATTAACGCCAATTATTACAATTATGACATTGCTTCAAGTAGGTCGTATCTTCAATGCAGACTTCGGATTATTCTTCCAAGTACCAAGGGAATCAGGTGTGTTATTCCCTGTAACGAACGTAATTGATACGTATGTCTATCGAACCTTCTTAACGGTTGGTGATATCGGATTATCTTCTGCTGCTGGTCTAGTCCAATCCGTTGTAGGCTTCTCGCTTGTATTTTTAGCTAACTGGATTGTAAGACGAATTGATAGCGACAATGCATTATTCTAAGGAGGTGACAACATGAGTGCAGAAATAGAAAAAGCAAATAATTATTCGAATCCAAAAAATACATTACCGAAGTTAGCGACAGTTGGGATACATTCTTTGTTTAGTGTCTATTCACTTCTATGTATTATTCCTATTGTCCTCGTTGTTATGGTTTCCATATCCGATGAGAGTGCAATTGTTCGAGAGGGATATAGCTTCTGGCCTAGTGAATTTAGTTTTGCTGCTTACGATTTCCTATTCAAAGACGCAACATCCATTATCAATGCTTACACGGTCTCAATCATTGTAACCGTAATTGGAACAGCTTTAAGTATGATCATCATCGCATTGTATGCATATCCAATCTCACGTAAAGATTTCCCTCATGCCAAGTTCTTTACATTTTTCGTATTCTTCACAATGTTATTCAATGGTGGTCTAGTGCCTTGGTATTTAGTATATGTGCAAGTATTGGATATAAAAAATACAATGGCAGCACTTATCGTACCGCTCTTAGTAGCCGCATTTTTCGTATTAATTACACGAACGTTCTTCCAAACAACGATTCCAGCTGCAATCTTAGAATCAGCTAATATCGATGGTGCAGGTGAGATGAGAATATTTTTCAAAATTGTATTGCCATTGTCTTTGCCTGTACTAGCGACCGTAGCATTATTCCAAACGTTAACATATTGGAATGATTGGTTTCTAAGTCTGGTGTTCATAACGAAGGAAGACAATATATCGATACAATATTTGATGTATAAGACGATGTTGAATATTCAATATTTATCTACGAACAGTACGGCAGCTTCTGCAATTCAGGCTGCGGGTGGTACGTTCAAATTCCCAAGTGAAAGTGTTAGGATGGCAATGGTTATTATCGGAATAGGACCTATCATCTTTGCTTATCCGTTCTTCCAGAAATATTTCGTAAAAGGTTTAACGGTTGGCGCAGTTAAAGGTTAAGCAATCTAACGTAGATTGCTACAAGGTAGCTTAAACAGCAGACTTTAATAACGATGCTTTGCCTCGAATTTACTCGACGTTACTTTCATTACAATTATGATCAGCTATATCCAGCTTTGCTGGTTAGCATATAAAAAAATTTTGGGAGGTCGCAATAATGAGAAAAAGCAAAAAAACTGCTTCACTGTTAGTGGTTATGATTTTGGCAATATCCTTACTTGTTACAGCATGTGGTGGCAATAATAAGCCTGCACCATCGAATACTCCAGGTAACAACACTGACCCTACACCAACTCCGGTAGTTGATACTCCGAAAGAAGAAGATTTGAAACCAGTAAAATTAACTGTAGTATATCCTGGCCCTACTCAAAAGGATGAAAAGCTAATTGAGGAAGAATTAAACAAGTTGCTTACTGCAAAAATCAATGCAACAATTGATCTTACTCCAGTAGATTGGGGTCCATGGGATGATACAATCAACCTTATGATCGCTTCTCGTGAAAAAGTTGATGTTCTGTTTACTGCACAATGGAATGGTCATGCAAGTAACGTTGGTAAAGGTGCATTCCTTCCACTTAACGATCTAATTGCACAGTATGGTAAAGGTATAACTGATTCTCAAGATCCTGCATTCTTAGAAGGTGCAAAAATCGATGGTAAAAACTACGGTGTTCCTACAACGAAAGAGCTAGCAGGAGCAGGTGGTATTGTCTACAATAAAGAAGTTGCTGATGAGTTAGGAATCGATATGACAGCGGTAAAAACAATTCAAGACCTTGACGCTGTATATGCTGTAGTAAAAGAAAAAAGACCTGACCTAATTCCACTTTATATCTCTTCAACAGACAATACGTTTAACGCTCACTTCTTTGGTAACTATGATTTCCTAGGTGATGCTACGATTCCTGGTGCTATCTTCAAAGATGGTACTGATACTAAAGTAGCTCCAATCGAAGAATCAGCTCGTTATCTAGAAACAGTAAAAACTACTCGTGATTTCTTCAACAAAGGTTACATCAATGCTGACTCGGCAACAAGCAAAGTATCTTCAGCTGATGCTTGGAAAGCTGGACTTGTATTCTCATCCATCGAGTCATTAAAACCTGGTAAAGCTGAAGAAGTTGCAGGACCTGCTGGTCTTAGCGGTAAACTTGACCAAATTCAATTAACAAACAAAACAATTGCTACATCTGAAACTGCTGGTTCTATGTTAGGTATTCCAACAGCTTCAGAAAATCCAGAGCGTGCAATGATGTTCATTAACCTACTGCACTCTGACAAAGAGATTAATAACCTTATTAACTTTGGTATCAAAGATATTCACTACACGCTTAATGGAGAGATTATGTCAAAAACTGACCGTACTGGTGACTATAGTCCAGGTCATGGTTGGATGTTCGGTAACCAATTCTTGAATTACCTATGGGATTCTGAAGATCCAGAGAAATGGGCTAAATTCGAAGAATTCAATACAGGAGCAGTTGTATCACCAGGTCTAGGATTTGTATTTGATAGTTCGCCTGTTAAGAGCGAAGTTGGAGCTCTTGCGAATGTTATTAAACAATATCAAGTTGCTATCGATCGTGGTGCAGTAGATGTTGATACTGTCCTTCCAGAATATATTGCAGCACTTAAAGCAGCTGGTCTTGATACAGTTGTTGCTGAGAAACAAAAACAATTTGATGCATTCCTTGCTAACAAATAAAGAAATGAACGTAGCAGCTCCAATAGTGAAAACTATTGGAGCTGTTTTTTATGTACTTATAATAAAATGGTTAAAATTAAAACTATTGCGTTTTTATTCCAAAGATATAAAATGAATGTATATATTGGAGTGGGGAAGCGGGGAATGTCTTTATGTTACTTACGTTTCGTCGATTAGCAATTGTGAACATAATTATTACACTTTCTATTACTTTAGTAGGTTGTTCCCTATTTAATAAAAATGCTCCAGCTAATCATGAAAGCGATTTAATAGAGAGAGATTCAGTTGAGGATTTCATCGTAGATGGTAATGGTTATACATTGAAGCTTGTGTATATAGGTACTCCTCAAGTTGATGAGAAATTAATAGAAGATGAAATTAATAAGTATTTATTGAAAGTATTGAATGCAAATATTGATCTCATGGTACTGGATTGGGGATCATGGGATAACAAACAAAATATTATGATTGCATCACGTGAGGAACTTGATATCATATTTACTTCACAATGGAGCAAGCATTCTATGAATGTATCTCGAGGAGCATTCTTACCTTTGAATGACTTACTTAAACAGTATGGTCAAGGGATTATCGAAAACCTTAATCCAACTTTATTAAAAGGATCACAAATAGAAGGGATCAACTATGGTGTACCAACAAATAAAGAATTCGCTGCTCAAGGTGGAGTCATTTATCGTAAAGATATTGCCCATCAGCTTAGTTTAGATATGAGTAAAGTTCATAGTCTGCGAGATTTAGATGAGGTATACGCTATAATTAAAGAAAAGATGCCATCCGTAACTCCATTGTTTGTAAAGCACGGTGAAAATCTCAATTCACATTATATGGTGAATTACGATGGTTTAGGTGATACATCAATTCCAGGCTATATACTAAAAGATAGAAACTCTACGATAGTTAAGCCACTGTATGAGATTGATCGTTACATTGAAAACTTATATTTAGCTAGAGATTTTTTTCAGAAAGACTATACAAATAAGGATGCTGCGACTACACAGATGATGGTTAATGATGCACTATCATCCAATGAGTATTTCTCTATAGTGACGCCAATTAAACCAGGTAAAGCAGATGAATTAGGTGCGCAAACAGGATTATCAGGTAAGTTGGCCCAGATTGAGTTAAATCAAAAATCACTAGCAACTTCAGAGACGGCAGGTTCAATGCTTGCTATATCATCGACGACTAGCCATCCTGAACTGGCTATGGCCTTTATAAATTTATTACATACAGATGTATATTTGAACAACCTCATTAATTTTGGTATTGAAGGTGTTCATTATGAGAAGATTTCAGATAATGTTATACAACAGACTGAGTTAACTGCACGTTACAGTCCAGGATCTAACTGGATGTTAGGAAACCAATTTATCAATTATTTATGGGATACGGAAGACCCCGATAAATGGGAACAATTCAATGAATTTAATGAAGGGGCTGTGCAATCTCCAGGTCTTGGCTTTATATTTGATGGTGAGTCGGTTCGCTCTGAAGTGGCAGCAGTCGTTAATGTAGATAAGCAATATGTCGTGGCCTTAGAGTCTGGTTCAGTTGATCCTGCTGTTGTCTTGCCGGAGTATATTGAAAAGTTGAAAAGTGCAGGAATTGATAAAATCATTGCTGCAAAGCAAGAGCAGTTTGATGCTTTTTTAATGAAGCAGGGCAGATTAACCTCCGAAGACGGTGGTTCTGATACTACGGAAGTTATTGAACCTTAATTAGCTTTCATAATTAATGTAACCTAAGGGTTGAGTGAACATATAATTGTTCACTCAACCCTTTAATCATAGGCTAAAATAGCTACTCGGGCCTCAAGATGATAACTCTCCCCGTCTATAGTCTAGTATAAATACCGTCATAGGTCTGTTTTGAACTTTGCAGAAACCATCTATACTAAGTACATAAGCAAGAGAGCAACGCAAGACGCTGAACGAAAGAATAGAAAGAGGTGACTGTAAGGGATGAATAGCAAATCATTGCTAGGTATTATCTGTATCGTAATTGGTGGTATACTCGCACTAAAGTTTTTCAACATACTTCTAGGTCCGATCATCGCATTTTTGCTTCCATTCATTTTAATCGCATGTGGCGTTATTGGACTTAAGAATGGAAAGAAAATTATCGGTAGCTTGTTCTTAATAATCGGTTTTGTAATGTTACTTGGCGAACTAGGATCTATCCTTACCTTAGTATTAGCGATTGTATTAATCGTTGGTGGTATATCAGTTATTAAAGGGAAGTTTGGTTCACGTTACTAGAAGCTACATTATAATGACACAAAAAGTTTTAGGAGGTTAGAGGATGGGATTTGTTAAACGTATTCGCGACATTACAATGGCAACATTGAATGATCGACTTGAAAAAGCAGAAGATCCAGTGAAATTAATAGATCAGTTTCTATGGTCAACCCGCGATGAGATTATTCAGGCAGAACGTCTTCACCATCAATACTTAAATCACTCGCATCAATTGAAGTCACAATGGTTAAATGCAGAGCAACAAATTGAACGTAAAGAATATCAAGCGATGATAGCTTTGAAAGCTGGAGAGGAAATGATCGCAAGATCAGCGCTTTCCGAAAAAACAATGCTTGTTGAAAGTGCAAATTCCTACCGTGGACTATACGAGCAAAGTAGCGGTTCTTTACTTGAGCTAGAAGATCAACTTAGAGAGTTACGTCAAGAGTATCAGCTTGTATACGATAAACGCAGCTATTATGTATCACGTATGGAATCGCTTCGCTTACAACAAAGAATGAATGAGCGAATGAGCTTCAACAATAGTAATAACCCCGCTGAAGTGATGCGCAAAATGGATTCACGCTTGAATGAGATGGAAAATGAATCTCAAAGTTTGCGAGAAGTTCGTAAAAACAATGGCGGTATTTATGGAGATCCAACTGTTGCAAGCCGTCAAAGTCTCGCAGTTGACCGTGAGATGGAACAGCTTAAGAAAAAATTAAATGGGGAAGGATGGTCCTTGTGAAAAAACTATACCGCTCCAGAACGAATAAGATGCTTTCGGGAGTCTGTGGTGGACTATCTGAACTAACTAATATAGACGCAACCTTGTATCGTATTCTGCTAGTGGTACTTACGATATTAAGTAGTGGAATGCTAGTTCTAGTCTATATCATTGTAAGTATGATCGTCCCAAAAACACCGAATATTTATAATCCGTATGGTCCAACTAATGGTCACCATAACAATCCGTATGGATATCAAAATCCGATGAACGGTCATGATCCAATGAACCAACGTCCATCTTATAATCCGAATTGGAACTCAGCTAGACCAACAGACAACAATGCTTATCAAGCGCCTCCACAAAACAATGATCAGATGATGGCTGATCTTGAAAAAAAAGCATTACGTCGTGAAATAGAAGAATTGAAAACAAAATTATCTCGAATCGAGAAGGGAGAATAATATTATGAGTATTTTCAAAAGAATGAAAGATATGACAAAGGCAAATGTGAATGACTGGTTGGATAAATTAGAGGATCCTGTTGTAATGATTAATCAATATCTGCGTGACATGGAGGCTGAAATTCACCAAGCTGAGGTTACCGTAGCGAAACAAATGGCAGGCGAACGCAATATGCAACAACGTCTTGATGACAGCATTCGCAACTCTACTGATCGTGAATCTAAGGCAGAAGCTGCTCTTCGTGCAAATCAAGAAGAGTTAGCAAGAAAATTACTTGAAGAGAAAATCTATTTCGATCAAAAAATTGTAGAATATACTGAACTACATGCTAATGCGAAGCAACAAGCTGAAGCACTTATGCATCAATTGCACGAAATGAAAGATGAATTCTATCAATTGCGTAATAAACGTAATGAACTTGCATCAAGAGCACAGCTTGCAAAGGCTCAAAAAACAATGAGTTCAATTTCTTCAAATCATACGCTTGAAAATGGAACTGCTTCTCGTGGTTTCCAACGTATGGAAGAAAAAATTATGATGATGGAAGCAGAAGCTGATGTGCAACGTTCATCTTATGGCTACAGCTCAACAAGATCAGCAGCAACACCTACTCAAGCACCACTTACAGCTGCTGACATTGAGCGTCAAATGAAAGTGGAAGAGCAAATTCAAGCAATGAAGAATAAACTTAATCCTGTTGAGTAATCGTATATCACTATAGAATACAAGAAAAGCGGGCCGATTTTCGGTCTGCTCTTTCTTGCATAATGACGTTATGAGAGTGAGGAGCTTCGTGAAAAATTCGGAAGAGTTACCTAACGAAGAAAAAAAAATAAGGTCTAGAGTACTGCTTGAGACATTTATATGGTTATTGATCATTGGAAGCTTCTTGTTAATTATTATGCAAGGAGCAGGAATTCTTCATATTATGAGGTTACAAGGGACATGGTCGATTATCGGTTTAGGCCTACTAGGAGTAGGGCTTGCTGGTTCGGCTGCCTATCAATATTTTATTAATTCTCGATTAAAGGCTTCGATGCGGAAAATACTTGCACAACGCAAGAGCTATTCACCAATAACGTTGATTGGCAGCGAAGATCAAGATACTGGTGTTGAGCAGACAGAAGAAGATTCTCTAAGGGAAGAGCAGGTACGTTTCACTGCAGTCATTGAGGAACGTCAACGACTAGCTAGAGAGTTACATGATGCTGTAAGTCAGCAACTTTTCGCAATATCTATGACTGCTACAGCAGTTAGTAGAACAATTGAACGTGATTGGGAACGTGCAAAGCGACAAGTACAGCTTATTGAAGAGATGGCATCTGTGGCACAATCAGAGATGAGAGCGTTACTTCTTCATTTGCGTCCAGTCCATTTGGATGGTAAAAGTTTAGGGTTAGCATTGACAGCTTTAGTTAATGAGTTGCAACAAAAAATCCCTATGGAAATTGAATTAGTTGTCGATACAACTATCGTTATGCGTGTCGAGATCGAAGATCATCTATTTCGGATTGCTCAAGAAGCGTTATCGAACGCATTACGCCATTCTAAAGCAGAATATATGCTTGTGAAGCTGTATAAGCTTGATCATGATGTACATATGATTATTCAAGATAAAGGTGTAGGGTTCGAGATGGGAACTCGAAAACAAGGCTCCTACGGTCTGCTAACAATGGAAGAGAGAGTTATTGAGCTAGGCGGTCAATTCCGACTTTCTTCAGATGTTGGTGAAGGAACTACCGTATTTGTATCGATACCTTATGAGCCTCCGATCGTTACGAATGTAAGCAAAGGTTAGGAAGGGGTTAATGTATGGATAGACCGATTTCGGTATTATTAGTAGATGATCATGAAATGGTTAGAATAGGATTGGCTGCAGTATTAGATACAGAAGATGGAATTGAAGTCGTGGGTGAAGCTAGTAATGGCTACGATGGAATTCGAATGGCTACAAGCTATCGTCCTGATATTATATTAATGGATCTTGTGATGGAACCTATTGATGGGGTAGAGACGACAAGACAAATACTTGAAGTGCATCCCGATTGTAAAGTAATTGTGCTTACAAGCTTTATTGATGATAGTAAGCTATATCCGGTAATTGAAGCGGGAGCATTTAGTTATTTATTGAAAACATCGAGAGCAACGGAAATAGCAGATGCGATTCGTGCTGCAGCTAGAGGCCAATCGGTAATCGAGGCTCAAGTTGCAGCAAAAATGATGAATCGTCTACGTCAGCCAAAGAGTGAACAGAAGCAACAATTACATGATCTGTTGACTGAACGTGAGATGGATGTATTGAAAAGTGTAGCAAGAGGGTTGTCGAACCAAGAGATTGCTGACGAATTATTTATTGGGGTTAAGACAGTAAAGTTCCATATTACGAACATATTTAACAAATTAGAAGTAGAAGATCGCACTCAAGCAGCTATCTATGCTCATAAGCACGGAGTAGCTGAATAAATAATTGCTCTAATCGAATCACGCAATATTAATTATCGTAGAACGGTAGTTGATATTGCGTGATTTTTTGTGCTCTTATTCTGTCGAGGAACACGAAGAATTGTTACCTATTGGCATCATCGCTACAACGACAACATTAATGCTGTCGAATAGCTCCAAAGCCGCACGGTATAGCGGAATTTGCTTCAGAAATGTCGCACGAAAGTGGCCAAAGTTATGCAGGACATCGAAAGTTTTAAGCGTATTACTATAACTTACAAAGTTAAAAGAAAGTAAGACAGGACGCGAGCAAGCTTGCCTGTCAGTCCGAAGCAAAGCTCTAGAAGTAGGTTTAAAGGTAGTGAGGTTTTAAGGTAATAAGACAGGACGCGAGCAAGCTCGCCTGTCAGTCCGAAGCAAAGCTCAAGAAGAAGGTTTAAGGTAGTAAGGTTTTAAGGTAGTAAGGCAGCAGCGAGGGACTCGCCTGTCAGCACCCAGAAGATGACATGAAGCTAGTGCAATGAAGCGCAGAACGTACGTAGTTGGTACGTGAGCACTGGAATAAACGATGAATGCCATATTCGCAGTCGAATAAGCGACGAAGCAAGACATCGTGATCACAGGCGAGTCGGGGGGATAATGATGGTATATATGATGGCACCGAAGTCTAAACCACAAAAACAATCTCGGTGGAAGTTGATTTTAACAGTAACCATTGTAGTTGTATTAATGTTGTTTGCTTGGATGCAAGAAAAATCAACGGCTCAACAAACCAACCTACAGGCTGAGTTATCTGATTTATCGTTACTATGGAAATGGAGCGATGAGCTACTATTAGATGGTGCTACTGAAGGTGAATGGAATTTACGTTGGGATACATCATTATCTCAGGCAAGTTTTCAACAACTAACTGAGCAATTTTTCAAGGGGAATAAAGGTGAGCCTCTTCCAAAAAACATTAGACATAATGGAGCAACGATTGATGGACTTGGAGCATTACAAGGAAGTCATTTGCAATTAAGTCTAATTGAGCAGGCAAATGATATTAATACTTCAATAATTTTATTGCGAATTGAGCAAGGTAATATAGATAGATTAGAAAGCATGAAATCATATGTTCACCAATTGCATACTCTAATTACTGTTCAAGATCCTCAAGCACAATTAAGTATGAAAGTTTTTGGCACAGCTAAAAATGATGAGAGTTTAAAAACATTACAAAACCTGTCGATTAGTAAAATTGTGGAGCAGTATGAGGATACAGGAACAAAAAGTAGTACATTATTTACAAATAGTGTCCAAACATCTAGATGGGTTAATAATGGGAAAATGGCTAATTTACAATTATCAGAACACCACAGTAGTATAGACAATGAAGTAACAATTACTTTAGCAATTCCGCTTATTAGTGGGGAATTCGGTGAAATTATGGTCGAAAATTAAACTAATTAGAAGTACTTAACATGTTTATTAGTAATTTTTATGCAAACTTCATGGCGAATTGAGGATGAATATGCTAAACTACATTACATGTAAATATGTATAAATATTATAAAGAAAGAATGAGACAAATGACCTACAATACTTCAATTGAATCCGTTTCACCAGAAGGTGCTATCTACTATTTGTTTGGTGCAACTGGAGATTTGGCGCGACGTAAGCTATTCCCGGCATTGTTCAGTTTATATAAAGAAGGAAAATTGTCGGAAAACTTTGCAGTTGTTGGCTTAGCTCGTCGTCCACGTACTAATGAGCAGTTTCGCTCAGATCTATATGATTCCATCAATGAATTCTGTCGATATAAAGCTGATGATCTAAATATGTGGAATCGATTTGCAGAACATTTCGTATATATGTCTCTTGATATAAACGATGTGGAAGGCTTTAAAGCTTTAGATGCTCTTTCTTCTGAACTTGATGAACAATTCGATATACCTGGTAATCGTTTGTTCTATCTAGCATTAGCACCGTCGTTGTTTGGACCTGTGTCATTCAATATGCGTGATGGTGGTATGTTACAATCTAAAGGTTGGCATCGTCTAGTTATCGAAAAACCTTTTGGTTATGATCTACCGTCTGCACAAGAGTTGAACAAGCAATTGAACCAAGTGTTCAAGGAAGAAGAAATATTCCGTATTGACCACTATCTTGGTAAAGAAATGGTTCAAAATATTCAAGTGCTACGTTTCTCTAACTCATTCTTTGAGCCACTTTGGAATAATAAACATATTGCGAATGTACAGATAACTCTATCTGAAACGGTTGGAGTAGAAGATCGTGGTGGATACTATGATAAATCAGGTGCATTGCGTGATATGGGGCAAAACCATATGCTTCAAATGTTGTCCATGATTGCTATGGAACCGCCTAGTCGTCTTGTAGGTGAAGATGTTCGCGATGAGAAAGTAAAAGTACTACGCTCATTACGTAACTATACATCAAGCGATGATGTTCGTAATAATGTTATTCGTGGTCAATATTCAGCAGGTAAATTTGGTGACAAAGCGTTGCTAGGTTACCGTGAAGAGGATTCGGTTGATGATAGTTCTACAACTGAAACGTATTTCTCTGCAAAAGTAATGATCGATAACTTCCGTTGGGCAGGCGTTCCATTCTACATCCGTACAGGTAAACGTCTACCAGTTAAAACAACAGAAGTTGTAATTGAATTCAAACCCGTTGCAAATAACATACTATTTGGTACAAAGCATAATCTTGCACCAAACTTATTAGTTATTCGTGTTAACCCAATGGAAGGCATTTATATTAAACTAAATGCTAAGAAACCGGGGTCTGACAATGAAGTTCAGCCAGTAAATATGGAATTCTGCCAAAGCTGCTTAGTAGGTATTAATACACCAGAAGCGTACGAGCGTCTAATTAATGATGCTGCACATGGTGATTCTACGTACTTTACGCGCTGGGATGAAGTCTCACATGCATGGTCATTTGTTGATAAAATCGCTCAAGCTTGGCGTGAAGAATCTAGTGATCTACAATTCTATCCTGCAGGCTCTTGGGGTCCAACAGCTTCGGATGATTTGTTAGCCAAAGATAATTTCCACTGGTGGCCGGTAAATGGTCAAGATGAAGATAATGTTATTTGGATTACAAATAGCCGATAATAGAAGTTCGCCTTTATTGAAATAAGAAGAAGTCAGTTACTCCTGTACTACGAGTAATGAAGGGAAGGCAAGTATGAGTCTAAGTAAAGAAATAATACAAGAAGTTGACAAGCGACGCACATTTGCTATTATCGCCCATCCCGATGCAGGTAAGACAACATTAACAGAGAAGCTCCTCCTATTCGGAGGAGCCATTCGTCTTGCCGGGTCTGTTAAGGCTCGTAAGGCTAGTCGTCATGCTACATCAGACTGGATGGAAATTGAGAAGCAACGTGGTATCTCTGTTACATCTTCCGTTATGCAATTTGATTATTTGGGACATCGAGTTAACATATTGGATACACCTGGTCACCAAGATTTCTCTGAAGATACGTATCGTACGCTAACAGCTGCTGATAGTGCAGTAATGCTTATTGACGTAGCTAAAGGTGTCGAGGCACAGACTATTAAGTTGTTCCAAGTATGTCGTCAACGCGGTATTCCGATTTTTACGTTTATTAATAAATTAGACCGTGAAGGTAAATCTCCGTTCGATCTAATGGAAGAACTAGAGCAAGTGCTTGGTATTCGTTCCGTACCGATGAACTGGCCAATTGGTTCTGGTCGTGAGCTTTGTGGTGTGTATGATCGTATGAAAAACCAAGTTGAGCTATTCCAAGGGAAAGATCACAATACGATCGAAGTGAAAAAAGTCGATGATTATAACGATCCAATCATTCGCGAGATGGCTGGTGATTTTCTAACAGATCAATTGATATCTGATCTTGAACTATTAGATGTTGCTGGCGATGCTTTCGATTATGACAAAGTTCGTTCTGGTGAATTGACGCCAATCTTCTTCGGTAGTGCGGTTAATAATTTTGGTGTACAAACTTTCCTTGATAACTTCTTGGAACTTGCACCAAAACCAGGCCCGAAACTAAGTGAAGAAGGTCCAGTTGAACCCTCTGATGAGAAGTTCAGTGGATATGTGTTCAAAATTCAAGCGAATATGAATCCTGCTCACCGAGATCGTATTGCTTTCTTACGTATTTGTTCTGGTCGTTTCGAGCGTGGAATGTCAGTTAAACATGTACGTAATGGTAAGACGATTAAGCTTGCCCAACCACAGCAGTTTCTTGCTCAAGATCGTGATATTGTTGACGTTGCTTATCCAGGTGATATTATCGGTTTGTTCGATCCGGGTATTTTCCGTATTGGAGATTCTTTATCACAAGGTAAAGATATTGTATTTAATGAATTACCAACATTCTCACCAGAAATTTTTGCTAAAGTTACTGTGAAAAATGCCTTAAAACAAAAGCAGTATCAAAAAGGTATTGATCAATTAACTGAAGAGGGTACAATTCAAGTATTCTATTCCGTAGGTAGTTTTAGTGAAACGATTCTTGGGGTAGTTGGTCAATTGCAATTTGAAGTATTCCAACATCGAATGTTAGCTGAATATGGAGTCGAACTTCAACTTCATCGTATGACGTTCCAGTTTGCACGTTGGATTATTGATGAGAAAATTGATCCAAGTAAATTCCGTATCAATTCTACACTCGTTAAAGATAAGAAAGGCAATTATGTTGCTCTATTCGAAAATGAGTATGCGATGCGTACGGCTGTTGATAAAAATCCAAATACAAAATTTTTAGAGATCGCTCCTTAGAGCGATCTTTTTTTATAGCGAATATGTGGTAACTTGTAAAGATAAAAGACATTTTAATGTTATAGAAACGATTGACAAGAAAACGATTACATGAAATAATGAACGCGTGTACATTATGGATATTTTTTTATCATTCGCATAAATAGAAGTAATGAAAAGTTGTTGAGTATGCTTTCGAAGTACTTTTCATATGCGAGGTAGTAATAGTAAGAAGTGATGAAAAGTAGTAGTATATGCTTTCGAATTACTTTTCATTTCAGTGAAGTAGAATCAAGAAGTGATGAAAAGTTGGAGGAGGTTAATGAATGAGTAGGAAGGATGTTGCTAAGCTAGCAGGAGTATCGGAGGCGACCGTTTCACGCGTAATGAATAATGTAAGTCCAATTAAGCAAGAAACGCGTGATAAGGTCATGAAAGCAGCCGAACAGCTTGGCTATGAACTGAATGCGTTAGCTCAGCAACTAGCCCGTCAAAAAAGTGGGAATATTGGAGTGGTATTACCTTACGTTCCTAAAGTGCATTTGTTTTCCACTTACTACTTTTCTGAAATATTAAGTGGCATCGCCGAGGTAGCAAGGAGAGCGAATGTAGATCTTCTTATGCTATTCCAAGAGACATCGGATAAGAAGGATTATAGTAGATTGTTTCGCTCTAAAAAGATCGATAGTTGCATTATTTTAGGTGCAACTGACACAGAGGATGAACGAGATGCTTTACAAGATCTTGAAGATAATCATTTTCCCTTTGTGATTATTAATCAAAAATTCAATGAAAAACAATACGCATTTGTAGATGGGGATCATGAAAGAGGAAGTTATGAGGCTGTTAATCATCTTCTTGATCGTGGCAGTGAAAAAATAGCATTTTTGAATGGACCTACTCAATTTTCGAATAGTGTAGATAGGCACAATGGTTACATACGTGCACTGACTGAACGAGGTATAAGTATGGATCCTAGATGGCTATTTGAAGGTAATTATAGCCGGAAAAGTGGTATTGTTGCAGCGACTTCATTAGCTGTATTAATTAAAGAAGGTCATATAGATGGAATATTCGCGGCGAATGATCGAATGGCAATCGGCGTTATGGATGGATTAACGAACTACGGTCTTGAGGCAGGTAAAGATTATCGGATTATTGGTTATGATGATTCCGATGGATCGCGCATTGTTTCCCCAAAACTATCGTCTGTAGCAGTTCCTTTCTACGAGATGGGCGTTCAAGCTGCGAGTATGCTGCTAGAGCCAACTAATGATCAGGAACAATCAAATAGTCGCATTCTACCTGTAAAGCTAGTAGTTAGACAAAGCTCATAAAATAACTTGATATGAAGGGTGGACATCAATATGAAAAAAGTTCGCGTTGGTATGGTTGGTTATAAATTTATGGGGAAAGCACATAGTAATGCTTATCGTGTATTACCAATGTTCTTTCCACAATCCGTTGCACCTGAGATGAAAGCAATTTGTGGGCGCGATCCTGTAGCACTTGAGAAAGCAAGAGTACAATTTGGCTGGGAAGAGGCAGTGACAGATTGGAGAGAGTTATTACAACGAGATGAAATTGATGTAGTTGATATAAATGCACCTAGTGATGCTCACAAAGATATAGCGGTTGCTGCTGCCAGAGCGGGTAAGCATTTATTCTGCGAAAAACCACTTGCACTATCATTAGCAGATGCAAGAGAGATGCTAGAAGAAGCTGAGACAGCTGGCGTGAAACATATGGTAGGTTTCAATTATCGATTTGCTCCAGCTGTTCAGTTAGCTAAAAAGTTAATTGAAGAAGGTAGAATCGGTCAGATCTATCATTTCCGTGGTCAGTTTTTACAAGACTGGATTATGGATCCGCAATTCCCACTCGTATGGAGACTGCAAAAAGAAATTGCTGGATCAGGTTCATTGGGAGATCTTGGAGCTCATGTTATTGATACGGCTCGTTTCCTTGTTGGAGAATTCCAAGAAGTAATCGGTATGAGTGATACATTCATTAAGGAGCGTCCAATTGCTGAAGGTATGACCGGACTTAGTGCAACGGGGGGATCTAACTCTACTGAAATGGGACCAGTTACTGTTGACGATGCAACGCTTATAATGGCTCGTTTCGAAAATGGAGCATTAGGTAGCATTGAAGCTACTAGATTTGCAGGTGGACATCGTTGTACAAATGGTTTCGAGATTAATGGTAGTAAAGGAAGTATCCGCTTTGACTTTGAACGAATGAATGAGTTGGAAGTTTACTTTACCGATGATGCCGCTGATGTGCAAGGTTTCCGTCGTGTGTTAGCTACTGATTCTGTGCATGCTTATATGGATGCATGGTGGCCAGCAGGACATACGATCGGTTATGAGCATACGTTCACACACGAAGTCGTAGAGTTAATGAAAGCATTTGAGGAAGATAGACAACCAAGTCCAAACTTCGTAGACGGTGTAAAATGTCAAGAAGTTTTGGAAGCCGTCGAACGCTCGATAGAAGAACGCAGATGGGTAGCTATCAGTGAAGTTTAGATAATATTTTCGTTACAAGGAAGGTAAGAATATAACACTACGAAAAGTTTGGTATATGCTTTCGAAGTAACTTTTCGTTGCGAAGAAGCTATCAATATAATACTACGAAAAGTTTGGTATATGCTTTCGGAGTAACTTTTCGTTGCGAAGAAGCTATCAATATAATACTACGAAAAGTTTTAGGGGGATTTATATGCGGAAGGCTTTAATCGTTTGGGGTGGATGGGATGGTCATCAACCAGAGCAAGTAGCAGCACTATTCCAACAACAATTAGAAGAAGAAGGATTTCAGGTTGATGTTCAATCCTCATTAGAAGCATTTGCGGATGCTGAATATTTGAAAAGTTTGGATCTGATTGTACCGGTATGGACAATGGGTGAAATTGATCAGAAGCTAGTTGATAATGTTTCGCTAGCTGTGCAAAGTGGTGTTGGACTTGCAGGCTGTCATGGTGGTATGTGTGATTCTTTCCGCAAAAATGTTGATTGGCAGTTCATGACAGGTGGACAATGGGTTGCGCATCCTGGTAATGATGGTGTTCAATACACAGTGGAAATTAATAATAGCTCAAGCTCATTAGTCGATGGAATTAGAAATTTTGAAGTTTCTACTGAGCAATATTATATGCATGTTGATCCGGCAGTTGAGGTACTAGCAACGACTAGATTCCCAATTGTAGACGGTCCACATTCACTGAATAAAGCAGTAGATATGCCGGTTGCTTGGACAAAGCGTTGGGGTGTTGGTCGCGTATACTACAATTCTTTAGGTCATCAAGCGAACATTATGAAAATTGATGAAGTGAAAGAAATGATGCGCCGTGGATTCTTATGGTGTGCGGATGGGAAAACTTTAGCGCAATCTGTAGGGGCAGTGTCAGGTGCCTATACAGGGATGCAAGATAACCAACTTTAAGATGTAGTTCAAAAAGCGGATTTCGGTAACGAAGTGACGCAGGCAGGTTAATCGACATCGAATATGAACTCTAAAACATAAAATCGCATAAGAGGATAAAGGTGATTACGGGAATGGATAAAATTAAAGTTGGAATTATCGGAGCGGGAAACATAAGCGGCATTTATTTGGAAAATGGTAAAAAATTCGATTCTATGGAAGTTATCGCTGTTGCAGATTTAGATGTCGCGCGTGCAGTTGAAAAGGCAGAACAGCATGGAATTAAAGGTTATTCTGTAGATGAACTTATGGCAGATCCAGAAGTTCAAATGGTAATTAATCTAACAATTCCTCAAGCACACGCTAGTGTTAGTATTCGAGCTTTAGAAGCTGGTAAACATGTTTATGTAGAGAAGCCATTTACGGTAACCCGTGAAGAGGCAGAACAAGTAATTGCGATAGCAGAGCAAAAAGGACTTTATGTAGGTAGCGCACCGGATACGTTTTTAGGTGGTGGACTTCAAACTGCAATCAAAGTGATCGAGGATGGCTGGATTGGAACACCAATCGGTGCCACAGCATTTATGTTAACTGGTGGACATGAAAGCTGGCATCCAAATCCAGAATTCTTCTATCAAGTTGGCGGTGGACCAATGTTTGATATGGGACCTTACTACTTAACTGCGTTAGTTGCAATGCTTGGACCTATAACGAGAGTTACTGGTTCTGCTAACATTTCTTATCCTGAACGTACAATTACGAGTCAGCCTAAATATGGGGAGAAGATTAAAGTTGAAGTGCCTACACATATTGCTGGCGTATTGGATTTTGCTTGTGGAGCTATGGGGACGATACTTACAACATTTGATACACCTGGACACTCCACTTTACCGAGAATTGAAGTTTACGGTAGTCAAGGAACTTTACTTGTTCCAGATCCAAATACATTTGGTGGAGTAATAAAAATTAACCGAGCAGGTGCTTCAGAGTGGTCGACTATCCCACATTTATTCAAAAATACTGAAAATAGTCGTGGATTAGGAGCGGCTGATATGGCAGCGGCTATTCTTGAAGGACGTAATCATCGAGCGAGTGGTCAATTGGGTTATCACGTACTTGAGGTTATGCACGGTATTCACGATGCATCTGCTGAAGGAAAACATTACATGATGAAGAGTAGTTGTGAAAAGCCAGAATTACGTCCTCAAGGAAAAAGAGATTTTCAAATTATGTAACGATACTATTATAAATAAGTAATGCTAAATTATAACCTGCCTCACATATTTCTATGAAATATGTGAGGTAGGTTATTTTAATAAGAAGATATCTATTATTGAAGTAGTATATTTATACAGCAATATACATAGATACATACATATAAGAGACGAAAGGTATATCGTTGATTTCCTATCGTATTATTATTTAGTTAATGACTTATATTTGATTTTTTTCGATTATCATACTTTCGAATATTTAGCATTGAAAATGTAATATTAAAGGAAATTAGGGGATATCGAAGAATAATACAATATAAAGGAAAAGACATATATAGAAAGGGGGATGTTATATGCTTTCTCCTCAATATAAACAATATAAGCAGACGTTCAATAGTATTGAAATGCCGTTTGCTTATGTTAATCTTGATCTACTGGATGCAAATATGAAAGCGATTGCTTTAAAGGCAGCTAGTAAAAAAATACGTGTAGCAACAAAGTCTATTCGCTGTGTGGAAATACTAAAACGAATTATGAATGCTAATCAAATTTTCCAAGGACTGATGTGTTTTACAGTTAGAGAAGCTATATTTCTTTTGAAGCACGATTTTGATGATATATTACTTGGCTATCCGACGTGGAATGAGAAAGACATTTCTTCTTTAGTAATGCAAGCAGGTGATAAAAGATTAGTAACGTTCATGGTAGATTCTTTGTATCATGTAGAACAGTTGCAGAAAATTGCCGATCAATGTAAGTGTCAGGTTAGAATCTGTCTAGATATTGATATGTCTGTGACGTATCCTATTCTACATTTTGGAGTAAGACGCTCTCCGATTACATCTTGGGAGAAGACTAAGCCAATCGTTGAAAGAATTCTTCAATGTCAATCATTGACTTTAGTCGGAATTATGGGATATGAGGCACAAATTGCTGGTATAGGCGATCAGGTAGAAGGACAATGGATCAAAAATCAATTGATTAAAGGTCTAAAACGAAATGCTATTAGAGAAGTAGCTAGAAGACGTGCGGAAGTGCTTAAAGGAATTTCAGAATTAGGAGTGCAGCTTGAATTCGTCAATGCAGGTGGAACTGGTAGTATGGATAGCTCGAGTCTAGAAGAAGGGGTAACAGAGATTACGGTAGGATCGGGTTTCTTCTCACCAGCACTATTCGATAGTTACTCAAATTTCAAATACTTGCCTGCAGTAGGGTATGCTGTAGAAATTGTGAGAAAACCTACGGAACGTATAGTAACTTGCTTAGGTGGAGGTTATATAGGATCAGGAGCAGTGGGAATTGATAAGTTACCAACACCACATCTTCCATATGGATTAAAGTTACTTTCACAAGAAGGAGCAGGTGAAGTTCAAACCCCACTTCAATGCCCCGAGGACATAAGTCTAGAGATAGGTGATCCTATATTTTTCAGGCATGCTAAAGCAGGAGAATTATGTGAACGCTTTTCTAAGTTATATGCGGTAGAAGGTAATATCATTGTAGATGAATATTCAACCTACCGAGGAGAGGGAGAGTGTTTCTTATGAGTAACACTGCTGTCCATCTAAGAAAATGGAGAAACTGGTCAGGTACTGTAATTGCGGCCCCTGAGGAATTAGCCTATCCACGAACAATTGAAGAGGTAGCTTCTATTGTAGTGAAATGTTCAAAAGAAGGGAAATACATAAGAGTTGTTGGTTCAGGCCATTCATTTAGTGCTGTTGCAGCATCTGATCAGGTGCTAATGTCTTTAGATGAGATGCAAGGGATAGTTAATGTCAATAGGAGTGAAAATACAGCTACAGTGTGGGCAGGTACGAAGTTAAAACTGCTTGGGGAGCTTCTTCATGCTAAAGGACTTGCTCAAGTGAATTTGGGTGACATAGATGTACAATCTATTGCGGGTGCAATCAGTACAGGTACACATGGTACCGGTAAGCGGCTTGGTTCGATATCGACCCAAGTGATTGGACTAACTGTTGTAAACGGACTTGGAGAAATTATAGAGTGCACGGAAGAATCTCATCCTCAATTATTTAAAGCTTTGCAAATCTCTTTAGGGTCACTTGGTATTATTGTGCAAGTAAAACTAAAATTAAAAGCAACTTATTTATTGGGATATGAGAGCATGAGGATGCAACTTGATAAGTGCTTACCGCAAATGTCTCAATTGGCAGAGGAAAATCGACATTTTGAGATGTACTGGTTTCCTTATGCCAATACTTGCCAAGTGAAAATTATGAATGAAGTTAACTTTTCCACGCCTGAGACTCCTATAAGAGATTATTTTAATGAGCATATTATGGAAAACTCATTATTTGGTGCTATGTCGATGATTTGCAAAGCTATGCCATCGTTAACAAAGACGATAAGTCGTTTGAGTGCTTCTAATATCCCAGTAACGACGAAAGCAGCATATAGTCATAAAATATATGCAACAAAGCGAAAGGTTCGCTTCAATGAAATGGAATATAATGTGCCAGCAGAAACAATGGAAGATGTTATTCGTGATATGCGTAAAGCGATGGATAAACATAATTTTCGAGTTCATTTTCCAGTTGAATGTAGATATGTTGCAAGAGATAATATATGGCTTAGCCCATCATATGAACGAGATTCCGCATATATTGCAATTCATATGTACCGAGGCATGCCATATGAGCAATACTTTAATACGATGGAAGAGATTTTTTTGCATTACGATGGGAGACCACACTGGGGGAAAATGCACTCACTTAAAGGGGCTCAACTACAAAAACTATATAAGCGATGGGATGATTTCATCGCCATTCAATCTGAAATGGACCCGAAGAGGGTATTATTAAGTCCTTATATGCAACAACTATTGCATATATAGAGATACTGGACTATCCAAGTTATCGTGGGATAGTCTTTTTTGTGCTTTAAATCGAAATGTGAAACTTTATGTAGAATAAATTGTTAATTCAATGCAAATACTGGATAAAAATAATTTATTCCAATATAATAAAAATGTATATAAATTGTAAAAGTAGTAAATTAGTGCAGGAGGCTATATGAGAACACAATACACTGAGGAATCGACGATATCGCGAAATAATGACTATATCATTATTCATCAAGGCAGCGTAGTCACCGAGGTTGAGACTGTTCAAGCTTCTATAGTGATACATCAAGGATTAATCGAACAACTCATAACTAGTGAAGAACTTTTAGAAAAATGGTTATTAGAACATCCACAAGCTAGAATCATTGATGCTGCTGGACTCCATGTATTACCTGGCTTAATAGATATTCATTGTGATGCCATAGAAAAGGAAGTTCAACCAAGACCAAATACATTATTCCCATTAGAACTCTCGTTATTAGAATTTGAAAGAAAACTACCACTTCATGGTATTACGACGATGTATCATTCATTATCACTCGGAGTGGGACTGAGCTTACGAGGAGTCCATCTCATGACGGAGCTTGTCCAGCTTATTCACCGCTATAATACAGAGCGGGGGATTGTACGAAATCGTGTACATCTGCGGTTTGAAGTTTCCTATCATGCAGGGTTGCCTATTGTAGAACAGTATATTAAGGAAAACTATATTCACTATCTATCTTACATGGACCATTCACCTGGGCAAGGACAATACCGAGCACCGGGCTCATTTGAAAAATATGTAATGAAAAATCAAGGAGTAACTTCTGATGAAGTTAAAATGATCGTAGATGAATTAATGGAACGTAAAAACGAAGTAGATTGGAATTATCTAAAAGAACTTGCTTTACTAGCAAATATACGGAATATTGCTGTTGCTTCACATGATGATGATACGAATGAGAAAATCGATCAAGCGGTGCAAAGCGGAGTAAGTGTAAGTGAGTTTCCGATAACTTTAGAAGTAGCAAAGTATGCAACGAGTAGTGGAATGAAAGTGTGCGTAGGAGCTCCAAATGTCGTACGCGGAGCCTCGCATGATAATAATTTGAAGGCAGTAGAAGCAATACAACATGGAGCAGCTCATATTGTATGCTCTGATTATCACCCTTCATCCATCCTTCAAGCAATATTCAAATTAGCTAATGATCAAGTTCTACCACTTCATGAATCCACAAAACTAGCAACATTGTATCCTGCAGAGGCAATGAAAATATCACATCAATTTGGATCTATTGCAGTTGGCAAAGCGGCCGACATAATTATTGTCGACCACTTTCACCAGATTCCATTTGTACATACAACGCTTGTTAATGGCGTGACAGTATATCAATCAAAATCTTTTTTTGAGACTCAATATGATGGAGATGCAGTTGAAGAATTATGATCCGATTGCAGATGTTCAAATAGCGTATTCACCATAGAAGATTGTAGTGCTTCATTAGAATCTTTCCAGATAATTTCAAAAAGCACACCTAATCCTGGTAATGCTCGTTCATCAGCATTTACAGAGTCAGTAATCGTCTCATTTAATTCTGCTTTACTGTTGTCTTGAACACGTTGAATAATAGCTTGTCTTAGATCGAAATTTTGCATAAAATATTGCCTCCCATAAGTTTTTCATCATTTATCCGAGTCGAATTGATACCAACAAATACAAATTTGATGTTTATTGATAAATTTGACTGCAATAACTTTACTCTTCCCAGTTAAATGGGGTATCATTCAAGTTATTGATCAAATTTGTAGAAGGTATGTGACATTACATGACGAAAGAACATTTATTACTTTCATCCGTTGCGAATGAGCGAGTAAAACTATGGTCATCCTTGCTGGAGAAGAAGCATCGTGATCGCCAAAGTATGTTTATTATAGAGGGGATTCATCTCATTAAAGAAGCAGTGAAATCAGGCGTTGCAATAGAAGCCATTGTCTACGATGCTGATCGTGGATTACCTACAGAGATTTCCGCAATTACTGAACAAGTACCAAGCTATACGGAGTGGTATAAAGCTTCAAAGCAAGTGATGTCAAAATGCACGGGAACGGAGACTGCTCCGCCAATCTTTGCGGTATTAGGAAAATTCAAAATTTCGGAAGAAGCATTATACGATAAAAAAGGACTTGTCGTTGTATTAGATGGCGTGCGTGATCCGGGTAATGTAGGCACGATTATTCGTAGTAGCGATGCTATAGGGGCTAATGCTGTCATATTAGGCAAAGGTTGCGTTGATCTATATAATCCTAAGACAGTCCGTTCCACAATGGGGTCGTTATTCCATCTGCCAATTATTGAAGGTGATATAACATCGTATATTCAGAAGGCAAAGGAACAAGGTATTCACATTGTAGGGACAAGTCTTCAAGCAACAGATAATTGCTACAGTTATAACTGGCAAGATGGATCTTGGCTAGTTATGGGGAGTGAGGGAGATGGTCTTTCTAGCGAAGTAGAAGCGCTAGTGAATAAGACAATCATTATCCCGATGGAAGGTAATAGCGAATCGTTGAACGTAGCTATGGCAACAACAGTTTTATTATATGAGGCGTTAAGACAGCGTAAGTTTAGCTAACTAGTCGTTAGTATGATAAATCTGTAAATTGCTATCCACTAGCTTTGTTGTTGATTAAATAACTATATTAATAATATTACTGTAAGTAAATTCACTAAGACTAGAGCATGGTCGGGGGTAACCTCAACCATGCTCTAGTCTTTTTTTGTTTATAAAGCCCATCACAAGCTTATACAAGCCTTTCTTAGAATCTAGAACATAGGAATTATTATCTTATAGATTGAATTTAAACTTAACTTACCCCTCCTAATTACATAACTAATAATCATATTTGTGGAAATTATTAACGGTATTATGACATCTTTACAATAAAAATATGTTAATATAGTTAAATAATACTATTATAGTAGGGGGTAACGAGGCATTGGAACATCTTATAGGAAGAAAAGTAGAAAATGATATTATTAATTCTTTTGGGATTACAATTGTTCCTGCCGAAACTATTCTTAACCATGAAGCTATAAGGTTATTGAATAATCATAGAATAGACGTAAACTCTATTATCTTAGCAACTAAAGAATCTAACAAAAATAATAATGATAATGTTCAATTAAGTAATAGTTTTCAACAGACAGTTTCAAAATCGAAAGAGTTATTCGAATCCATATCAATATTTCGTAAAGTTCCTTTAATGGAAATTAGAAAAGAGATTCTTCCTAACATTCATGATATGACAAAACACCAAGATATTTTTGAGTTGTTTGAGGCAATCAAAGCGAAGGATGACTATACTTATCAACACAATATTGGGGTGGGTATATTATCAACGCTTATTGGTACTTGGATGAATTTAGACGAATCTGAACTTTCCATTTTATCACTAGCGGCGACGTTACATGATGTTGGGAAAGTTCATATCCCAATAGAGATTCTAAATAAGCCTGGGAAACTAACAGATAAAGAATTTAATATCGTGAAAAAGCACACGATCCTCGGATATGATTTGTTAAAAGCTACAACCGGATTAAATACTAAAGTTGCACGTGTTGCTTTACAACATCATGAGCGCGAAGATGGAAGGGGATATCCTCTAGGGTTGAAGAAAACAAATATCGAATTATTTAGCTCCATTGTCGCAGTAGCTGATGTTTTTCATGCGATGTCCTCTAAGCGTCCCTATCATGAACCGATACCTTTTCATGAAATTGTTAGTCAAATGGGACATGGGAGATTTGGCGAGCTGAATCCACAAATCGTATCGTTATTCCTTGAAAATATGATGAAAAGAACTGTAGGGAAACAAGTAGTGTTAACGGATGGAAGATTAGGAAAAGTAGTAATGTTAAACCCACATAGAATAGAAACGCCATTAATTAAAATAGATGATGTTTTCGTGGATTTAAGCCAGGAGGAAGGGTTACGTATTAGCTCCATTGTCGCATAGATCTAGTTATCGAGCCGAGCGATTTCAGGATTATCTCCTGATTATCTTTCGGCTCGTTTTTAATTTCTTGTATTCACTTATTCGTTACGCAAGTGTCGGCTCGATATCTAAACTTTATCTTCTTCTGCTCTTTGCTTGCGGTACGCACCAGGAGCTATTCCGTAATATCGCTGAAACACACGATGAAAGTAAGTATAGCTGCCGAACCCAGTTTCTTCTGCGATACGTTCGAGTGTAAGCGGACTTTTCCCCATTAACTCAAGAGCCATCGCAAGTCGCACCTTCTGCGCATACTGCATAATGGACATCCCGAACTCAGCTTTGAATAACTGAACTGATCGGGACACACTTAGCCCTGCATGTTTTGCCACATCGTCTAATGAGAAAGGAGTAGGTGCGTACTCCTCTATATAATGTTTGATTTTATAGGATAGTAGTTTCGGACCAGAAGTGTAAGATTTTGCTTCATCTAGTGCTCTATCTAGTAAATAACAGAGTGCTTTCATCAGAGTGTCTATTAGTGCTAGGTTTCCACCATCAAGTCTTCGTTGCTCGAGTATCAACTGTTGCCAAATAGCGGCTATTCTGCTATTCTCCCCAATTTTTGTTTTATGAGGTCTTCTCTGAAGTTTCCACCATTCATCTAGCCAATCTCCGCTGCAAACAACATAATAGTCCCCACTTGGACCAAGCTCGCCGATTTTAAGATCATATATATCACCCGGTCTGAATAGTAGAAGATCGCCAGGCTCTATAACCTCTGTTTGTCCCGAAATTAATGCATGGCAAAATCCTTCAGTCTGTAGTCGAATAATATAGGATTCAAGTCCAAATTTATAAGTGTTTCTAAAAGGGGTAGTATGGTACATATACGCACAGAACTTCAACTGTATTTGAGATTCCATATTATATTCTTCTCCTTTTCAGTAAGCAGATCGTATAGGTTTATCATTAGTTTGTTTCTACACTTACTCTCTCGTTTCCTTCATAATTATGTGTAAAAGATATAAAGGAGATGGTTCAGATGGTAGCAAAGAAAAATTTATTTTCGCTAGAAATCAAGGAGAAAGTACAATCGTTAATTTCTCAAATGACGATTGAAGAGAAAGTTGGTCAAATGTCGCAATTTGATTGGGGATTTCATGCAATAAATCCCGACGCCGGCGGTGAAATTAATGAAATCATGAAGGATCTTCTAAATAAAGGTATGTTAGGCTCTTTGTTTAATTTATCTGGCGTTGAACAATCCAATACAATACAACAGCAATCAATTGAAAGATCACGACTTGGAATTCCTATGATTGTCGGAAGAGACGTTATTCATGGTTATCGCAGCGTATTCCCAATTCCACTCGCTCAATCGGCAAGCTGGAATCCGGATCTAATAAGAAGAACTGCAGAAGTTGCTTCCAAGGAAGCGGCGTCAGATGGTATTTCATGGGTATTTGCTCCAATGATCGATATTACTAGAGATCCAAGATGGGGAAGAATCGCTGAAACCATGGGAGAAGATCCTCATCTAAGCGAGATTATGGCTGAAGCTTGGGTTGATGGTACCGAAGTGCAAGATTCCACAAATGAAAGCTTATCTGTTGCAAGCTGTCCGAAGCATTATGCTGGTTATGGCTTTGCTGAATCGGGTCGTGATTATAATACGGTAGACGTATCGGATAGAGTACTACGTGAAGTGATTCTGCCTCCTTTCCGTAAAGCTGTAGAAGCAGGAGCACTTAGTATTATGGCGTCCTTCAACGAGATGAATGGTATTCCTGCATGTGCTAATCGTTATTTGCTTACGACGATTTTACGTGAGGAGTGGGGTTTTGAAGGTGTTCTTGTTAGTGATTACAATGCACTAGGAGAGCTTATTACTCATGGAGTTGCCAAAGATGCCGAGGAAGCTTGTGAAATTGCAATTAAAGCGGGTACGGATATGGACATGCATTCAGGAATTTACTATAAATATTTACCGAAACTTGTCAAAGAAGGTCGTATTGAAGAAAGCTTGATCGACTCAGCTGTAGGACGAATATTGGCATTAAAAATGAAGCTTGGATTGTTCGACAACGCTCAAGTTAATCCGGCGCTGAACGAGAACATAATATTATCTGAGGAACATGTGTCATTAGCACGAGAAGCAGCAAGAGAGTCTATTGTATTGCTGAAAAATGATAATCGCACGCTTCCTTTGACGAAGCAATTAAAAACGCTAGCTGTTATTGGACCACTAGCAACGAATACGACAGATCCATTAGGTTGTTGGGCAGCTGATGGTAATCCAGACGATGTTGTTTCTCTACTTGACGGAATTAAAGCGAAAATATCTCCAGACACAGAGCTTCTATACGCGGAAGGTTGTGGTATAGAGAGTGAGGTTGAGAACGGCTTTGAACAGGCACTAGCTGCTGTTGCTAAAGCTGATGTAACTATCATTGCCGTAGGTGAAGGTAAAACGATGAGCGGTGAAGGGAATTCCAGATCTGAACTTGATTTGCCAGGAAAACAACGTAAACTAGTGGAAGAAGCTATTAAGCTTGGCAAGCCAGTTATCGTAGTATTATTTAACGGACGTCCGTTGACGACAGTTTGGCTAGATGAAACGGCTACAGCAATTGTAGAGGCTTGGCACTTAGGCATTCAAAGTGGAAATGCTATTGCAGACGTTCTGTTTGGAGATTATAATCCTAGCGGAAAACTGACAGCGACGTTCCCTCAAAGTGTAGGTCAAATCCCGCTTTACTATTATCGTAAAAATACTGGTCGTCCACCTGGTGGCGTGTATTCATCAAGATATATTGATGCTCCAGTACAGGCGCTATATCCATTCGGTTACGGTTTAAGTTATACAGATTTTGAATATAGCAATCTTGTTTTAAGCTCTACTCATATCAGTAACTCAGATTCTGTATCTGTTTCTGTAGATGTTAAGAATACTGGGAATTACTCTGGTGAAGAGGTTGTTCAGTTGTACATTCGGGATGTAGCTGCTAGCGTAACACAGCCTCTCAAGAAACTAAAAGGATTTACAAAAGTGAGTCTAGCTGTCGGAGAGATGAAGACTGTCACATTCACGGTATCACCTTCTGATCTTTCGATCATAGCGGCAGATAACAATCTAACTGTTGAAGCTGGTAGTTTCCAAGTTATAGTTGGACCAAATTCCGAAGCTGGATTGATCGGAGAAATCGTAGTTCAATAGGTATGGTCATGAAATACTAGATATTAACTGCATCTGTTAGTAACATACTGAAATATCTAAATATTAAACACTAAAATGGTCCCCCTATTAAATTCACTTTTTAAGTGTCTAATATAGGGGGACTGTTACTGTTCTATTATTTGTATAATGGTTTTGTCTTATTATGATCTTTTAGTTATTCATCCTATTAACGTTAGATCATTTATAGTTTATAACTATAAATAAGATAGGTATTATATATTTTACTTGCGGATCGAATTGTAACAAAATGTAATTAATAAACAAACGATTCGTTAGCTATAAACCTTAGTGGTAAGGATGCTTTAAAAACAGCTGTACATTATTAATTATAAGGAGCTGGTATGTTATGGATTCGAATCAAGTGTGGAAGTCGGACTTATATGACAAAAGATTAAGCTTTATTTCTGAATATGGTAAGGGCGTAGTTGAAATTCTTAACCCTCAGGAGGGTGAAAATATTCTTGATCTAGGTTGTGGAACGGGAGATTTGGCTTCTATTATTGCTAATTATGGAGTAAATGTAATTGGTATGGATTACTCCAAAGAGATGATTGAGAAAGCTCGCGAAAAGTATCCTCATATTAATTTTGAAATTGAAAACGGTGAAGATTTCACAGTTAAACAATCCTTCGATGCTGTCTTTTCTAACGCTGCTCTACATTGGATGAAAAATCCCGAGAAAGTGCTTGCTTGTGTATGGGATGCGTTATCCGATAGAGGAAGATTTGTTGCAGAATTCGGCGGATATGGTAATGTTGTAACAATTATTAAGTCGATTAATGAAGTTTTTACAGAAGAGTACGGAAAAGATGCTACAAAATATAATCCTTGGTACTTTCCAACGATAGGCGAGTATAGTACTTTGCTTGAAAAACAGGGTTTTCGGGTAACGTATGCGATCCATTTTGATCGACCAACCAAACTAGAAGATGGCGAGAATGGATTGACTGATTGGTTAACCTCATTTGCAGATAACTATTTCGCAGATTTTGAAGAAGAGGAGAAAAACATTATATTTGCCAAAGTAGCTAACAAAGCTAGAGCTGAGTTATTTCAAAATGGATCTTGGTATGCAGATTATAAACGGATAAGAGTTATGGCGGTTAAACAATAACTCCTTGTTATTCATCTATAAAAACTTACTCATTGCATTTTATTCATTATCTCCTTGTACAATTGTTCAACAGGTTGCGAGCTATCTAACTTGATAAAAGTACTTTTGGATAGCTCCATCTGGTACAATTGTTCTGCAAAAGTACCACCGATACTTTGATCTTCTTCCGTCCAGTATGTTTTACACCATTCTAAAAAATCATTCGTATATAAACCATTTTCATCAAGCCACATAGCATTCGAGCCGTTTCGCTTTATTTCTCTTGTGCGTAATCGTTCCAAACGATCCCTCTCATCAAGGGAAAGGAATACTAGTAGATCACGATCGACAAAACCTTCAGGACACCACGAAAAAACAGATCCAGAAACGATGTAGCTACTATTAGTTTCTATGTCCTCTTCATACATACTTCTACGTAATTCTATCGGGTTATTAACTGTAAAGGAATTGTCTTTCCACAGATAATAATCGGTATCTATCCACTTAATATTCTCTTGTTCACTAATGAATTTCGCTAAGGTGCTTTTGCCGGTGCCCGAGGCACCGATGATTTGTATTTTCACTCGAACTGACCTCCATTGTCTTAATAACATACTATCGAGTTATTCATTGTATCAAATTTCTATTGATGATTTCAAAAAAAATGAAATTTAGATCGTAATGAAATAAAGTGTCACATTTGCGAGACTTCAATTGTTACTTTAGTAGGTATACAAGAAAGGGGGGGAACAATTGACTAGTGAACAGATCGAACATCTTGTTAGTAAAGCACAGCATGGAGATCATCAAGCCTTTTCAGAACTAGTGAAGATGAGTCAACAAAAAGTATTTCGATACTGTTATCCGATGTTGACTAGTCGTCAGGATGGCGAGGATATTGTGCAGGAAACTTTTATTAACGCCTTTCAGCATTTGCACCAATATAAAGATGAAGGGAACTTTATTGGGTGGTTGATGACGATAGCTCACCGATTATGTCTCAATAAGTTGAAGAAGGACAAGCGGATGTTCGCCTTACTGCATAAGATGACAATTGAGCAACCAATAATCGAAACGCGTCAGGAAGAAGAAATCAATGAAGAGATCTTTAAGCTACTTAATCAACTTAAGCCCAAGTATCGAGCAATCGTCATACTTAAAGTACTTGAATCAACTGGTTGCGGTTTATTAGTATATAAGTTTTGTAATGGTTGTCGCAGATCTAATACTAAAGAATTCAGTAATTTATTAATTATTTAGTAACTCTAAAGATTGGTTACTGATCAATGTTATTTCGATTAGTAACCAGTCTTTTTCTTATTGAAGGAGCAGTTACTTTATATAAGAATAGTATTAGATTGATTGTTAATCCAAATGCGACATCTCTTCCATAATAGCTTTTTGAGAAGTTCTCCAATTCATACATATTTGTGGTCTATGATTGATCAGATATAATGAATCAACTATGTTTATATAGCTAGAAATAAAATTTTGTGATATCTTAATATCTTATATAAATTGCTTGAAAATCTTATTGAATAGTGATAAGTTGCTAGTATAAGGAACAATTGTTCGCATTTGAGGGGCGTAAATAATGAGTGAAAAAAAATTAAAAGCAGTAGATTTATTTTCTGGAGCTGGCGGTATGAGTCTTGGTTTTATGCAAACCGGTCTCATAGATGTCGTTGCTTCTGTGGAAAATAATGAGTCTGCTAAGAAAACTTATCAACATAATCATAAAACGTTTAATACAGATAATAAAATTAAATTATATTCGGATATTCGAAATTTGAATTTTAGACAAGAAATACTTGCTAGCTATCCTAAAATTGATATTGTATTTGGAGGACCTCCATGCCAAGGTTTTTCTAATGCTAATCGCCAAAAAACAAATTTAATCTCAATGAACAATCAATTAGTAAAAGAATACGTACGTGCGATAGAGGAACTTAATCCTAGTTCATTTGTAATGGAAAATGTGAAAGCCATGCAATCAAAAAAACATAAGTTCTTTTATTCTAAACAAGAACATAAAGAAATTGTAGAAATTTTAAAATTAGATCTATTTTCAGAAAAATTAATTTTAGGTAATAACTCGCTTGGAACATTCGAAATTATGGGATTCTTGCTTGAAAATCTGGAAGTTGAGTCATTAAGAGATTACATAATCAATGATAAATTATTGTATTCCAAATTAACTCAAATAGATAAAAAACCAAATGAAGCAAAAGAGTATATTAAAAGAAACGAGCGAATACTAACTCGAAGTATTAATAATTGGGAGGCAATGCACAACAAGTATTGGTCTATAACGTTTAAAAAACAGTGGTTGGAACTTGGCGATTTGCTGAATCAGAGTGATCGTAGTGATGAAACTCTTTTGAAAATAATTGATAAAATTAAAGAAATTGTTGAAATTGAAAAAATAATGATGCGTATGAATGAAATTCTTAATAATGGCATAGAAGTATCTGCAATAAGCATTAAAGATAGTTATCTAATTATTGATGTGAAATCTTATAACGTGATGGATTATTTGTTGGCAAAGTTCAATTATTTAGGGTATAGAATTAATAGTGAGTATATTCTTAATGCAGCTAGTTTTGGTGCACCTCAGATGCGAGAACGACTTGTACTAATAGGTGTAAAGATGAATATTATCGGAGATAGCCCTGTAGTCTTACCAACTCCTATTTTTAAAGAAAATCAATATTTTACTGTCAGGGATGCTATATATGATTTAGAACATATAACACCTTTTACATCGATTGAAGCGGAACGAGCTATTTCTAAAACAAAATATGTTAATGAGAATTTATTGTTACGGTATCTGAGTAGTGATACTAAAACAGTTAGAAATCATATGATGACGAATACTACAGATACTGCATTATCAAGGTTTAAAGCTTTACAACAAGGACAAAACTTTCATGACTTAGAAGAATCTTATAAATTATCTTATGCAGATCCAGATAGAACTCAAAATTCAGTGTATTTCAGACTGAGATATGATAGACCCTCTAATACTGTCATTAATGCTCGAAAATCAATGTGGATTCATCCGAGTAAAGATAGAGCAATTAGTATTCGAGAAGTGGCTCGGTTACAAACATTTCCTGATGATTTTGTTTTTGTTGGTTCAAAAGATTCTCAATATCAACAAATAGGAAATGCTGTTCCACCAATTCTAGGAAGAGCTATAGCAGAAAAAATATTATATTATTTAGGGATTAATGTAAGTCTAAAGTTAAGTGATATATTTAAAATGAAACACTTAATATAAAGAGGCTTTGACAAAACTAGCTTCTAAGAAACGAAAAATGATGAAATCTTTATCGATTTCATCATTTTTCATATATTATTCTTATTAAGCGTTGAAAACTTACGTTATTACTGCATATGTTTGTAAGTTTAAAGCCATTAAAGATAGACCGATGTCATGTTCCGCTTTAGATTTTCCTCGTAACGTAAAGTGAGTGAAACTTAAACTAGCCTTTAAGAAGGCATAACGGGCTCTACATCAATTTTACGTTGACGATAGATTTTGCTTGTTTTTTCTTCTGAAAGCATTGCTCTCACATATGCTTTTTGTTGTTCCTATGTTTCAGTTACCATGAGCGTACGGTTTGTACCCTTTTGTGCCTTCGTGCAGCTTGAGCGAAAAGAGAACCTTGTGTAACATTCACATTTATAGAGCTTACACTCACGTTTAAACCCAGAACGATCGTTGCGTGTAGTAAAACGTAAAAAAACAATTTACCATTTTCTTTCGTGTTTGACGTCGTAGCTACTTACGCTCCATGACATCCTCAAATTGCGAAATGAATGGCGTAATATCTTCTACCATTTCCCCCAGATTCTAAGCAATTTCATTCATTTCTTCTGTAGATAACTACTCATCATGTTCATGTGACATTTCTGTGATAATCTTGTTTTCAAGCAGTTCATTGTACAGTTGAGTGGATTTTTCGAAAAGAAGTGTTATTCATAATATTTTTCATATTATATTAATAAAGAAATCATATTCTCCCTCTATCTAAAAAACCTCCAAATATATTTTGTTGGTGATAATGCAAACTATTAATCGAAGGACTGAAAAATTCCTGTACAGGAACAAAAATTCTTTGACCATTTAAGTCCTGTAGCATTTCACTCCCTACATTTGGATGAACTCGAATAGTATAATTATCATTTATTGTAAAGCATCCCGTATCAAATGCCCAATGTAAATCTCTATTCATTAGAATCCCGTTATTAGGGTTAAAACTACCTCCATGACTACGAGGGTAAATATGAGCAGCTTGTAAGTTATTAAAGGTGCCACAATTGATTACTTGTCTGGTTATGGCACATAAGTTTTCATATCCGACAGAAACAAAATCTCGGAACATTACTTGATTTGAAAATAACGAATCAATATTAGTTTGACTAATATTGTTACGAGTTACGATATCATTTGATACTTGTATCAGACCTAGTTCATTAACTTCATTTCCATTAATGTAATCAGGTCTAGTCTGCATTATTTCTAAAATTCTGTCTTCTATAATTTCAATATCTTCATGTAATACTGCGTAATTTCCTCTAATTGAGGAATAATCTATTTCATTACTTAATCGATTGTATAAATGGCTAGTATGATCATTTTCCAAATATGCAAAATAGACAGTTTCATCAACTGTTTCTCCGTTATCATTTAGTTGTATTGTCTGAGGCTTTAAAACAATAATATCGTCTCTTCGGAATAACCATTCATTACCTTCTAGGAAGCGATTCGAATAGAGTCGGTATTCATCCCTTGGTTGCCCACCATTGCCACCCTCATGGTATCTATCGTTATTATAAACGAATGTGCAGTAATTTCGTTCAAAACGTTCTCTATACAAAGGGATTAAAGTAAGTATTCTGTAGTCGTTTAAAATTGTTTGTGAAAGGAATGGAAGAAATGATAAAAAATCTGAGTTTTTGGACATAAATAGATATCGCCCTCTAGAAGGATTATCATTGGGACCATTAACACTACCAAGTTCTTGATGCTGTAATCGTTTAATTAAATAAGTCATAAAATACCCCCAATGTAAACTTAAAATTTATTATACCAAAAACTACCTCTATTATGGAATGGTAGAGGTAGTTTTTGGTTAATTATTTATAAATTCTAATAGTGCAGATGCAAGCTTTTGAGCAAATAAAGGAGGAACAGCATTCCCTATCATTTTATAGTTAGCTCCCATACTTGAGATAAAATTATAATGATTTGGGAAAGTTTGTAGACGAGCTGCTTCTCGGACAGTTATACTTCTAGATTGTGATGAATCTGGATGAATATGTCTTAAACCATCTTTATAAAGATGTGCGGGGATTGTATTGCTTGGCTGATTCCAACGTAGTACATGATACTTATGAATATTTGAATTGCGTCCAGTCAATCGGGTATATAATTCCATTAAAGCATGACTTGTAATATACTGATATTTACCACTTTCGATATCTTCACACAAAATATTAAAAATATTAATATCTCTTCTGTTGTGAAGACGGGGGACATGGTTAGATATATTAATATCAAAAATATGAGAATACTTTCTCCCGTCTCTAATATAATCTAATTCAGCTGGTATAATAGGAGGCAAGTCACCAATTGCATCTCGAACTGTTCTTATGTTTTCACGATATTTTGGCAAAGTATCGAGATAAAATTGCTGTAAAGCGTGCTGAATGTTATTTATAAAACCATTTCTTACTCCGACTATTATGACTCGTTTTCTTTTTTGAGGTACACCATATTCAGATAAATCAAATTGAGCATATGTTTTTAAATCATCTACAATTTCGTAACCCGAGTT
This sequence comes from Candidatus Pristimantibacillus lignocellulolyticus, assembly GCA_023639215.1. Classification (NCBI taxonomy): domain Bacteria; kingdom Bacillati; phylum Bacillota; class Bacilli; order Caryophanales; family Paenibacillaceae; genus Pristimantibacillus (SeqCode); species Pristimantibacillus lignocellulolyticus (SeqCode). The sequence continues at coordinate 2,996,570 of CP097899.1, forward strand.
TTTAATTTCATTTCTAATTAAATCTGTTACCAAGGTTTCTCCATCAGGTTTAGCACTAAGAATACCTGGAACATTTTCAAAAACAAACAAATTAGGTTTGTAATGTCTAACCAATTGCATGTAACTTTCAAACAAGAAATTTCTATAGTCGTTTCGCATGCCATTTTCATCTCGTATACGTCCTGCAACTGAATATGCTTGGCAAGGGGGGCCACCAATAATTAAATCTACGTTTGAACCGCCTATTATGGCGTCTAGTCCAACATGAGAATCGTATTCTTCATCATTTTCCCAACCACTAATTAATTCTTCAGTACGTTGAATATCAAAGCGAATGACACGTTCATCTGAGTCAATCATATTATAGTTATTTTTCAAGTGATTTCTAAGATTCTCAACTTGAGGTTTTTCCCATTCTACAGCTGCTAGCATATTATAATTATGATTTTGTTTAAAACCTTCTGAAAAACCACCACAGCCTGCAAAAATATCAATAAAATTCATTATTGTATCTCCTTTATAAATAGTCTTTCAATTTGGTACCTAGGTGATAGCCTAATAAAGGAGGCACAGCATTTCCAACCTGTCTATATTGTTGAGTTTTATTTCCGGAAAATCGGAAGTCATCGGAAAACGATTGTAACCTAGCATTTTCACGTACAGTAGGTACACGATTAAACTCATAATGAAAGTGATTTCGATGCCCAGTATCAATTGTCTTTGAAGGTTTATTACGATGATAACGTGTCCACGCCTCATTAAATTTACGACTATCGCCTACACCAGAAGGTAAATCTTTATGGTTTCCTCCTTCGGGAACTTGCGAGATTACATCAATAACAAGATCAGAATGCTTTGTACCAACATGATTAAACAATTGAGTAGAATTTTTGCGCATCTTTTTTTGGTATTGACTTTTTGGAGGAAAATGATAATCGCTTACTTCTGTTCCAAGGTTAATTGTAAAGTCGTGTAAATCACTGATAGCATCTCCACATGTAATATATTTATCAGGACTTAAAATAGGTTTAGGAAACTCGAATTTTTCTTCACTTAAAAGACCGACGAAAAACAATCGCTTTCGAATTTGAGGTACGCCATAATCAGGTGCATATAGAATTTGATCATTTACTGTATAACCCAAATCGCTAAATTCTTTTATAATAGCTTCACGAGCTTTGCCATTATATAAAGTAGCGAGTCCGGGGACATTTTCTAAAACAAATGCCTTAGGTTGGAAGAATGCAACTGCATTTACCATAGCCTGAAATAGAGTGTTTCGTTTATCATCTTCTGCGCGTTTCCCAGTCAAAGAGAAGCCTTGGCAAGGAGGACCCCCAATAATCAAATCAATTTGTTTACCTTCGGTCAAACTAGCCATTTGTAAAATCGTGGAACTTTGGAATAAATCCCCGTCCATTGCAACTGCATTATCATGATTTGCTTTAAAGCTGATTAATGCATCATCATTGTTATCGACACCAAGCAGTACTTCAAAGCCAGCATCCATGAAACCTCGAGATAGACCTCCACAACCACAGAACATGTCAATGACTGTTGGTTTTTGTTTTTTCATAAATTCAACTCCAATTTTTCTCTTACAATTTAATATATATTTGCTGATTAGCACTACTTTTTTTTGCAACATTCACAATATCTTTTAAACGACCATTCTTTACTTCGTTAATAAATAATGAACCTAATATACGCCGCTCACCAATAGCGAGTCGATTCCACTCGTATCCTTTAAATAAATCTTTAATTAAAAATTCTTCACCTATTTGAAGGTTAGGAACTTCCTGAATAGCTTTTTTTAAACAATCCAATATTATTCCTCCATAACAATAAAGATAAGCATAAACATAAGCTTATATTATATTTTATTTAGAAAATAGTAAATTGTAAATAGTAGAAAGCGAATATTTGTTCTTATTAGGAGTGGGCTTTTATTTTTTTACGAAGATAATATATGTTTTCATATGTACAGTGTATTTTTATTAGGAAGGACTGTACATAATTATCTATTCCAATATTTTACTGATTCATAGTATACTAGAGAATAAGTTAAGACTTACAGGTCTTAGCTTATTCAATTTAATAAAATATACTTTTTAATGATAGATTAAAATGATAATAAACGGGATGGTAATGTAATGGATGATTTAATATTAATTCCTTTTGCGCCAAATTTAGTAGAGTCGACACGTTCAATTGGATACTCTTTTGAAACTGCAATGGCAGATATTATTGACAATTCAATCAGTAATTTTGCAAAGCGGGTGGACGTAAAGTTTTCAAATTCCGACATTCCCTATGTCGCAGTAATTGATAACGGAATTGGAATGGGAAATATTGAACTTGAAAAAGCAATGCGGTATGGAAGTAACAGTTCTTTAGTTGAACGAGGAGAAACTGATTTAGGACGATTCGGCTTAGGTTTGAAAATGGCTTCTATGTCGCAATGTAGGAAACTGACCGTAATCTCAAAACAACTAGGAAAACTTTCAGCTGTATGTTGGGATTTAGACTATATTCACAAAACACAAAATTGGTCTTTGATAAGATATACAGAAGAACAAATAGCTAATCTTAGATTTACATCTGATTTAGAAAGCTATGTTTCAGGAACAGTGGTGCTGTGGGAAAAAATAGATAGAATTTCTGAATCTCCTAATGAATTTGATAGAGAGTTCAATGAAAAGTTGAATTTCGCAGATAAACACATGTCACTTGTTTTTCATAGATTCTTAGATAATAAATTATCGAAACAATATTTTGAACTTTTTTTCAATAATAGAAAAGTTGAACCAATTGATCCATATATGTTGTCTAATCGGGCTACTCAGCAACTTGAAGAAGAAACTTTATTTATAGATAAGATACCGGTAAAAATAACTCCATTTATAACTCCATTTGTTAGTAAGTTATCTATAAAAGAGAGACAATTACTAAATGAATATAGAGAATTGAATTTAAAACAGGGGTTATATATTTATCGAAATAATCGACTAATTGTTTGGGGGAAATGGTACCGCTTATTAAGTGACGGGGAGCTTAAACGTCTTGCGAAAGTGCGTATTGATCTTCCAAACAATATTGATAATCATTGGAAAATAGATGTGAAAAAATCTTCTGCTCAAATACCTAGTATGATTAAAGAACAACTCAAACAAATTGTTCTTCGTGTGGTTGGAAGAAGTGAACGAGTTTATAGATATCGAGGAAGAAAAGTTTTTCAAGATAGTTACCAACACATTTGGAACAAAATCGAAAATCGCGAAAAAATGCAATACTTGGTAAATCGTGACATACCAATTTTTAAAGTACTGCAAGAATCTTTAAATGATGAGCAGTTTAAACTTTTGGACGGTTTTGTTAAGAGTATTGAAGATAGCTTTCCGTATTCAGCTGTCTATTACGACCTAGCCCAAGACGAACAGTTTGAGGATAAAATACTTGAAGTTCAACAAGTTTACGAATTAGCCAAAAATACAATTGACGGATTAGCTAGAAATAAGGATGAGCAAATTAAGTATTTAAAAAATTTGGCTTTAATTGATATGTTTCAGAAGTACCCTGAAGTTATTCGGATGTTGGAAAAGGAGTTTGAATATAATGAGTAATGAAATCGTTGTAACAATAGAAGATCTTGCGAGTATTATGTTGCCAAAAGACAATTTAGAAGAAATTACAGAGGAACAAATTAAGCAAACTGTACTGTCTATTATTCCAATAGCTCAAATGAAATTCGGTGGAATACATATAAGTCAAATGGATATTGATGCTGCTATAGTAAATTTAGAAGAAAGATACGCTATAACTATGGATACCGGGACTCTTCTTAAAGAAGATAATTATAAGAAATGGTATTACAATTCTAAAGCTGATCGAGGAACTGCATATTGGGATAGATATAGTCGATATCTTGTAAATGATGTGAACTTGCCACAAATAGTGATCAACAAGATTGATGAAGCTTCTGAAGATATTATGGATGTTCTTGGTGATCCGCTATCAGAAACAGGTTTTCAACGTAAGGGGCTAATTATTGGTTCTGTTCAATCTGGGAAAACTTCGAATTATACGGCGTTAATAAATAAAGCAGCTGATAGTGGATACAAAGTAATTATTTTGTTGACTGGTACAATCGAGAAATTACGAAAACAAACACAAGGACGTATAGATGAAGGTTTTGTAGGAATGCACAGTCGTAATTTGTACGAAATTAAGAAATTGAATAAGAGAAACGCTTATCTTGGCGCTGGGAAATACGACAATAAAATAAATGTGGCATCATTCACTACTACCGAGAAGGATTTTGACCTTAAAGGACTAAACATGAGACTGTCATCTGTAGCGGACCCAGTAATTTTTGTAATAAAGAAGAATAAGTCAATTTTAGAGAAACTTCATTATTGGCTAAAGGAAAAGAATGCAGACCAATCAACAGGTATGATCGATTTTCCAATGTTATTAATTGATGATGAGGCCGACAACGCATCAGTAAATACTAACGATCCCGATAAAGATCCGACAGCAATTAATAAAGAAATTCGTAATATGTTGAAATTGTTTAGAAAATATAGCTACGTGGGTTTTACAGCTACTCCATTTGCTAACATTTTTATTGATCCTCAGTTAGAGGATGAAACACATGACGATCTGTTTCCAAAAGATTTTATTTACTTACTAGAGCAACCTTCAAACTATATTGGTCCATTGGAAATGTATAGTGAGACTGGACAGTATCATTACATGATTCGCTACAATGATGACATGGAAAATATCTTGGAGTTGAAACACAAAAATGGTACTACAATCTCAACACTTCCGGAATCTCTTAAGACATCTATAAAGTTGTTCTTACTCGCAAATGCTATTCGAGATTTGCGTGGTCAAGAAAAGAAGCATCGTTCTATGCTAATTCATGTATCGAGATTTATTAGCGTTCAAAAAGTTGTTCAAGAGCAGGTAAAGAATTATTTCAACCTCGCAAAAGAACAGATTAAAAACTATGCGCTTTCTGAAACCGAAGAACCTTTCGTTAAAGAATTACACGCTCTTTTTGAAAAGGAGTATGGTCAAGAACGAAACGCTATTTACGGAGATGAGTCCTTTAATAAAATGGGGATTAATGAACAATGGGCTGACGTAAAACAAGTTCTTTATAAGGCCATTAGTCCAATCCAAGTTCATACGGTAAATAGTGGATCAGCATCTCAAAGAATGAATTATGACGAGTATGAAGAAGGACTGCGCTTAATTGCAATTGGTGGCTTAAGCCTTGCGCGTGGACTTACCCTTGAAGGGTTAACAATAAGTTATTTCTACCGAAATACAAAAATGTATGACACGTTAATGCAAATGGGAAGATGGTTCGGTTATCGCGATGGATATTCCGATTTGTGCAGACTTTGGACATCATGTGAGTCTGCTGGATGGTATGAGCATATTGCCGAAGCAACTGAAGAATTACGTCATGAAATTAAACGGATGTCAAGAGAAAATAAACGTCCAATAGAATTTGGACTACGTGTACGTTCTGCTGAAGATACTCCATTAATTGTAACTGCAAAAAATAAGTTGAGGCACTCTGAACAAATAAAACTTGTACGTCAATTGAATGGTCGAATGATTGAGACAGCGATTCTACCCTCGAAGAAAGAAGAAATAGAGGCGAATAACGATGTTATTGAGCGCTGGTTAGTCAATAATAAAAAATATTTTTATGAGGATGCATTAAAAATTGGTATTCAGAAACCAACGTTTAAAGATGTTCCGAAAGAAGCAATTATTGATTTGCTGACGTATATAGAATATCCATACATGAATGAATTTTCAAAAGACAGTATCCTTGTAAATGAAATTAAGAAGAGTACATCAAAAATCTTTGATAAATGGGACGTTGTAGTAGCTACTAATCTATCTAAAAAGGATGAAGAATCAAAAATGTTTGGAGAAATTACTATTTATCCAATTACTCGTTCGTTTGATTTCTTCGGAACTGGGGGCTACGTCAGAATATCTAAATCAAAGAAAAGATTAGGATCCACAGTTTACGCTTTGGGAGGCCTCATGAAAGAGGAAAAGGAGTTAATTGAAAATAGTGTGGATAATCTTTTGAATGGCCAAAAAAACAGGAGAGGTGGTCAAAAAGCTCCTACTCAAAATATGTATTTCAATACAGGAATTCCACGTAACCCACTTATAGTTATTTATCCTGTACAGTTATTGAGCTCAAAAGGTGTAGATTCTGAAGTAGATAGATATGTTAATTCATTGGACGATCAATTAATTACGGGGATAAGTATAGGTATCCCCGACATTCAAGGGATACAATCCGTAACCTACGAGTATGTGGTGAACAAGGTTTATCAAATGGAGCTTATAGAAGGTAGCTCTAATCAGTTCGATTGGGACGAGGGATATGACGAAGATGATGTTGATCTATTAGATGATTAGTGAGGAGTTTGAACATGAATGTCGAAGAAAATAAATATAAGCGAATACCTAAGACAGAGAACTTCGGGATATATCTAGGATTGGACAATGAAGGTAGGACGAGTATATTTGTTAAGCTGTCTAAAAAGCCAAATTTTAATATTAGTAGCAAGTATCTAATCTATTATTATAATAAAAGGCAGGACGGCTTGTGGGCATTGACAGTTTCGATTGCTGAACAACGGTACCTTGGAGTTTTTAATAAGCTTGTTTTTGACTTAGTTGATACTGTTAGTAACTCAAATATTACTATAGTTGCTGAAAGGATGTTTATCCAACGCTTTGTGGAATGGCAAACACTTTTTGAACAAGGTATTACGTCAAGTCTTGATTTTAGTAAATTAGTAGGCTTAGCAGGTGAATTATATTTTATTAGTACATTCATGATAAATAAATATGGAGTAAACGATAGTATAAATTCTTGGTGTGGTCCATTAGGGGCTAATAAGGATTTTAATGTACATAATACTTGGTTTGAGGTAAAGACGAAGTCTTTACATAAGGATACAATTCATATAAATAATATGTCGCAACTAGTTTCAAACAGTACTGGATATTTGACTGTTGTATCCTATGAAAAAAGCAGTTTAGCAAATTCAAAATCAACTAACATTTTAGAATTATATCAAAAAATTAGTAGCTTAATTGCAACCAAGAGTTTGCAAGCGGAGTTTGATAGAAAATTAGCTAATCTAGATTTTGTTCCTGATGAAAAGTATAAGGAGATAAATTTGGAGTTTCACGAAATTGTGTTCTATGAAGTTAATGGAACATTTCCTCAAATAACAAATATTGAATTTGGTGAGGTAATAACGAATATTGAGTATGATCTTTTTTTGCCTGGATTAATACAATATAAAGGTGATGTATAACCAATGGATTCTTATAGAGTAGAATTAGTACATGAATTAAAGGCAAAAGTTGCAACTGAAAACATGTCGGATCGAGAATCATTTTTTCAAATATATTGTGAGAAGCTTGAACAGTCTGAAATTATAGAGGATTTCCACTATCTTCAGTTTAAAGGTAAAGGAAGTCGCAACCGATCAATTCAGATTGATGGATATGTTTACAACGAGTTAGATAATAAATTAACACTCTTTATCATACCTTCATTGGCATACTATGAAGATAAGACATTAACTTTGAATGATGCCGATTCATTATTTAAACGGGCTAAATATTTTTATTTTGATGCGGATAAAATTATTTCAGAAGCGGAAGAGAGCTCAGAAGGTTATGGTTTGGCTTATGATATCTTAAACAAGAAAATTGAGATTAATGTTTTAGAAATAATCGTACTAACAGATTATATGAAATCAAATACAATTAATATCATTGATAGAACACTTGAAAATAACGTCCGAGTAAATTACTCAATTTATGATATTTCCCGAATGAAATTAATCGATGAATCTGAAAATGGTAAAGAACCATTAGTTATTGATCTTTGGGAGGATTTTCAAGCTGAGGGGATTCAGGTACTTCCAACTTCCAAAACTGATGATTACCAAGCGTATCTCTGTAATATTCCGGGAGAGTTATTGGCTAAAATGTATAATAAATATCAGTCAAGATTGCTAGAAGGAAATGTTCGTTCGTTCTTACAAACAAAAGGGAAAGTTAATAAAGGAATTAGGAATACTATTTTAAATAGTCCTGAAATGTTCTTTGCATATAACAATGGTATTGCTGCAACCGCAGAAGCAGTTGATATCTCGGAAAGAGCAGATGGGAAAGTTATTACAGGATTTAAATCATTACAGATCGTAAATGGTGGACAAACAACTGCTTCTCTTGCAAATGCATGGGAAAATGATAAAAGTTTGAATTCTCATAATCAGATAAAGAGGATTTTCGTTCCAATGAAAATCTCGGTTGTTTCTCAAAAATCAGCAGAAGAATTAATACCAAATATTTCAAGGTTTGCTAACAGCCAGAATAAAGTAAGTGACGCTGACCTAGCATCTAACCATCCATTCCATAGAAAAGTTGAAGAGCTTTCAAGAAGGATTCATGCGCCAGCGGTGGGAGGGAATCAATTTGGTAAATTTTGGTATTATGAACGTGCGAATGGTCAATACAGACAAGAAACTTATAAATCAACAGATTCCTTTAAAAAGAATTTTGAGTCGCGATATCCTAAGAGTCAACTGTTTAAAAAGGTTGATCTAGCAAAATACTATAACATATTTCTTCAAAAACCACATATCGCAAGTGCTGGAGCTCAAATGAGTTTTAACAAGTTCAGTGAGTGGATGATTAAACAGTGGGATAAGAATTCTGACTTTGTAAACGATGAATTCTATCGCAAAGTAATTGCATTAAGCATCCTGTTCAAAAAAGCAGATAATATCGTACGAAATCAAGATTGGTATGATAGCTATAAAGCAAATATTGTTGCTTATACACTATCAGTAATTATTCACAGAGTCGAAACGGACTTTTCTGAATCAACAATTGATTTTCAACAAATTTGGAAAGATCAAGATTTAACTCTTGGTTGGACGAAACAAATTCAAAAAGTTTCATATATAATGTATCAACACTTGACTCGTGAGGATCGAACAGTAGAAAATGTTACTGAATGGGCGAAACGTGAAACATCTTGGACGATGGCAAAAGAGATAGATTTTGAGTATGAAGAAGAATTTATTGCTCAGTTGATTAACAAAAAATACGTAATCACACAAGAATACAGTGCTATTAAGGAGCAAAAAAAAGCTAATGAAATGAATGGTTTACTTCAAGTTTATGAATATGGTTCTGCTTTTTGGAAGGAAGTTTACAATTGGGGTGACCAAGAAAAAATTTGGAATATTCAAGACGTTAGTTTCATGAAACTAGCAATGGGAATTGATGAAGGTAAAGTACCGTCAGATAGACAAGCGGCAAAAATTTTGCAGCTACTTGAAAAAGCCAGAATGGAAAGTTTTCCTAAGTAAGGAAAATTGGTGATAGATAAGTCATCCTTTTATATATTATATGAGATGAATTCGTCTTAGCGTAAATGAGACCACGTTGTATTGTGCAGAGAAGATTATTTATCTCGTGAACTCTCACAAAGATTTGTTCTAAACATTTACTACGATATTATTACCAGTTAGCTATAGTAGTTTCGTATGGCTTAAAAATCTAATTGATTTAGAAATGGCCATGATGTTCGTAATTAAGAGGTCGAAATAATACCTAATAAATCCCATAAGCTAGAGTGTTTCATGAGGGGTTAAATTTAGATGTTCTAGTACATGAAAAAAAATTGAATCTCAAAAAACAAATTAAATATCATTTGGGTTGTACCTGCTACTTACAATATTAACTAATCATGGGATACAAAAAGGATAAATTCCCCCACAACTTCTCAAAAGTACAGTGACATACATTCAGCACATATTGGGTCGGTAATATTGACGGTAAGAAAATAAAAGAATTAACCAAATATATTTGATTTACTGAGTTTAAACACCTTATTAGAATCAAAGTCGGAAAAACAACTTTGATTCTAATAAGGGAAGGGGAAATAAAGAGGGTTAAACCCTGCTATACTGACAATTAGAGTATCTTCCGCAAGCAGTTAATCATTTAACTATAAACTACAGCAAAACACTCACAAGAAGGTCTTTCAATAATTCAAAGAATTATTGAAAGACCTTCTGTGTATACGGCAGTGCATTCGACTAAGTAGAGAAAAACTCTAGTATAATACCGATCAAATGATTTTATTATTTCGGTCTAAGCGGTCTTCGTACGAATCACCTCCCCAAAATACAACTCCCCCTAGACATCCCCCACAAATTACCCGATAATTTACAAGGTAGTATAAGTTAAAGAAGGTGAACCTAATGTCATGGTCTGCGAGACCAAAGAAACAATCGCTTCCTGCATGGCTTGAAGAGTTGGAAGATAATCAGAAAATTAAGCGCAAGGTAACGATAGGCGGTGAAGTTTTCTTCGATGAAGAAACAAACTATGGAGCCTATATGTGCATCGAAGAGAAGAAAAAGACATTTACCATCTCAGGCGATATCCCTTTTGCTTTACAAGAAGGACAGTCTTATCTTATCGAAGGTAATGTTATCTTATATAAAAATAGTAAGCAAATAAAGATCCATTCTATTAAAATTGAAAAGCCAACAACTCCTGAAGGGATTATTGTTTTTCTACAAAGTCTCAAAGGATTGCAGAAGCGTGCACTACTTCTATATGAAACCTATGGAGTAGAGATCATTGATATTTTGGTGAACAATCCAGAGCGCATTGCCAACGAGGTTTCTGGTATAGGACAGAAACAGGTAGAGAGCTGGAGCAAGCAAATTAAAGTGCTAGATGGTGACTATGATTTACTAGCTAAGTTGATGAACTGGGGCATGACACTTAATCAAGCGAAGAAGCTGATCAAGGAGCTGGGGCATGAGGTAGATCAAGTTATTCAAAAAAATCCTTATATTCTCATTCGCTTAGTCAAGGGCTTTGGATTTCGCAAATGTGATCAGATCGCGAGAGAGCTAGGATTCGATCTTAAAGGTAACAGCCGTATGCTGGCAGCGATACGTTATGTACTTAGAGAAGCATCGCAAGAAGGTCATTGCTACTTAATACGGGATGAACTTTTACAACGAGTAAAAGTTACGTTAGATATTCGACTTACAGCATTAGAGATGGAGCAACTTCTTAAGCAATATGATGGGCAAGTTAATATCATTTATAAGTTAAGCTCATTATCGTATGAACTTAATTATAATGAGGTTGCTGCACATTATGCGAGCTATAAAGCTGGTGGATACCGCCTGATGAAGCTGGAACATCGATTCCCTGTGTTGTCATTTGAGATAGATCAGATTAATCAACATGTGCAACGATTAATTGATCGAATGAAGCTTGTCGAGTCTGATGGGCGAATTTACTTGCCAGAAGTGTATCAATCTGAACTGATCGTTGCAGCCAAAATATTAAGGATAATGCTTCATCCAACGATCAATTTTGACGGGGTAGAAGACGATATACAAACCTATCTTCTAGCTAATCAGTTACATCTGGAATCTAAGCAGGCAGAAGCGGTTAACCATTTTACGGAACAAACTGGCGGCATGTACATTTTGAATGGTAGTGCTGGTTGTGGTAAAACGTTTACGCTTAAAGTCATTCTCTCCTTAATCGAAAAGCAATATGAGAAGATGAATATGCCATTCAAAGTAAAGGTGTTTGCGCCTACTGGAAAGGCATCAAAAGTAGCAGCTAAGGCGACTGGGCGAGAATGTACGACGATTCATCGGGGTCTCAAATATAAACCAGATGGTGGATTTGAGCATAATGAGAAGCAACCACTTGATATTGATTGTTTAGTGTTAGATGAAAGCTCTATGCTCGATATCGTACTAGCAAAGCATCTATTCAGCGCCATTCCACCTCATTGTAAAGTGATCTTTATGGGAGATACGAAGCAATTACCGAGTGTGGGAGCGGGGAACGTGCTTCATGATCTCATTAGTAGCGATATGATCCCTGTCATTACTCTGGATGTAGTTAAGCGTCAAGCAGAGGATTCAGGAATAATTATTAATGCTAACAAAATCATTCAAGGTGAGATGATTGATACAAGTGCAGAAACATTAGATGCCTACGTTATCTACCAACATGAAGCTGAGCGAGTACAAGATACGATTATCCGTTCCATTAGTAGATTACTGCAAACTAGAGATCTATCATTAGAAGATATCCAGGTATTATGCCCGCAGCGTAAAGGCGAGGTAGGGACATATGTGATGAACTGGATGATTCAACAAGCTTTTAATGCAAGTGAGGAAACGTTGAAGGTTGAAAATAGAAGGATAGCAAAACAAGTAAGTGGCAGTGACGAGGTAGAAGAGATACCGTTGTATTTCAAGCCAGATGATAAAGTTATTCATATCGCTAACAACTATCAGATGAAATGGTATACAAAATCTGGTTCTAATAACTATGAGGAAAATAGTAAATTAGTTGGCATAACCAATGGTGAATGTGGAGTTATCGAAGAAATATATAAGATCAATCAGCAAAATGATGAAGAAGAATTTGTGATCGTCGTTCGGTATGAAGAAGGATATGTTAAGTATATGAACCAATTTGATGAACTCGATCATTGTTATGCTATGACCATTCATAAGTCTCAAGGCTCACAATGGCCTGCCGTCTTGATGGTAGTTATGATGGAAAACTACAATATGCTAGACAATAGTATATTCTATACTGGATACACTAGAGCAAAAGAATTCAGTTGTGTCATTGGTCAATCTAATGCCATCGCCCATGCGATAGCTACATTTCGTAATCAAAAACGTAATACAAGTCTTAATGAGAAATTTATCGTTAAGGAAGATGCGGAATAGATTTCAAAACGTATATTAGGGATTTCCCTAATATACGTTTTTTCTAATCGATGGTATTATCAACTTATAAAAGGTGAAACATTTCACAATATAAGTGAATTATTTCACAATTAGGAGGATCGCTATGGGGACTGAGAAATTGGTTTTAATCGGCAATGGTATGGCTGGCGTAAGAACGATTGAAGAAATCTTGGAACGCAACTCCACAAAATATGAAGTAACAATTATTGGCGAAGAGCCATATACGAACTACAATCGCATTATGTTATCCAATGTCTTACAGAAAAAGATGACGGTTGATGAAATTATTACTAACCCGATGCAGTGGTATATAGATAATGGCATCCGCCTTGTGCACCACGATCCTGCTGTGCGCCTTGATACAGAAAATAAACAAGTAACAACAGCAAGTGGAACATGTATAGCGTATGACAAATGTATTATTGCTACAGGTTCAAGAGCTTTTATTTTACCGATTGAGGGTGCACAGCTTCAAGGAGTAGTTGGCTTCCGAACCATTGATGATACGCTTCAAATGATCGAGCAAGCAAAAAATTGCAAACGAGCTGTAGTAATTGGCGGAGGATTGTTAGGGCTTGAAGCAGCGAAAGGTTTGATCGATCAAGGTATGGAAGTAACAGTCATTCATTTGGAAAAATGGTTGATGGAAACTCAGCTTAATGAGCAAGCAGGTCAATTGCTGAAGAAGGATTTGGAACAGCAAGGCATCAAATTTTTAATGGAGAAAAAAACAGCTAGAATACTAGGGACAACAAAAGTAGAAGCAATAGCATTTAGTGATGGTAGTATTCTTGAGGCAGATTTGGTTGTGATGTCTGTTGGTATTAGACCAGTAACGGGAATTGCCATAGAAGCTGGCCTTCATGTTGAACGTGGAATTGTTGTCGATGACTTTATGGCGACGAGTGCTGAGGGTGTCTACGCTGTAGGTGAATGCGCCCAGCATAATCATATGGTGTATGGACTTGTTGCACCTCTATATGAACAGGGTAAAGTACTGGCGGATGTTTTGACAGATGGTGAAACGGAGGGTTATAGAGGTAGCACTGTCTCTACCTCTCTAAAAGTATCAGGCTGTGATCTATTCTCTGCAGGGATTATTCATGAGCAAGATGATATTAAATCAATAGAAGCTTATAATGGCTTAGCTAACAGCTACAAGAAGTTATTTATACAAAACAATAAAGTCGTTGGAATCGTTCTATATGGCGATACTTCAGAGGAAAACCGATACTACAAAATGCTACGAGATGGTGTTGATATTACGACACTTAATGCTGTGACGCTGCTAGCTTCAGCAGGTGGTGAGGCAAGCATGAGTGTTGCAGAATGGGATGATGCTGATACAGTATGTGGCTGTAATGGAGTGACGAAGGGTACAATTGTTCAAGCCATTACAACTCAGAATTTAACATCTGTTGCGGAGGTTTCACGTTGCACTAAGGCAGGGAATTCTTGTGGCAAATGTAAATCAGACATTGGCGAGCTGTTGGCTCATGTAATCGGAGATAAGGTTACAACAGCACCTACTGGAATATGTGCTTGTACTCATTTATCAAGAGATGAAATCGTACTGCAAATTCATCAAAAAGGGTTAACGACAACGAAAGAGGTATTCCAGGAGCTCAACTTCCGTAACGCTGAGGGATGCTCTAAGTGTCGTCCAGCAATTAATTTCTACTTACATGTTACGTTCCCCAAAGAACATATTGATGAAAAAGAATCTCGCTTCGTTAATGAACGTATGCATGGCAATATTCAAAATGATGGTCGATTCTCTGTTATTCCAAGAATGCGAGGCGGAAAAACGACGCCTCAGCAATTACTGAAAATTGCACAAGTTGCTGACAAGTATCAAGTACCGCTTGTTAAAATAACAGGAAGTCAGCGTATTGGCTTATATGGAGTGAAGAAAGAAGATCTTCCTGATATTTGGGAGGAACTAGATATGACATCTGCTTCCGCATATGCTAAAGCCGTGCGCTCTGTCAAAACATGTGTAGGTGCCAATTTCTGTAGATTTGGTACACAAGATTCCATGGGACTCGGCATTAAGTTGGAGGAGCGTTTCGAGTATATTGACACACCGCATAAGTTCAAAATGGGCGTTTCTGCTTGTCCACGTAGTTGCGTAGAGAGTGGAGTGAAAGACTTTGGAGTCATTGGCCTAGAGAATGGCTTCCAAATTTATATCGGAGGAAATGGTGGAACTGAAGTAAAAGAGGCACAGCTACTAACTACCGTTGTGACAGAGCAAGAAGTTATTGACCTATGTGGTGCGATGCTACAATACTATCGCAAGACAGGAATCTATGCGGAACGTACTGCACCGTGGATTGAAAGACTTGGATTCGATCATGTGAAATCTGTCCTGTTAGACCCTGTACAGTGTAAATCTTTGCTAGAGGAACTAGATGAGGCAGTTGCTGGAAAACGCAATGATCCATGGACTGCTGTTCGCGTAAATGAAAACAAGGAAAAAGAGCTCTATACAGTGGGGAGAGGTTAACAATGACCCAAGTCAAAGAGAAAAGATTTGTAGCACATTTCGAAGATATGCCGCAACGAATTGGTCGTGAAATCGTTATAGATGGCAATAGAATTGCAGTTTTTCGCTTACTAGATGATCGTGTTAAGGCAATAGGCGGAGTTTGTCCTCATACGCATGGACCACTGGCTGAAGGTATTGTTTCTGGAGAGTTTGTGTACTGTCCACTTCATGAATTCAAGGTTTCCTTGCTAGATGGGAAGGTACAAGAACCCGATAATGGATGCGTAGCAACATATGACACTTTAGTTGAGGATGGCCAAGTATTCGTCATCGTGTAGTTATTACATTTGAGTAGATAGGTTATTTGCACCATTCGTGAAGGAGGGCTTCAATTGTACAAACAAAACGTTGAGACTATTGCTGAGGCAGGCGCAGTTAAGCGTGATTATATGAAGCAGCAGCCACTCGGATATTTTATTACAACCTTACTTGCTGGAGCATATGTAGGAATCGGAATTATTCTTATCTTTTCGCTTGGAGCACCGTTGGCACAAGCGGGGTCCCCTTACCAGTCGCTAATTATGGGAGCAACCTTTGGTATCGCGCTGACTTTAGTCATTATTGCTGGGGCAGAATTATTCACTGGAAACAATATGATTTTTACGATTAGTACTTTAGCTGGGAAAACAACGATAAAGGATACTTTGTCCAATTGGCTTATTGTATTTATCGGAAATTTACTAGGAGCGGTAATTCTTGCGTTACTTGTAAAAGCAACAGGACTATTTGATGCTGCACCTGCTGATCATTTGATTTTCAACTCTGCTAGCAAAAAGATGACAGCACCATTTAGTGAATTGTTTTTCCGAGGAATACTTTGTAATTGGCTAGTTTGTTTGGCGATTTGGATGAGTATGCGCTTGAAAAGTGAAGGGGCAAAAATGTTTGCGATATGGTGGTGCTTACTAGCTTTTATTGGTAGCGGATATGAGCACAGTGTTGCCAATATGACACTTCTAAGCGTTGCAATGTTACTGCCTAATCATCCTGAAGCAATTAATCTAGTAGGCTGGCTGCATAATATGATACCAGTCACTCTTGGAAATATGGTCGGAGGTATATTGTTTGTAGGTTTGGCTTATTGGAGAATTTCACCGGTACGAAAAATATAGATACTACTGCAAATGAACAAAAACACATGAGCTCCATCCCGCGGAGCACATGTGTTTTTGTTTTTCACCTGTTAATAACCCTTATAATAATTGCATACAAGTTGCTACGATCAACCATATAAGAATGAATAAAGTTATCAGCGGATTGCGTGCTGCACTTCTAGCTTTTAATGGCTGCTCTACAAGCTTCATATATAGAGATACGAAATCTTGTTTGCACCATAGTTCCCATTGAAGGTTGAAGAGATTGAATGCAATATAGGCAAGAAAGATAATGATAGCCAGTGGTGCATATCCCGGCACTTGTGTTACTGCAAAGCAGCTTACAGAAAGGAACATTAACCAAACTTTCAATTGATTAAAGTCTCTCATCAAAGATTTAATAAATATTTCTCCAATTATACTTCCAACGTCCTTACGTCTAGACAACCTTTGTGAATTTTTGAATAGTATAGGTTTTTTGCGTTTACTTGTTGATGTTAAATTCATTGATTGGCTTAGAATCGCCTGTGTGAACATAAGTTTACTCTCATTTGCAATAGTCAAATGCTGCTGAAAATTAAGTGGGGTCATTGCATAATTTCTAATCAGAATGAGGGCGATGATAAGAAAGCTAGTAATGCCGATCCAGTATGGCAACATATGTGCTAGATAAAGGAATATTGGTACGAATATGATGCAGCTATTTATTATGAAAATAAGCAGTTGTAGTAATAACTTCTTCCACCACGATGCTGCAATTGTTAAGCGATGATTCACGATCAGTGGAATGATACTGCTAATCGCAATGTAGGTTACAAGCATTAATATATGCTCTGCATTCCACTTGCTAACTTGAACCAGAAAAGGAAGTAGTACTAATGGTACAATCAAAGTAATAAGCTGAAGAACGAACCATGAATATGCTAAGCCAAAGCGCTTTAATGACAATAGCCATCGTGGTTTTTGGATCAATACGACTTGATCAGCATCTTCTACTAATATTTTGATTTGAACTATGCAGACGATAAATGTGATGCTAATTAAGCAAACAATATCCCACGGAATGTCTATTGCCCACTGAGGTAGTTCCATCCACCACTCACGATAAAATCCAATGAATATAACGATGGCAGGGATAATGATATAGAGCCATACAGACCAATCACAAATACTTTCTAATACTTTGTAAATCCGTATGTAATGTTGTTTCAGTCTAACTTTGAATAATTGCGCCATTGTCAGCAAGAGATCACATCCGTAGTTAACGTATGAAAACAATCAAATAAAGTAGCTTGTTGATCTAGATTTGCAACCTTAATTATTTCAGCTAAAGTTCCGCTAGCGACAACTTTTCCTTGATGAATTAGTACAAATGAGTCACATCTTCGTTCGGCAGTATCAAGCATATGGGTACTCATCAGTACACCAGCACCTTGAGCTCTTGCATCATCAAGCAGCGCCAAGAAATCAATCGTAGCTTGTGGATCGAGGCCGACAAATGGTTCATCTACAATATATAAATCTGGTTGTAATAGGAATGCGAGAATAAGCATAAGTTTCTGCTTCATTCCTTTGGAAAAGCTGCTTGGGTAATGATGTTTCTGATCTATAAGTTTGAATTTTATTAAAAGTTCTTCTGCACGTTGTTCAAAGTCAGTTTCTTCGATGCCATTAACAGATGCTACAAACCACAAATGCTCCCATAATGTGAAATATTCATAGTAGATTGGTTGTTCTGGGACGTATGCGTAAGTGCCAGATTGACCGCCAATATTAACATGTCCAAGGTGGTAAGGTGTAATATCCATGATGGTTTTAATCGTAGTGCTTTTCCCTGCGCCATTAGGACCGATTAAACCTACTAGTTCACCTGGGTGGATTTGAATTGAAACATTAGATATGGTTGCAACATCCGTTTCATATCCGGCCTCAGTGATATTAACATCTAATATAAGTTTAGTTTTACTTGAACTTGATTCCATACAAAACTCCTCCATTACGTATGATAATGTATATTGTCATAACTAAGATTAATAGGCATCGTACAACGCAATTGTAATTTCTATTAATGGTAAAATCTGTTTTGTAAGTCTGTATACGTAACTATCATCGATATGTTTCAGCTTTGCGAGACAGTAATAGATATTCGAGTCCATTGAACTTGCAAAAAGTGGATTAATTACTACACGTTTCGCAAAGTTTTGTTATAGGTAAAAGCTATATCTAAATATAGCTTTTCAGAATTATTTATAATATGAACAACATGATACTCTTAAATCAAATGAATTTAAGGGAGCGATTGTAATGGTGAAAAGTAGTATACTTGGTTATCCACGTATTGGGGAACAACGTCAATGGAAAAAGGCATTAGAAAGTTTTTGGAATGAACAAATTAATGAACAACAATTACTAAGTCAGTTACAAGAAATTCGTCTGCAACATCTTAGTAAACAGAAAGAGACGGGCATTGATCTTATTCCAGTAAATGATTTCAGTTTATATGACCAAGTGCTTGATACTTCAACTATGCTTGGTTTAATTCCACAGCGTTTCAACTATAAAGGCGGCGAAGTTTCAACACAGCTTTACTATGAAATCGCTCGTGGTTCGAAGGATGCTACTGCAAGTGAAATGACTAAATGGTTCAATACGAATTATCATTACATCGTACCTGAACTTGGAAATATAGAGCCGCAATTAACGGTAAACCGTCCACTAATTGCTTATCAAGAAGCAAAAAAACATTTGAATATAGAGAGTAAACCTGTGTTGTTAGGGTTATTTACATTCGTGAAGCTATCTAAGGGATATAAGGCTGATCAATTTAAGACGTGGATTGAAAAACTTCTTCCATTATATATACAAATCTTACAACAGCTTGAACAAGCTGGAGTACAGTGGGTTCAAGTTGATGAACCGGCATTTGTTCAACAACTATCTGACGAGGATCTTGCTACAATACAGAACATCTATAACGTATTAGCTCAAGCGGCACCGAAATTACAAATTATGCTGCAAACGTATTTTGAAAGTGTTGAACGTTATGAAGAGATTGTCCAATTGCCAGTAGCGGGTATCGGACTTGACTTTGTACATGGGGCAAAGCAAAATCTTCAACATATCAAACAGTTCGGATTCCCAGCAAATAAAGTATTAGGTGCAGGTGTTATTGACGGGCGAAATATTTGGAAGGCTAATCTATCAGAGCAGCACCAACTCCTTCAATTGTTGAAAGAGCAAGTGGGAGATGAACAATTATGGGTACAATCTTCATGCAGCCTATTACATGTCCCTGTGAGTCTAAATCGTGAAGATACATTACCAGAAGTTATTCGCAATGTAATGGCATATGCAGATGAGAAATTAGTAGAAATTGTTCAATTAACGCAAGCAATTAATTGTGTGGATATTGGATACTTGACTCAAATTGAACAAGACAAAGTTGCATTTGCATTATTCAATAATTTAGAGCAACGTAATCAACAACAAGTATACGCCACGATTGACGACTTGAAAAAAACTGGTCTACAACGTGCTGTTCCTTTTGTTAACCGTTACGATGAACAACAACAGAAATTAGAGCTTCCAATTCTACCAACAACGACAATCGGAAGTTTCCCACAATCGCTAGAAGTTCGTCAAGCTAGACAGTTATGGCGTAAAGGGGAATGGAACGAAGAACGTTACAACGCATTTATCGAGGCAGAAATTGATCGCTGGATTACGATTCAAGAGCAGCTTGGACTCGATGTGCTCGTTCATGGTGAATTTGAGCGTACGGATATGGTTGAGTTTTTCGGAGAGAAATTAGGTGGATTCGTATTTACGAAAAATGGCTGGGTACAGTCTTATGGTTCTCGTTGTGTTAAGCCTCCTGTAATCTACGGAGATGTAACATTTATTAAGCCGATGACATTGAAAGAAACGGTATATGCGCAAGAGCAAACAGAAAAACCTGTAAAAGGGATGCTGACAGGACCAATTACGATTATGAACTGGTCATTTGTTAGACAAGATATTGCCAGAGAAGAGATTGCTTATCAACTAGCTTATGCATTACGTCAAGAAGTTGAAGCTTTAGAAGCAGCAGGTATTCCAATTATTCAAGTAGATGAACCTGCAGTGAGAGAAGGGTTACCACTAAAATCTACAGAGCAACAAGCATATTTGGATTGGTCGATTAGAGCTTTCCGTATGACTACTTGTTCAGTGCAAGCAACGACACAAATTCATACTCATATGTGTTATTGTGATTTCCATGACATGATCGCTTCGATTGAGTCTATGGATGCCGATGTTATCTCTATCGAGACATCTCGTAGCCATGGTGAATTAATTGGTAGTTTTGAAGAGAATACGTATCCGCAAGGTATTGGACTTGGTGTATATGATATTCATAGTCCACGAGTACCAGCGGTAGCAGAAATGACAACGATGATTGACCGTGCGCTTCAAGTACTTAGTCCGAAAATTTTCTGGATTAACCCAGATTGTGGACTTAAGACACGTAAAGAAGTTGAAACAATTGATGCACTGCGTAATATGGTTACAGCTACAATAGAGGCGAGAGAAAAGCTACAATTGCAAACGATAAATTAAGTAAAATGCCGAGTGTAGGGAATATAGATGCCCTACACTCGGCATTTCCTATTTTTAATTAGAATCTTTCGCTAACTTTCTAAATAGTAAAGCTAATTTGAGTTGCATAAGATGACTAACTTTTTTCAAATCTATCTCTAATAATTCGCTTGCTTTATCAAGACGATACAATACAGTGTTACGATGGACATAGAGTGCTTGTGCTGTTTCAGTTACATTCGCTTCATGTTCTAGAAAGGTATCCAATGTTTTTATCATTTCTGTGGAATACTCAACATTTTTGTCCAATAAGGGACGAAGTAAATTTGTGCTGAATTGAGATAGTACAGTTGCAGGAATGTGTTGGAAAATATAGTTGAATTCTAAATTAGAAAAAAGGGTTATTTTACGGGATAAATTGAGTTTTTCGCTGAGGTGCTCAGCATGTTCACATTCATCTTTTGCAGCGAGTATATCAGCTAAATTATATTTTGGTTTACTAATGTAGCATCGAAGTTCAGCTGGGTCGTTATCATGTAGAAGTTCTTCGAATACCGAACTTATTTGATCTGAAAAGTCGATAATCGTAAGCTGTTTTCTTTCTTGTTCCGGCAAAGTAATTATCGAAATCATATGTTCATTGTGAAAAAGGTGATAGCATTTCTTATGTTGTAGATAAGGATGATAAATTAGCTCTCTCCTTAATTTGCGCAAATCCTTAGAGAGGGAATAGAGTTGATGTGAGCTAACGACAGTTTTAATGCAAATATAAGCAATTTCCTGAGTTTGAGCCTGCAAAGCGCGAGTTTGTTCTAAAAATTGTTCTGGTGATATTTTGCGTTGGAGATATCGATCGATGGCTAATGTCCAATGATAACTGTCAATAGACTGATAGTCGTCTTGAAAACGATCCATATGGAACGATAATATTTCAGCTGCTTGATGGAACAATACCTCTTCTTTTTGAATGGTATTTGAGTTGTCAGGCATAATGAGCAAGTAGCCAATGCAATTTTCCTCTTGCAGTAATGGAACTGCACAGATCCATCCGTTTGTAGCGCGCTTTTTAGTATACCGCGGGTTCCAAGGCCAATCCTTAAGTATCTCTTCTTCTGACCAACTGCAAGTATTGTAAAGTATTTGCCCTCTTGTACCAATGATAGCGATTGGATGAGATAGAATCTCACCAATACGTTCAAAATAGTGTTCTGAATCCCCAGGTTGTAATGCAAATCTAACGAGATTTTTCTGAATAGTTAGTGCATCTTGAAGTGGACGAGTATTTTTTTCGATTTCCATTTCTATTAGAGCACTCATTTGATCGGCAAATGTGAATTCGTAAGGTAATTCTAATAATGGAAAATGTAATCGATTAGCTTCATTGATAACAATTTGTGGGATTTCATTCCAATATCGACCCAATTTAATACCTAATCCCGCTGCATTACTATCATTGAGTTTTTGTAACAAATTTAAAAAGTCTTCAGGAGTATCTTTAATTGCAAATGCAGTAGTGAACACCATTTCCCCAGCTTTAATCCAATCCGTTACATCAGGAGCGTCCATCGTATTAACAGATTTAATCACTCGATTCAAGCCTTCCGCTCCTGCAACTATTCTCGCTCTAGATAATGGATAATTTTGGAGAGCTTCTTCTATGGTGAGATTCATAGGGGTATCCCTCCTTTAACTCTATATGTAATAAAATATAACATATTACATAAAAAGTCGATAATAATTTTATTCTCATTGTGTGTTTATACAAAAAGTAAGCCGATATTCATATATATATCTAAAATAGTGTTAGTTATATTAACAATAGAGGATAGGTTGGTTATAAGTAAATTAATTTCAGATAAAAATATTTATTCGCATAACAGCTTTTGCTTCCTTCGATAACATATTCGTAAACTAATTCTAAAATTATGTTGTAAAAAATAAAGATTTAGGTCTATATTTATACATATCGTAAGTGAAATGATAAAAGTTCAATCTATTTGTACATGTTATGAAGAAGGCGAGGAGGAGTTGGGAAATGAATAATCAACAAAAAAGTGAGCGTGGAAACATAAATATTGATGAAATAGATAGAAAAATCATCTCAGAGCTCAATCTGAACGGGAGAATATCTTACACAGAGCTAGCGAAGACGATAGGGTTATCTCGTGTTGCGGTGCAAGGCAGAGTCAATACACTAATAGAACAAGGAGTAATTGAACGATTTACTGCTGTCATTAATCCAGAGAAAGTAGGTATACAGGTCTCTGCATTTTTTAATGTAGAGGTAGAACCCAAACATTTACATGAAGTGGCGGATCAATTATCTGAGGAACCAGTTGTAACAAGTTTGTATCATATGACTGGTCCTAGTAAATTACATATGCATGGACTATTTCGAAATAATGAAGAAATGGATCGCTTTATGAAGGAGAAGCTGTATGTGTTGCCAGGAATTATGAGTGTAGACTGTCAACTACTTATTAATCGATACAAGAGTCGCATGGGAATGAGGTTATAATTAATGAAGGAAAAGCAAAAAAGTCGCCCTTATATACAGCTGATGTGGGGCATGATGAAGACAGGAATTGTCGGTTTCGGTGGAGGACCTTCTGTCATACCATTAATTCGGCATGAAGCAGTAAAGACATACCAATGGATTAATGATGATGAGTTCGGTGAGATATTAGCTATAGCTAATGCTTTGCCAGGTCCGATCGCTACTAAGATTGCTGCCTATTTGGGTTATCGTATAAAGGGTGTGAAGGGTGCAGTGGTTGCTGTACTTGGTCATATTCTCCCTTCTAGCTTAGCGATGATTCTATTAATGTCAGGCGTGTATTTCTTAAGTGCGTCACCTATCATTCAAGGGATGATTAGTGCAGTTATTCCAGTTGTAGCTGTTATGCTCGGTGTAATGATGTATGAATTCGGACAAAAAGCAGTTAAAGGGCTTGGGATTTATCTAGGTATAGTATCTTTCGTTCTGGCATTTTTATTATTACAAGTGATCGAAATTCATCCTGCTATCGTTATTATAGTATTTCTATCTTATGGTACTGTACATTTCCGTATAATGTCGAAGTGGAAGGCGAAACGACAACAGAGAGGAGATACATAGTGTGGATTGGTTAGAATTAGTTTGGTTATTTATTGGTTTTTTTGTTGCAAATGTGCTCGGGTACGGAGGAGGACCAGCATCAATTCCGTTAATGTATCGTGAAGTGGTTACGAATTATGCATGGTCAACTCCCACAGAGTTTTCTAATATACTAGCACTTGGTAATGCTCTACCAGGACCAATCGCTACGAAGATTGCTGCATTTGTTGGTTATGATGTAGGTGGTGTACTAGGGACGATTATTGCTTTAATGGCAACGATTGTTCCTTCTGCAGTTGCTCTTATATTATTGTTGAGAGTGCTACAAAAGCATCGCCAATCTAATGTAGTAAAGGGAATTGCACTACTTGTTCAACCTGTCATTGCGATTATGATGTTAGTTCTTACTTGGGAAATGGGTCAAAGCTCAATAGAGAGTATAGGTTGGATGCAATCTCTTATTATAGCTGCCATAGCCTTTTGGGCAATGCAGTTAAGGAAGATTCATCCAGCGATTGTTATTTTAGTAGCTTTTGCTTATGGTGGCATTATATTACCGTATTTCTAAGTAAAAGAGCCAAAGAACGATTGCAATCAACCGTTCTTTGGCTCTTTAGTTATGATTAAAGCGTATGTTTCTCAATAAATGCAGTGATCTCATTAAGTTGGGAGTTATTGCTAGATGGTACTGTGTGAGTAGCCCCCCAATATCCTGTTGGTGTTACCCCTTGAGCAGTGAAACCATATAGATCAATATCATGAAGAATACGATGCATATAGCGTAGTGCATCAAGACTTCGTTGCTTGGTAGCAATATTCAGTAAAGAGATCATATTGTTCATATCTTTAGTGAAGTCTGCTTCATCTAATAAATTGTCCCGAATACTTTCGTATTCAGATTGCTGGAGGAAGGCGGACTCTATAATTTTTGACCATAGCTCGTCAGCGTCGGAGGTGTAATGATCAAGTCGTCCACCCATGAGAAAGTAATCAGATTGAGAATGGAGTACCCTTAATTCCTTTATGGCGTTGTACCCTTTAGATCCTTGATCAATTAGATACTCCTGAGACGGGAATTTGATGGGCACATTATTTGTCTCATCAAGTTCTTCTGTCAAGCCATATAAATCAGCATAATAAGCAGTTTTTTGCTTTTCGTCTTCCAATACTTTATTGGCAAATACGATTGTTGCAATCAATAAGGTTAAAAATGCTGCTATACTAATAATACCGATGATTATTCCAATTTTGTTTTGTTTCACGTTTGTTAGCTCCTGTTGAATTGATGACTTCGAGTTTCTTTAAACACTCAAGCATACATTATACTGTAAAAGCTATACATAACACCTTGAAATTTTTGACTTTCAACTATAAAATTTGATTATTAGATGAAATTAATAAAAAGGTATATTATTAATTAGTAATTAGGTCACCACATCTAGCATTAATATGCCCGGAAATGAACAACATAATTAAGGAGTAATATAAGTGATCCAGTTTGAACCAATAACGATAAACCATCTTCAATATATACGTAACATTTATAATGAATATGTTAAAACTACAACAGTATCATTTGACTTAGAGCCCGCAACTATCGACAAAATAAAAAAATTAACGATGCATGACGATGAGCGATTCTGTTCATATGCCATTAAGGACAGTAATGATGTTATTGGATATGTACTTCTATCTCCATTTATCCAAAAACACGCTTGTTATCGCACGGCAGAAGTAACAATCTATCTTGATGTTCGTTACGGTAGACGTGGCATTGGTAGTCAAGCGCTTGAATTTATTGAAGAGCAAGCTCGAGCGAACGGTTTCCACACGTTAATTGCAGTCATTTGCACTGAAAATGAAAGCAGTATCGCTGCATTTACTAGGAAAGAGTATCAATTGAAAGGTATCATTTCGCAAGTTGCTTATAAATTCGATCGGTACTTGGATGTATGTTATTATCAGAAGTTATTATGGTGAATCAAGTGACAAAGTCGTTGCAAAGGCTCATCAATTACTGTAAATGTGATATAGTAAGAAGAGGACATAATAAGAAAGAAAAGTGGGATACAGATGATTGTCATTAAAACAATGGAAGAAATTATGAAGATGAAGCAAGCAGGAGAAATTCTAGCTGCTTGTCATAAAGAAATCGCAAAAATGATTAAACCAGGTATAAGTACGATGGAAATTGATAAATTTGCTGAAAAATTCATGTTAGATCATGGAGCTACACCAGAACAAAAGGGTTACCATGGATACCCTTTCGCAACATGTGCATCTGTTAACGATGTGATCTGTCACGGTTTTCCTAGTAAGGAAATGATCTTGAAAGATGGCGATATCGTAACGGTAGATATGGTAGTTAATCTTAATGGTTGGCTAGCAGATTCTGCATGGTCATACGGTGTAGGTGAAGTTGCACCACTAACGCAAAAATTACTAGATGTTACGAAAGAATCTATGTATAAAGGGATTGAGAAAGCAGTTATCGGTAATCGTATTGGTGATATTTCAAATGCGATACAAGTTTATGCTGAGGCTGAAGGTTTCTCAGTCGTACGTGACTTTATTGGTCACGGTATCGGATCTGAGATGCATGAAGAGCCACAAGTTCCTCATTATGGACCAGCGGGTAGAGGTACACGCTTGAAAGAGGGTATGGTTCTTACGATTGAACCGATGCTTAATATCGGTAAATACCATGCTAAAGTAGATTCTGATGGCTGGACGGCTAGAACGGTAGATGGTAGCTTATCGGCTCAATACGAGCATACACTTGCCATTACAGCAGATGGACCATTTCTAATTACAAAACAAACTTAATATAATGCCCGAGCATATCATGCCATTCAATTTGGGACTGATATGTTACGGGCATTATTCAGTTTTATGGAATGAATAAACTATAGTCTTAAAGAATAAATATGAGGTGCCTATGTTACACGCATTTTTGCAACAATATAAAGATTTGGTACAACTTAACGACGTTCAACAAAAAGCTGTTGAGCATTTTCAAGGTCCATTATTATTACTTGCATCACCTGGATCAGGAAAGACGACTACCATTATTATGCGAATCGGATATCTCGTTAGCTATCATAAAGTTCAAGCGCACCAAATAATTGCAGTTAGTTTCAGCAAAGCGTCTGCTCGTGATATGAGCTTACGCTATGAGCGGTTTTTCCCTGAACTACCTAAAGTGAAATTTTCTACGATCCATAGTCTTGCATTTGAAATTGTTATACAAGGATTACGGAAACAGGGGATATCTTATGAAGTGATCGATGGTTATGACAACAAAGCGGATGAAGAACTAGAAGAGCAAGAAACTAGACTTCATAAAAATATAATATTACGCCAATTGTATGAAAAGTTATTTCACGAAAAAATGAAAGACGAATTACTTGATGAATTGTTGACATATATAAGCTATGTGAAAAATAAAATGATCCCGCAGGAGCAATGGAATCATATACCTTGTAAAGTGAAACAGGCGGACGAGCTCTTACGTATGTATGAACAATTTAAGCAATCGCAACAAAAATTATTACTAGATTTTGATGATATGCTTGTCTACGCCGAGAAGACATTAAGAGAAGATCTTGCTATACGAAATATGTATAAACGAAGATATCGCTTTATGTTAACTGATGAAAGTCAAGATACTTCACTTATTCAACATCATATTATTGCATTACTTGTAGAGGATCATCATAATATTTGTGTCGTTGCCGATGATGATCAATCGATCTATAGCTGGAGGGGAGCAGAACCATCTTATCTGCTGTCGTTCAAGGAGCATTATCATTCAGCTGAAATTATGTATATGGAGCAAAACTATCGTTCTTCTCAAGAAATCGTAACAGTAGCGAATCAATTTATCCGGAAAAATCATAATCGATATGCTAAACATATGTTTACTAAAAATCCCGCCAGAGAACTCATTCATATTCATGATTTCCCAACTGTACAAGAAGAAATTAACTATATCGCCGATGCATTGCAGCGGTCTGATCAGTTACAAGAAGTTGCCGTATTATATCGTAATCATTATTCATCTATTATGCTTGTTAATGAACTCGATCGTAGAGGAATTCCATTCTATATGAAGGATGGAGATGATCGTTTCTTCTCTCATTGGGTAGTCGAAGATATTTTGAATTTTATGAGATTAAGCTATACCGATCGTAGAATGGATATTTTCGAGAAGTTGGCGATGAAAATGAACGTATACTTATCGAAACAACAAATACTACAATGCAAACAATTGCATGAGCAGGAATCTATTTTTGAATTGTTACTTGCCAAAGTGAAATTAAATGACTACCAACCTGAACTCATTATCCGTGCTCAGCAAACGGTACAATCACTTCGTGATGTAAATCCTGTAGAAGCGATTCGTCTTATTCGCAATGATCTAGGTTATGATAAAGCAATTGTTGGATTATGTGAACGATTAGGTTTTCGTAAGGAATACTTAATGAGTATTCTTAACAGCTTAGAAGGAATAGCAGAAGGGCAACAAACACTGGAACAGTTTGCGAATAGATTAAAGCAACTTGAGCAAGCTCAAAAACAAGCTAAAAATAAAAAACGAGAAGCTGTTGTAACATTGTCGACGCTACATAGCGCAAAGGGATTAGAATTCAACATCGTCTATATGATGGATCTAGTCCAACAAGTTATTCCATCACGCACAGATCAAGATAGTGCAGAATTAATGGAAGAAGCCACTCGATTATTCTATGTTGGAATGACGAGAGCAAGGCATAGCCTGCATTTAATGACTGTGCAAAAGTGGCAAAATGAGCGGGCAAAATCATCTGAGTTTGTCCAAGCGGTAAAAGGAATTCAAAATTTATTGCCGATGATGTTGGAGCAAACATTCTCTTCGCAGATTCAGCAGAAGCTGGATCATATTGTGAATCATCAATCGTCGACGATTACACAATTTAGCACTGTTAAAAGTGTTAAGAAGATAAATGTAAATGCAATTACAGACGCTAATGTGTTAGAAACGGGAATTGTCATTATTCATGAACAATTTGGTGAGGGTACGATAGAAGAAGTTCAAACACCAAAAATTAGAATTAATTTTGTAAAGCATGGTTTGAAAACACTGCAAGTAGAAATGTGCATTACTCAAGGACTATTAGAATTACCAAAAGAACAGAAGCTATTAAATGTTTAGCTACTAGAGTGGCTCCAATTATACAAGAGAACTGATAAAAGAGGATGGAGTAGGTGGATGAGTGACAGTAATGCTTGAACTAAGAAATATTAGTAAAAGCTTTCATGATGATGTCTCGGAGAAGCAATTATTTCAAAATGTTTGTGCCAATATTGCAGATGGGCATCGAATCTGTTGCACAGGCGAGTCCGGACAAGGGAAAACTAGCTTATTGAGAATAATAGCTCGATTAGATACTCCGAGCAGCGGACAGTTATTTTGGCATAATGTCGAAGCCTCTCAATGCGATGTTATGCAATGAAGACAACAGATTCATTATGTAGCACAGCATGCCGTTATGTTGCCAGGTACAGTTAAAGATAATTTACAGTTGCCAAGCTTACTTCATGGAAGAAATTTTCAACAGCAAAAAGCAGAACAATTGATGAACCAATGTGGACTTCATCATATGGATTGGCTAACTTCAGCTGAAAGTCTTTCGGGAGGAGAGAAGCAGCGACTTGCCCTCATTCGTGGATTACTGTTAGAACCAAAGGTATTATTGCTAGATGAAGTGACGGGCTCATTGGATACACATAATCGCAATCTAGTTGAGTCATTATTGCTCCAATGGGTTGAGGAAACAAATGGTTCATTCATTTGGATATCTCATGACCCTGATCAAGTGAAGCGGGTTAGCAGTGAGCAATGGTATTTTTCGCAGCATCAAGTGACGAGTTGTCAGGAGCAATCTTCCTCATGAGCATAATAAGTTTAAGTTTCACTCTACTATTCATTGCCGTAACGATACTTATTTCAATGAAGAAAAAACTGTTGCTAGAGAAAGATATATTTATTGGCACAATACGGGCAAGTATTCAGCTTATTGCTATTGGATATATTCTCAATTATGTATTTGCTACGGAAAATATATGGTTATTTTTTGCGATTATTAGCATTATGATTTTAGTAGCAGCTCATCATGGCGCCAAGCGAGGTAAAGAGTTTC
The DNA here is from genome assembly GCA_023639215.1 of Candidatus Pristimantibacillus lignocellulolyticus. NCBI lineage: Bacteria > Bacillati > Bacillota > Bacilli > Caryophanales > Paenibacillaceae > Pristimantibacillus (SeqCode) > Pristimantibacillus lignocellulolyticus (SeqCode). The sequence continues at coordinate 3,026,962 of CP097899.1, forward strand.
GCGGAGCAATGTGGAAAATAGCTTTATGCATTTTTATTATAGAGATATTTGTTATGTTGATCTTACTTGGCATGAATATTATTGAGCCTACTGCGCAATATATTATTCCACTTAGCGGGATGACAATCGGTAATGCAATGGTTGTGTCTAGTTTATTTCTTACTCAATTGAAACGAGAGGTAGAAGCATCTCGCGGAGAAATAGAAACTTTACTCGCACTTGGAGCTAATGGCAAACAAGCACTTCAAAGCCTACTTGCTCGTTCTGTAAAATTCAGTATGATACCTACAATCGACAGTCTCAAAACTGTCGGCTTAGTTCAATTACCTGGAATGATGACCGGAATGATCATTGCCGGAGCAAGCCCAATCGAAGCAGTTAAGTATCAACTATTGATTCTATTCACACATACAGGTGCAGCTGCATTAATGAGTATTATATTAAGTATGTTATTTCATAAAAGCGTATTAACTAAAGACTTACGGCTACAAAAAAACATCTAGTGAAAGTACAGCTTACATGTTCTCCATAAGCTACAAATACGCATCGAAACTAAACACAAGATAGTCGATTCTGTTATTCTGTATCAATGTTTGTTCAAAATGAAAAATGCCTAGCTTAGAGGAAGGGTACTATTCCAATAAGCTAGGCATTTTTTATCCAATTCATTATTGCATTATAGTAGTGAAATACATCGAAGTAGCGGAGCAAACAGTCGGTGTGGAAAAGCGGTAGCGTTCGGCCTTATACAAGGATTTATACCTTAACAAAATCGATAAATCCTTGTATAAAAGCCGATTGGAGCAACGTACTGTTTGAGCAGCGTCCACCTACGATTGGAGCAACGTACTGTTTGAGCAGTGCCCGCCCCCAGATTGGAGCAACGTCCGCACACTACTTATTAGCTTTCAATAAGAAAAATTCACATGTTTGGCGAGGGTGATAAGTAATATCACCAACAGATGCCTGAGTAACAATCTTTTGTTCATCAAAGCGAACAATGATTGCTTTGTTATCAATAATTTGATTATCTAGAAAGACACGAATTTTTTTTTCTTTATCTAATGCTTCTTGAAAATCAGCATCAGTTATTAAACGGTATAGTAATGCCATATTTCCTCCATTTTCGAGCGTTAATAATTTCTTTATATAGTCAATTATAATCAATTGTAATGAAAAAGCGATCAATAAGAGAAAAGTATATGTATTTTCAAAGTGATATGCTATTACAAGTGGAGCTACTGCCAGCCCGCTCCAAGAACAAAGAACAAATGACTGTTCCAATCGGAGTCCGCTCCGAGAACAAATCACTGTTCCAATCGCCGTTGTCCTCGGATTTATCGTATCGGTCATAGTTGTATAAATCCGAGGACAAAAACGAACGCTATCGCTTTTCCACTAGTGATTAGTTCTCTCCGCTACAGTAGTGGGTAAAACGATGATTAGATCTCTCCGCTATAGTAATGGGTGAAACGATGTCACTTTTTATTCGAATGAAGTATATCTAGTAGATAATAAAAGTTTTAGGAGGAGATAGAATGAAGTTTTCAGTATTTACTGTAATGATGCCTGATTGTAATTTAGAGCAGACGGTGCAACTGCTTCGTGATAATCAATATGACGGGGTAGAGTGGCGTTTTATTGATCCTGATCAATCCAAATCGAGCGAAGCACCATCATTTTGGGGGAATAATTTCTCAACAGTGCCTGCTAGCTCAACGATTGAACACCTTGAGTATATAGGTAATTTGAGTAAGCAATTCGGACTTACACAACCTAATCTTGCTTCTTATATTAAATGTGGCGATTTGGCTGCAACTGAGCAAGCGATGAAGGCTGCTCAAATATTAGGGTCCCCTTCCATTCGCATTGGAGTCCCATCTTATGACGGCACAACATCGTATCAGCAATGTCTTGCTGATGGTAGAGCTTATCTAGATCAAGTGCAACAATTAGCTCAACAATATAAGGTCAAGGGCTCTATTGAGACACATCATGGCAATATTGCTTGCAGTGCATCAGCAGCTTATCGATTAGTTGAAGGGTTCGATCCTAATTATATCGGGATCATTTATGATCCAGGCAATATGGTACATGAGGGGTATGAAAATTACCAGATGGGGCTTGAAATCATCGGTAACTATTTAACACATGTCCATGTGAAAAATGCTACATATGCATTGTCAACTTCAGATGGTATTGATGCTTCCACATGGAAAGTAAATTGGAGTGCTATTGATAAAGGAGCAGCACATTGGCCTAATGTAATTAAGGCGTTGAAGGCGATCGGATACGATGGTTGGATGAGTATGGAGGATTTCAGTCTATCTCAAACAACGGAGTCATTACTACAACACAATATTTCTTATATTAAATCTTTACTTTAACAAAAAAATATAAATTAAGTAGGAGCATAGCTAATCAGCTATGCTCCTACTTAATTTTCCAGTAAACGATAATCTTCTTTTTTGCCTGGCCGAAGCATAAGAATAATAAGGCTAGTACAAAGGAGGTTCCGATGTGGCTAAATGGGGGAAAAGAGGGGTTCTATGGCATGTGACAGAATTACTAACAGCTATCAGTGATTCCTTACAAATAGGAAGTTCATCTCAGACTAAAGGATGGAAAAGGAAAAACTCTATAGGTGAATGGAATGCGTCGCCTCAATCAACGAAACAGATGAACTTCAAAACAGTGAAACCTGCGAAAAGATTGACGGGGTTTATGTCTCAACCAGTCAAAGTACATGCAACAAAACAGAAGAAAAAATGGGGATTCAAAAAAACGAGTATGGTAGTGCTTGTTATTATTTTAGTAATTACGATTCCGACCTTCGTTTTCGTAGAACGGAATTTAAGAGAACCACTTATGCATGTTGCGAAAATAAGGGTAAAGCAAATTGCAACGCAAGCCATTAATGAGGCGATTACTGAACAGGTTGCACAACAAGCGCAGACCGAGGAACTTATTGATTGGAAGATGGACAGCAATGGGAAAATTTCGGGGTTCATGCTAAATTACTCCGAGCATATGAAAATTACTTCAGCAACCATTGAGACGGTTCAAAATTCATTGTCTGATCTTCAAGAAATTCCCGAGCATATTCCAATTGGCCATGCATTTAATAGTGCATTAATCTCAAATTATGGACCTAAAATACCAGTTACATTTGAACCACTTGGTGCTGTAAAGGTTGAATTAAATACAAGAGAAAAAAATGCGGCTATAAATATGGTACTTGTAGAGGTATACATTAAGGTGATAACAGAGATCTCAATCATTATTCCATTTGATACTGACCCAGAATTAGTGGAAGCGGAAATACCCATTTCATATTTGCTCGTTGTAGGTGATGTACCTATGTATTATTACGATAGTACGGGTAAGCCAGTCGGCGATTCAGCCCCTCAAGCTCCAAATATTTCGGTTCCACTTTCAGAGGGTGCAGGAATCTCAAGTGGAACAAAAGAGGAACACCCGCAGACGCCATTAGACGGTAACATGATCGAGACTCCGTAACCGCTCTAAGAGCAAAACACTTTTCTAATCGCTTTTCCAATAATGATTAGTTTTTTCTGCTACAGCATAGGATGAAGAAAAACAAAGTAAAGCGTAAGAGACTTGACCTTATTGGCGAAGTCTCTTACGCTCTTCATTTTCCCATCGTTTTAAGCTCGGATATGGATCAAATGCCCATTCAATGTACCCACGATCTGAATAGATGCCGTAATGCAAATGCGGAGGGAATTTGCCCGAGGTGCCAGGTTTACCATATCCAGAGCTACCAACCCAACCAATGACCTGACCGGGAGTTACAACTTGACCTATCGTTAGATCTTTTGAGAACCCTTGTAGATGGGCGTAATAATGATAATGATTGTTAAGGTCGCGAATACCAATTCGCCAACCACCATAGCGATTCCAACCTTTAATCTCAACTATGCCATAACATGTGCTTTTCACATTTATTCCGTATCCCGCAAAAAGATCAGTACCTTCATGGATTCGTTTTCCACCCCAACCTCGACCAGCCCCCCATGTATCACGATAAGCATAGATTGAACCTAGAGGCAGAGGAAAGGCATGTTCGAACAAATCAAGCTTGTTATACTCGCTATAAATTCGTTCGAATTGTTGTATTCTTTGGACAGCTCTACTATTTTGATAGTAATCCCACAATCCAATAGATACTCCTTCGTCTGAAGTGCCTTTTTCACTTACAGCATAAAGCACGGAATATAACAGATCTGAATCATCGTATCTTGAGACGATGTTATCACTATTGCCATCTCTGCCAATCCCATCAAACCATTGTATGGAATTTGGATGTTGATCGTTTTGATCGGGATTAAGTGTTCCCACCCAATCAAGTTCATCAACATATATTCCAACTTCATTTCCAAGTTTAGGTCGAGCCTTAGGACGAGCTTTAGATATGGTTCGCTCATATTGATCGATCGCTGCAATCCATTGCCATCTTATATTTGTCTGCAAGGACATACTTTCGTATAGTTGCATTCGCTGTGTAAAGATATCCTCATCTGATTGCTTTCCAGGTTCAACGGCATATGTAGAATGTGACGGAATGGAAGCATAACTGAAAAGGAAGATGATTACAATAACTGTTAATCTGCGAATTTTGAACAATGTGATCATCCTTTCAAGGATTGGTTGCTATATATAGTTCTCGAAAATAATGAAAAATATCCGAGGGGAGAGTAGTTCTAATCGAATTGGGTCTTTTTATTTCAAAAAATATGATATAATAATGTCAATGTCGTCAACAGAAAAGTATTCGAAAGCAGGTACCCTTCGATGAAACAACGTGAAAAGCTCGAAAAGCCAGACTGGCTTCGCATTAAATTAACTACGGGTGGAAACTACTCAGAGATTAAGGATATGATGCGTACTAAAACGCTACATACCGTTTGTGAAGAAGCGCGTTGCCCTAATATATATGAATGTTGGACAAATCGTACGGCAACGTTTATGATTTTGGGAGATATTTGCACCCGTGCATGTCGTTTTTGTGCAGTTAATACCGGGATGCCAACTGAACTTGATCTACAAGAACCAGAACGTGTTGCTGAAGCTGCCGAGCAGATGGACTTGCGCCACTGTGTTGTTACTTCTGTAGCTCGTGATGATCTTGCTGATGGTGGAGCAATGATTTTTGCAGAGACAATTCGCGCTCTGCGCAAGAGATTACCATTCTGTCGTGTTGAGGTGCTTATACCAGACTTCATGGGGAATTGGGATGCTTTGCAGGTTGTAATGGATGCAGGTCCTGATATATTAAATCATAATATTGAAACAGTATCTCGTCTTTCTGATCGTGTTCGTGCGAAAGCGAAATATGAGCGTTCACTTGAACTTCTGCGTCGTGCCAAAGAAATGAAACCGAAAATTCCTACTAAATCAAGCATTATGCTTGGCGTAGGGGAACAGTGGGATGAAATTTTGGAAGCGATGGACGATTTACGAGCAGTAGATTGTAATATTTTGACTTTAGGTCAATATTTACAACCTACTCCAAAACATTTACAAATTGATCGATATGTTCACCCCGATGAATTTGCGAAATTGAAACAAGAAGGATTACGTCGTGGATTTAGGCATGTTGAGTCTGGACCGCTAGTTCGTAGTTCTTATCATGCACATGAGCAAACTGATTCTGCACATGCAGCAATTGAAGCAGAAACACAATTAAAATCTATGTCAGAATTAGCCGATCAGGTACAAACGCCTTCATCAGGCGCTTGCTCGAGTATGCTGGTCTAAAGCTAGGAAGAGGTGTTGCAATGGCTTTAATTCATATCACAGGCAAATCATATGAATTAATTATCGAAAATCGTAGCGGTTGGAATGTCGAAGCTTTTCGTAATCGATACAGTGAAGTATTAGAACGATATGATTATATCGTTGGAGATTGGGGCTATAATCAGCTTAGACTTAAAGGTTTTTTTCGAGATGGCCATCAAAAAGCAACGAAAGATTCTACATTCTCCTATGCTACGGATTACATCAATGAATATTGTAATTTCGGTTGTGCATATTTTGTTTTAGAGAAAAAAATAGATGTATCAACTGAGCGAAATGAAGAAGATATTTATATTGATGAATTAGAAATTATTACTGATGAACCTACAAATAATGAAGAGAAATCTGTAACAGTGTCTTCAACAGGTACGGAGGGTAAATCTTCTAACCAAGAACATAGAAGAAAACCATCTCATAAATCGAATGATACTGGTGTGGAGAAATATTTTGAGAAGTCGAGTGAAAAGAGTAAGCAACGTAATGGCAACCGACAAAACTTGAAAGTTCATGCTGAAGATAATTCAGGTGCTAAGACGGAAGGGAAGAAGGAAAGTAGACCTGACGGTAAACAAAAGCGTAAAGAGCATTACTACCGTAAAGGAAACCGTTCCCAAGATAAAAAAGTAAAAGCCAATAAATCGCAGTCGGAGCAACTATCGACTGTATCAGAATAACGAAAAGAGCTGTAATAACTAGTTAGGATTGTTTAACAGTCCTGGCTAATTGTTACAGCTCTTATTTGTTTCATTCTACAATAGTATTTATTAGTTTCCGAGGATACCGATGGACAAATTCTATTTGGCGATAAAACCTACCTTATAAACGCGGTCGCTCACCTTGGTTTGCCTCGATAGAGGTTTTCTCATGTAATGGAATCTATACCAATGAAAGCATTACGTACTCGATTCCAGAATGGAAATGGACGGTATCGTGCAAATTGAACTTTTTGGTCTGAAACGAAGCATTTGATTGATACAACATCATTAAACATCGTGCTGACATGATCAACACTTACTTGAACGCGCTGTTGCTTCATACTTATAATATCGCAATAATGATGTTTAGGTAATAATACGGAAGAGCCTAATGTGCGATAGACGAGATTATTGATCGATGCAAGTTCGGTAATTTGTAAAGATTCAATGGAAGGATGAACAATTGAACCACCTAAGCTCTTATTATATGCCGTACTGCCTGAAGGGGTAGAAATGACAATCCCATCACCACGAAACATTTCAAATTGTTCCCCATTAATGTTCACTTGAGCAACCATCGTATTATCAACACTTTTCAAGGTGAATTCATTTAGTGCAGAATAATGAAAGGTGCCAGACTTTGTAACAAGTTCAATATTGGCGATCGGGTATTTCACAATAGTAGGTTCAATGCTACACATTTTCTCTAATAACAGTTCAAGTTCATCGGCTTTCCAATCAGCATAAAAACCAAGATGTCCAGTATGAACGCCAACGAAAGAAATATGATCAATTTGTGAAATGTATTTATGGAAAGCTTTCAACAGAGTTCCATCTCCGCCGATAGATATCACTATATTAGGTTCTTGTTGATTGTGCTGAAGACCTTTACTGTTGGCGTGTTGGATGAATTGATTAGCTAGTTGCTTCGATAGTGAATCTCCACGGTCAATAACAGCGTATTTCAAAATGATAAACCCCTTTGCAAGTTCCTTATTCTACCACAATGTTATTTATTAATTTCTGAGCATAGCGAAGGACAAATTATATTTGGCGAAAAAGCTACCTTATAAACGCGGTCGCTTATCCTTGAATTGCCTCGGTAAAGATTTTCTCATATTGAGCATAGCCCAAAAATGAAGTTTGTTCAAGCGTTGATCATGCTGCTGGACCAAGCCAACCCCAAAGTATATATAGAAGTATTACTGACAGTATAGCATGAATGAGTCGCGATAATAAAAAGGGCATATAGCGAATGGGGGTATGGCTAAGTAAACTAGCAACTTGTGCATGAACAGATAAACCACCCCATGACAGAATGGCAACAGCAATGGCAGCTTGATGCTGCAAAGACAAGCTAATTAGGCTAGATTGTTGAGCGCCGAGCGTGACTTCAAATAATCCAGGGACAATGGCTTCTGCTGCACTGCTTGAAATTCCAAACCATTGAAAGATATGTTGAAGTGTAATAATCAACATATGTAGAATATGACCTTCAGTCAGTAGTCCAAGGACAACTGAAAAAAATACCACTAATCCACCCACGACAATCATGAGTCTAAGCGCAGATTGAATCGCTTGTTGCAAAATGACCGAAAATGGTCTTCCATCCATAAGTCTTGCTTGATGCATGGCTAGTAATGCAGTATATAGTTTAGATTGTCTATAATTGGAAATACTTGAAGTAGAAGCATGCGGTAGCTCCGATTGTTCAAGCTTCTCTGCCTTAATGTCATGAAATCTCATTAATAACCCAATGAGAAAAGCGCCACTATAATGAGACACCGCTAATATAAGTGCAAGCTCGCTATTATGGAAAAATCCAATGGATACAGCACCAATGAGAAAGATAGGGTCAGAAGAAGTTGTGAAAGCGACTAGACGTTCCCCTTCACGACGATTTAATAAACCTTGATCCCATAACTGAGCGGTTATACGCGCACCAACAGGATAGCCAGAAATATAGCCTAACGTAATAACGAATCCACCGATTCCTGGTAAGCGAAATAACGGACGCATAAATGGATCGAGTATTTTTCCGAAAAAGTGAACGAGGCCGAATCCGATCATCAATTCAGAAAATACAAAAAAGGGAAACAAAGCAGGAAATAACACTTCCCACCAAATGGCAACCCCTCGAAGTGCTGAGTCAAGAGTTACATTCGGGAAAATAATCATGAATGCTAATATTATTGTAGCCAAATAGGCTGTAATGGAAAGAGGATGAAGCATCGTTTTGATCATAAATTGTCATCCTAACACATTTTTTTTTGCTGCTACTTGAAGTATATGAAATGAGATGTACAAGCATAACAAAAAAAGAAATATAAATATCTAGCAAACGGTTACATTATTGGAACTATATCGCATACAATGTGATATAATAACAGTAAGAGAATAGTGAAATGATGGAGTGATGATTATGAGTTTTCTTGCAGGAATTCTTGTATGCGCCTTTGTGTATGTAATCAGAGAAGCAATATCCACACCAGCTAATTCGAAGGACTATGACTACAAATAGTGGATTTATATACGTGCCGCCAAATATATTGGGCGGTTTTTTTGTCTAATCTTCACAATGATAATCTATCTAATATGCTATAATGTATGTAATTCAATAATGGAGTTGATGAACATGGCCAATGAAAGTACCTACAATTTAATGGGTGGTTCGGATACCATTCGTAATTTGGTACAAGCATTTTATCTGAAAGTACTAGCCCATCCCGAGCTGAGCCCATTGTTCCCAACTGATATATTACCTGTGATGGAGAGGCAATATATGTTTTTGACTCAATTTTTTGGCGGGCCCTCTCTTTACACTGAAGAGGTTGGTCATCCAATGATGCGAGCAAGACATCTACCATTCGAAATCAATGAGGCTAGAGCTCAAGCTTGGTTACAATGTATGAAGGAAGCACTGACCGAAGTTAATATTTCTGTAGAATTACAGGCACACGTCCTTGAGAGATTATCTGGACCTGCATATCATTTTATTAACTCTTCTGACTAGTTGTTATGCTGATGAGAATTTTTGTTTTGTTGTAAATTACTTAGGGCACAACGAAATAATTTACTAATATGCTTCTGAAGTTTTTTTTCTTGACATGATTGTTACATCTAGAAATAAAGAAAAAGTTTTAGGAGGTAATTAAAGTGGATCCATTATATATTTCAAATACAGAATGCCCATGTTGTGCTACCATTTTCGAAATTACGAGAGTGAGACCGAGTTTCAAAAATCCGAATCGCTCAGACACTGATTTTTGTGGTTATTATAAAAGTGGTGTAAATCCTGATTTTTATGTAGTTCGTATTTGTCCTGCATGCGGATATTCATTTTCAGAAAACGGAGTCAAGCTATTATCTGATGAGGAAAAAGCAATTTACTTTGATCAAATCGGTAAGCATTGGGTTTCAGAATACTTCCATGGAGAGCGTACAATACAGGAGGCATTAATGGCATACAAACGGGCATTAATGATCGCTCAACTTATGAAAGCTGAACATCGCTTAATTGCCGGTTTGTTACATCATATTGCTTGGTTATATCGTTACTTGGAGCAAGAGCAAGATGAACAAAGATTTTTACAGTTTGCACTAGAGCAGTATATTGTTGTGTACGAGAATGAGGAAAATAGCGAGAAAAATGCTAGATTATTATACATTATCGGTGAATTGAATAAACGAACTGGGCAATATAACGAAGCCGTTAAATGGTTTTCACGCGTCGTTAACGATAAGTCAATAATGGATGCTGGTATGATTAGAGCAAGTCGTGAACAATGGAAAGATATCGGAGAAATATTAGCTCAGCAAAGAGCCAGTAACTTATCCTAACAAAAGGCACAGAGTAGGACTATGGGGAATGTCCCCCTTATACGCCTATTCTGTGCTTTTTATACATAGTTGAATGGAATGAAGAACATAATATAATGTGCAATATTAAAGATAATTTCTCACTTTACTATCCGCTAGTATATAATCATCGTCAATATCGATGATTTGTAGTTTGCCGTAGCAACATGGAAATACGAGATGTTTTTTCTTACCTGATTTAATCTCACCTATCTCACGTTGTTTTAGTGGAAGTAGAACTTGATTTGCATCACAAAAAGGGCAATGTTCTACATAGAAATCTTTCATGATACGTTCATAAGGCCAAGTATTTTCAAAAGGGATCATTATTCTGACTCCTTGGAAGCTTGTTGTTGTTCAGTTTTTTGTTCTTCCTGCGCAAGTTGAGCAAGCTTCTGTAAAACAATATGACGTGGTGTATGAACAAGTTGCTCAATTGGAATTCCAAGTTGTTGAGCAAGTTTCATTGCTGTTTCAGGGGATAGCTGTTTGAGCATGGTGCTGCACCTCCAGTTTAGTTATACTTATGTTATACACTTACATCTATATAGATGGCAAATACAAGTTATGGTCAACATAGTAAGTTGTTAATATTTTTGAAGCTACATTACCGAATTTAATGTACATTATTTTCATTATGATGGGGGTAAATGAGATGAAATATGCTGTGAAATGGGAATTGGATTCTATCTATGAAGGTGGTTCTCAATCCGAGCAGTTGAAGCAAGAAATATTGAGTACAGAGAATTTAATTAAGCAATTACATAAAGATCTAGCAAGCGATCAAGTTGATCAACTTGAAAATATAATCACTCAGACTGATATTGTTCAGCAAATATTGTTGAATGTACGTCAGTTAGACTCATTCGTATCATGTCTTATGGCACAGGATATGTTTGACAAGCAAGCAGTTATCTTATTAGACAAAGTGAAAAATTTAAGTGCAGCATTTACATCTGTTCTTACGAAGTTCGATAATAATCTTAGAAACATAAATGATGAGCAATGGGAGAGATATTTATCACATCCAGATCTACAACCCGTCGCTTATAATTTAAATGAGCGCAGGGAATTAGCAAAGCGCCAAATGTCTCCAGAGCTTGAAGCATTAGCTGCTGATCTAGCCATTGATGGCTATCATGGTTGGGGAGACTTCTATAACACTATCGTTTCTCGTACAAATTTCAAGGTGGATGAAGATACGTATTTATCTGCTGGTCAAATGGCCAATCGGTTATCTGAAGGTGATCGTACCATTCGTGCTACTGCTTTCGACGAATGGGAGAAAGTATGGGGAGAGCAAGCTGATCTATGTGTAGACACGATCAATCATCTCGCAGGATTTCGCTTGAAATGGTATAAAAATCGTGATTGGCAATCATTTCTTGATGAGCCTCTGCAGATGAATCGTATGAGTGAAGCTACGTTGCAAGCGATGTGGACTGCCGTAGAGAAGGGAAAGAAACAGCTAATCCCATACTTTGAACGCAAATCAAAACTGCTTTCAGTAGCTAAGCTTGACTGGCATGATGTGGAAGCCCCTTTAGCATCCGCGTCATCAACAATGAGTTTTGATGACGCCGCAACATTCATTATTGAACAGTTCGGAAACTTCAGTCCGAAAATGGCTCAGTTTGCACAATATGCATTCGAGAATCATTGGATTGAAGCGGAAGATCGTCCAGGAAAACGTCCAGGTGGATTCTGTACTTCATTGCCTAAAAGTGGTGAAACGAGAATATTTATGACGTATTCCGGTAGTGCATCTAATGTTTCTACACTTGCACATGAGTTAGGTCATGCATACCATCAGCATGTGATGAACGATATGCCTGCTTTAACACAAGAATATGCGATGAATGTCGCTGAGACAGCCTCTACATTTGCTGAGTTAATTGTGTCTGATCAAGCATTGAAAGCTGCTGAAACAGTAGAGGAGCAGTTAGCGCTAGTTGATGATAAAATCCAACGAGCAATTGCTTTCTATATGAATATTCATGCTCGCTTTATTTTCGAAACGAGATTCTATGAAGAGCGAGCACAAGGTCCTGTACCGACGACAAGAATGAATGAGTTAATGGTTGAGGCTCAAGAAGAAGCTTTTGATGGATTGCTTGGACAATACCACCCACATTTCTGGGTAGCCAAACTTCACTTCTATTTGACAGATGTACCGTTCTATAACTTCCCGTATACATTTGGATATTTGTTTAGCGCGGGAATATACAAGCGTGCATTAGAGCAAGGAGAAGGTTTTGCTCAGCAATATGATGCATTGCTTCAAGATACTGGTCGCTTAACTGTCGAGGAGTTGGCTCAAAAACATTTACAAGTTGATCTAACAAAAACTGATTTTTGGGAAGAGGCAGCAGAGCTTGTAGCTGAAGATGTCGACTTATTCTTGAAGCTTACCGATGTTACAAACTAGACATCCATATGACAATACTGTGGACAAAGTGGTTTGTTCCTGGCATATGTGCTAACGTATAAGTAGAATACATTTTCAAGATGTTGCCAAAAAAATAGTAAATGCTTTCGAAGTATTTTTTTGTTACGAAGAAGATTCTCTAGATGTTACCAAAAAATTTAAGTAAATGCTTTCGAAGTGTTTTTTGTTACGAAGAAGATTCTCTAGATGTTACCAAAAAATTTTAGAAGGGAGTTTTTACTATGGAAAGAACATTTGTTATGATTAAGCCTGATGGAGTTGCGAGAGGTCTAATTGGTCGAATTGTTACAAGATTCGAGGAGAAAGGGTTCGTTATTGCACAAGCTCAGTTGCTATACTTATCTGCGGAACAAGCAGGCGTTCACTATGCGCATTTAAAATCTAAACCATTCTTTGGTGAGTTAGTTGATTATATTACTTCTGGTCCAGTGTTTGCAATGATTTTGGAAGGTCATCAGGCGGTACAGAATGCTAGGACATTGATTGGTTTTACGAATCCAATCGAGGCGCAAGCAGGAACGATTCGTGGTGATTATGCACTGATCGTAGATAGTAATGTTATTCATGGTTCTGACTCTGTTGAAAATGCTGAAATAGAAATCAAACGATTTTTTAGATAAATTAGATACAGTGTAGTTGTTACTCAAATTAGAAAAACTCAAGATTTAGAATGTACTATACGTAAAAATTAATACTGCACCGCATAGTAAATGTCCTCCAGACGTTACTACGCGGTGTTTTTTGTTTATTAGAATGTATTGTTATTAAAATCAAATATATGAATAGTTAATACTATTATGTATACCAAATTTATACTATAATCTCATTTAGAGGGGGATGAATCATGATAATTTCATCAAAGAGAAATATTGTAATCTTATTAGTAGTGAGTTTGTTTATGGCATTAATAACTTATTCCGGTGGAGAGACTGCAGCGGCTGAAACACATCATTGGAAGCATTACGTAGAGGCTCAGAAACTCATGGGAAAAGGAAAATATAAAGAAGCAATCGTTCATCTAGTAGCTGCGAATAAGCAATCTAAGCAAGCAGGATATTTACGTCTTTTGGCAGAGGCTTATGAAAAAGATGGACAATTTCAAAATGCTGCTAATACATATTATGAAGAGGCAGAAATTCATCGAGTGTTAGGTGAAAAATCTGGTGATATGAATACTTATTTCGCAGTATTAGCGATGGCGGATGCCCTTAATACGGAAATAGAAATCTATATTCAAGATAATATTCCGATTCAGTCAAGTACTAAACTAGCGAAGTTTGAGCCGGAAAATGGGATGTACATTGGAGCGTTTATCGAGAAAGATAGTGGTGTTGAAGATAAAAAAGGATTGAAGTTCAAAGCATTTAATGAGCTATCTGGCAAACAGCATGCTGTATACTTTAATTATCATCGCTATGGTGCAGACTTCCCTCATATTTGGGCTAGTCAAGTTAAAGCGGAAGGTGGAGCAATTCATCTAGCGCTGCAGCCTGAATCAGGGTTAGCAAATGTCAAAGATGACGAATCCTTACGTAAATTCGCACGTGATGCTCAAGCGGCAGGAGTGCCAGTGTTTCTGCGATTTGCTTCTGAGATGAATGGAAGCTGGGTAACATGGAGTGGTAATCCGAAGCTCTATATTGAGAAATTCCGCCTAGTATCCAAAGTGATGAAAGAGGAAGCTCCTAATGTTGCAATGGTATGGTCGCCTGCTGCCAATCCAAAACGTAATATTAATGACTATTATCCCGGCGATGATTACGTTGATTGGATCGGTCTAAGTATTTATAGTGTGAAATACTTCAACGGTAATGTAAGTACGCCTGCTGACCAAGTTAATCCTCTGGATTCGTTAGATTACGTATATCAAGAGTACTCTGATCGTAAACCCATTATGATTAGTGAATATGGTGCAACTCATTTTAGTAAAGCGGGTAACACGACAACAACGAATTTTGCTATAACAAAAATGAATATGTTATATCATGGTGCAAAGCTGAAATATCCTCGCCTTAAAGGGATTAACTGGTTCAGTCTTAACACACTAACAGATTCGCATAGTGCAGACCGTAGTTTGAATAATTTCAGTTTAACAGAAAATAGTTCTGTACTAAGTGCATATAAGCAAATGATTAAAGACCCATATTATTTGAACTCTGTTGTAGGTATAGATAATACTGCTTCAAAAACTCCTTTGAAACAAAGCGTAACAGCTATCGAGGATCAAGCGATTAGAGGTTCTGTCACAGGAATTGCTTGGGTTAAAACGTACGATCCATATATCGGTAAAGTCGTATTTGCGATAGATGGCAAACAGGTTGCACAGCGTAATCAATATCCGTATAGCTTCCCGCTTGATACGGCTACATTAACAAAAGGTAGTCATAAGTTGCAAGTCACAGTATATGACTCCAAAGGCCGTGAAGCTTCTAAGAAAACAGTGAATTTTAAAGTTGGAAATGCTGTTGGAGATATCTCAGAAGGTCAAGTGAAAATGTACTTGAATGAGAAGTATGTTCATACAAACAAAGGTAAAACAGAACTACCAGTAGCACCGTTTGTACGAGATAATCGTACGTTAGTACCGCTTCGCTTTATTAGCGGGGTACTTGGAGCAGATGTAGCTTGGAATGGTAAAGCGAAGTCAATCACGATCAAAGGTGCATCAACGATTGTTTTAACTGAAGGTAGTAAAAAGGGACTTGTGAATGGTAAAGAAGTTAAGCTGGATGTAGCTCCGATTAACATTCAAGGAACTACATTTGTGCCACTTCGCTTTGTGAACGAGAATCTTGGTGGAAATATAAACTTTGATAGTAAAGAAGGTAGTATTCTAGTATCTGCAAAAGCAAAATAATAATGATATTGACAGTTATTGGAATGTTGTGCTATATTGTGCTTAACTATTAGCGGAAGCACCGCATATGGAGAGTCCTTGGACACTCTATATGCGGTGCTTTTCGTTTTAAAGGTAGTTCAAAAAGATCACTTGTGATCACGATGAGGAGCTAAGAAGTTTAGTCGACAGCGAAAATGCCATTCATCGTTCGCTCTGTTTCTCACGTACCAATTACGTACGTTGCGATACTCGCTTCTCTAGCTTCATGTCTTTTTCTTGGTGCTGACAAGTGATCTTTTTGAACTTAGATTGAAAGAGGTAGTTCAAAAAGATCACTTGTGATCACGATGAGGAGCTAAGAAGATTAGTCGACAGCGAAAATGCCATTCATCGTTCGCTCTGTTTCTCACGTACCAATTACGTACGTTGCGATACTCGCTTCTCTAGCTTCATGTCTTTTTCTTGGTGCTGACAAGTGATCTTTTTGAACTTAGATTGAAAGAGGTAGTTCAAAAAGATCACTTGTGATCACGGTGCGAAGCTACGAAGGTTAGTCGACAGCGAAAATGCCATTCAAAAGGGAGGGATTTTAATGACGATCACAGTTGCTTGTATTTCAGATGATATTGAATATGCAACAAGAATGGTTGGCTATATGAAAAGTAGTCCAATCTATCATAGCTGGCGGTTACAGTTATTCACCTCATTAGCAAAATTTCAACCACGTGAAGCTTACGGACAGCTTGATCTTATCCTCGTAGATGAAGTGATGTACGATCAATTTACATTACAGTTTCCACAATTAACTTTATCTCAAGACGAAAGACTAGTAGTAGAAGGCTCACATACTCAACCTATTATCGTGCAGCTTGTATCTCAACCAGCCCAAACTCGAGAGCATCATAAATTAGTGAAGTATCAACCGCTATCAACGCTACTTCATATGCTATATACGATCATTGAAGGGCAGCGACATGTGGCATCGAGACCAGTAATTAAGCGAACATCTGAGACAATTGTTGTTGGAGTTGGGTCTAGTATTGCTCAGTGTGGAAAAACTATATTCGCTTTACATCTTGCTCATGCATTAGCATCACGTAATGAGCGGGTATTCTATTTCAATCTTGAGCTATGGAACACTTCAGAGAGCTGGATGTCAGCAGAAGACCCATCAACTCCATCATTTTCCTATTCCGATCTGCTGTATGCCGTCAAAACTGATGCGGAAGAAGCTCAAAACTGGTTTGCTAAACATCGCCAGTTTGATCAACGACTACAATGCGATCGTCTGAAGCCATTTATTCATATTGAAGATCGACAACAATTAAGTAAAGAGGATGCACAATTAATGCTTAATATCATTCGAACGAGTGGTCACTACGACTATATTGTGCTTGATTTATCAGCTAATTATGATGAGTGGAATTTAACAATATTATCGGAATGTGATCTTCATTACATGATGATGATGGCAAGCGAAGAGTGGATAATGAAGCATCAAATGTCAATCCAATATGCTCGTATGAAATGGAAGGATCTAACGAATAAAATTGAAAGTAACGCAATCGTTATTTTGAATGAAAGCAGACAAATGAGATCACTTGATAAGACAGAATTACAAGTGCATTTCAAACTTCCTCATATTGAACAATGGGATGAGCAGTATGCATCATTGCTAAGTTCCTCGATCTATCGTGCTACAGTGGAACATTGTGCTCATAAGTTTCTTAACAAAGGATCGTATGCTTCATGATTGATGATAAGGTCATCTATCATATTCGCAATGAGTTAAGAGATAGTTATGCATTCTCACAAGCATTATCAGATCAAGAGTTACACAAATTAATTGAAGATGAGGTACTAAAGTATAGTAAGCAACAGATAATGTCTACTACTGATAAATTATTATTAGTTAAAGCAGTGTTTCATTCTTTTAGAGGGTTAGATATTTTACAGCCTTTACTAGATGATAATAGCATTACCGAAATAATGATCAATAGTGAGCATCAGATATTTGTAGAACGTCATGGTAATGTCGAACCTGCAGCTATTCAATTTGAAAATCGCGAGAGACTAGAAGATATTATTCAACAAATTGTATCTTCAGTTAATCGAGTGGTGAATGAAGCATCGCCAATTGTAGATGCAAGATTAGCTAATGGTTCACGTGTAAACATTGTACTTCCGCCTATTGCGTTACGTGGTCCTTGTGTAACGATTCGGAAATTTCCAGAGCAACCGTTAACAATGGATACACTAATGCGAATGGGAGCATTAAGTGAAGAGGCAGTGAATTGGTTAAGCTTTCTTGTGAAAGCGAAATATAATATTTTTATTGGTGGTGGTACTGGCTCAGGCAAAACAACATTTCTTAATGCGTTGACACAATTTATCCCTTCAGATGAACGCATTATTACGATAGAGGATGCTGCTGAGCTTCAAATTACGAGTATACCAAATCTCGTCTCATTGGAGACGAGAAATGTGAATACAGAAGGAAAAGGAGAAATCGCCATTCGTGATCTAATTAAAGCATCATTGCGAATGCGACCAAATCGAATAATTGTAGGCGAGGTTAGAGGTAAAGAAGCCCTTGATATGTTACAGGCGATGAACACCGGCCATGAAGGATCTATGTCTACTGGTCATGCGAATAACGTTAAGGACATGCTTTCACGCCTTGAGACAATGGTACTGAGTGCGCATGATCTTCCACTTACAGTCGTTAGAAGTCAAATATGTTCAGCAATAGATATTATGATTCACCTAACGAGATTTCATGATCGGAGCCGCGGTGTGCTTGAGATTAGTCAAATTATCGGAATGCAAGAGGGTGAAATAGTTATTGAGAAGCTATTTCAACATGATATATCAGGGCACATTCAGTCAGAACGATTAATACGTAGCACTAATCGTTTACATCGCGTAGATAAGCTACTACTAGCGGGCTACCGTGAAGAGGAGTTAATGTATGGAAGTAGTTCGTAAGCAGTCACATTTACAACACTATGATCAGTATGAACTTAGTAGAAATGAAGTGATTACATGCATTATGATATGGTGTGCTCTTATTGGCTTTGTTACATTTAGTTTCTATCAATCTCTCATACTAAGTATTCTACTTATGCCATGTTCGATCTATATGCTGAAATTTGAAAGAATTCGACTTATTACGAAACGTAAAGTTCGTATGAAACTTCAATTCAAGGATTTACTACTTTCCCTCCTCTCCTCACTTGCAGCTGGCCGTTCACTTGAAAATTGTTTTCAAGTTGCCCAAGAAGACATGTCGCTCCTATACCCGAATGTACAAGATGAACTGATGCTTGAACTTAGCATTATTAATCATAAGCTGAGTAATGGCGAAATATTAGAAAAGTGTTTAATAGATTTGGCAGAGAGGGTCAATATTCCGGAATTTTCGCAATTCGTAGAATCATTACAAACATGCAAACGATCAGGTGGTGATCTACTCACTGTTATGCGTAGAACTGCAAATATGCTTAGTGATCAAATAGAGATCGATAATGAAATAAGTGTAATTATTGCTCAAAAGAAAATGGAAGCAAGAATGATGATGGCAGCTCCGTTTATCTTTTTGCAGTTTTTAAATGCAACAGCTCAAGATTATATGCAATCCCTATATAGTGGGCTTGGCTATGCACTAATGACAGTTGTATTATGTTTGTTGATTTTGTGCTTCTGGTTCATGAACAAACTAACTCAAATTAAGTTGTAGGTGATGTTCGTGCTAATGGTTGTTACTGTTGTATATACTCTTCTGTGGTCATATCTACTTGTAAAATCTAACAAAACTAAGAGTAAGAAGCATAGTAAAAAACAGAAAAAGAAGAACAGTTCTTTGAATGACCATAAGCTTATTCTAGGTCCCGGTTCTTCATGTTATGATCTATTACAACTTGAGCGAAGGTCATCACAATTACTTCATCATCTGCACACTCATTTATTGCAACTTAACAGACAACAATGGGGGTTTGAACAAACGGTACAAGCATTTACGATAGTAATCGGACAAGCTTTATTGGTACTTTTGATTAGTTTATGGGTTGCTTTATTAAGTGAAGAACAAGCGGTGATTACAGTAGGTGTTCTTATAGCGATCATCGTTATTGTCAAATTGTTTCAAGATAGCAAGAAAAAAGTGCAGCAGAGAAAGCAAGCGATTTTGTTAGAACTGCCGATCATGCTGACAAGACTAACATTGCTAGTTGGTGCTGGAGAAACGGTACAACAAGCATTTATGAAGTCAATCGTAGGCAAAGAGGGTAGCAAAAATCCCTTGCATATTGAATGGAACAATACCGTTCATGAAATTCGTAATGGTGCATCATTTTTACAGAGTATTGAAAAGTTGAATCGTAATTGTGCTGTCCAGCAAATAGCGGTTTTTACAACAATTCTATTATTGAATTATCGGAGAGGGGGTGAGCAATTCGTTACAGCAGTGCAGGATATATCTTTGTCTCTATGGGAAACTAGAAAAAACATGGCAAGGGTAAGGGGAGAGGAGGCATCTGCCAAGCTCATATTCCCACTAGTTGGTGTACTGCTATTAGTGATGATATTGATCATCACACCGGCAATCTTATTTATGCAATTTTTATAATGCTAACTATGACACTTTCATTTACAGGTAGTTTTGTATGAAGACTAATTAATCTGAAGGAGGAGTTAAGATGAATGTGGGTAGTTTTACAAGAAATATGAAACCTCGTATTCAATCATTTTGGCGCAATGAGGATGGCATCGGTACACTGGAAGTTCTACTTATTATAGCTGTCATCGTCGTCATTTTCCTTTTATTCAAAGACTTTATTATGAGCTATGTCAGCAAGCTAATTTCGAATTCAGGTTCAAAAATGGACGAAGCATTGAAGTGACGCTATGAGATATTTTATTAGGGATGAACGCGGAAACATGAGTCTAGAAGCAACATTAGTGTTACCTATCATTATGTCGGTTATTGTCATTATGTTGGTTGCTGCTATATATGTGTTCCAAGTTGTTTTTTTACAATATGTTTCATTGTCGACTGTGGAGCGTGCAGCATTTATATGGGATGATGCAGATCGCCAAATAATTACTGGTCAAGTGAGAAGTGAAGAGCAATATGGTCTATATGAGAATGAGATCATGTTGCAATTGATTCGTAAGATCATTCCGCTTGATAATTCTCAGCTCACTACAAGTCTGGATATAACCTCAGATACGAATTCAGTGTCACAAGAAAATAATAGCCCTCCGTTAAATACTCTAGTTTCAGATAAATTAACTTTAGCCAAGCAACATATCGAGCAAATGAATCTTAATGTGAATGGTCAAGTAACCTATTCACACCCCGCTGTACTCCCACGAATCGAAGTCAAGATCACGCAACAGCTTTCCCCGCTTATATGGCAAAACCAACAAGTTTTTGCCTCCCCAGCTTACACAACATACCGCAGTCTCGTTAATCCAATCAGTTTCATAAGAAGTGTTGATCTTGTTATGTATTACACAGAGAAATTGAAGAAGAAGACTAGTTCTGAACAATCTGAGTGGAAGCAAAAAGGAGGGGAGGCTATTAAAGCTTTCTCTTCTTAGATAAGGATGATCATATGAGAAAAAATCAGTTATTGTTTCGCAAAGATGGTTCAGTTACGATTTTTTGTACGCTAATGATGACAGTATTAATACTGTTTTTTATGGTTTTATTAGACTATGCACGTATTCTACTGTTTCATAGGACGACAGAATCGGCAGCTATGCTGTCGATTCAATCCGTGCTTTCAGCATACGATGAGAAAATATATGAGCAGTATGGTTTATTTGGTAGAGGTGGTACAGACAATAACGATTTATTTAAGGAAATAGTTCAGGCTAATCATGGAAAATTGATGAGTCCATTTTCGTTAAAGCAAACATTTGATCTGGCTCCTTTAACGGTAGGTGAGATGGGTGTAACGACTGATCATTATCTTGGTGAATATGATGTTTTTAGAAGGCAAGTGTTAGAAGAAATGAAATATAAAGCTCCGATTGAATTTACTTTGGAATTGATGGATAAGTGGCTTACTCTATCAGATTCCGTTATGCAGGCTGAAAGTATGATGGATACGATGAATCGTCTTGAAGATTTATTTCTTGAAAGAGAAAAGAAACTTGAAAAAGCATTGGAATTGCAAAAATCATTAGGCGAACAATTGCCTAAGAGCAGTTACTATTTTTATGCCACTTCGAAATTAAGTGAAGTGGTGAGTGGCTATAGTAGTTATCACAGTTGGATTAATTATCAAGCGAATATTATGGTGCAATTACAAAACGAATCGTTAACTAAGAAGCAAAGAAAAAAACTTGAGGATGAAAGTAAAAAATATAATGAACAGATTAGTTCATACTTGAATTCATACAATCAGATGTCGAATTATTTGCAATTGTATTCAATTGAGTTGCAATCGACTAATGACCAAATTACCACTGAAATTGTTTCTAATATTGCAACAGCAAGTACACTTAATAATACAATCGAAATACAGTATGAACTATATATGAACTCAGGGCAAGAAGGGACATCTTCAACAGATAGTAATGATTTAGCCCAGCAACTTAGCTCGCTAACATTTGATGATGAAGGATTAATACGGCCAAATAAATTCTTTCAAGATTATAAAAAAGAAATTCAAACACAACAACAATTACTGAGTGACTATATTAATTACAATAATTCGCTTCTCAGTGAGCTTTCATCGGCTATTAATTCTCCGAATGTCTCCTTAGATGCTTCAGATAAACAATCCTATTTGAATCAGCTTATGACAAAAAGCACTTCTCTAAAACAACAGTATGAGACAGCGTACTATTCGCCTGCCTCAATATTATCGTTTTGGCAGAAGGAGGTTACTTCCACAATGTTCGTTAAAGATCAACTTAAGCAGAATGAAAAAGAATACACAGAGCAGTTATCGGGGCTTGCGAGTATAACGGAGTTATTGGGGAATAAGGAAAAGCTTGATCAATATAAAGAGCAATATAAAGAACTAGAGGAACGTTTCGACTTCAATTATCGGATTAATCAGGAGCAGGAATCAGAGCAAGAAAGTGAAAGCAAAGATAATGAAGATAATGGAAGAAAACAAGCTCAAGCAGCTACATTACAATTAAAATCAATGCTTCAATCAATGGGTGATATGGTGATAAATGCTAGAGATCATGTCTATTTGAATGAATACATCATGAATCGGTATACACATTTTCCTATGGGACAATCCTCTAATGAATCCAATAGTATTGACGCAGAATTACTAGATTATAGTAAGCAGGAAGTAGAGTACATAATATATGGTATACATGTGCCGCTTGAAAATGTACTTCTAGCATATGGTGAAATATTTGCATTTCGATTTGCGATTAGAACTATTGAAGGACTTATTGCTAATGGAGCATTAGCCAATCCCTTACTAGTATTTTCTGCTGCTGTTGTTCACGGTGTCCGAGCGACAATGGTGGACATGCAACAACTGTTAACTAAAGGATCAACAGAATTATCAAAATATGTTCCTATTCAAATTGATTATGCACAATATTTACGTTTGTTCTTAATAATGCATGCTGGAGGAAGGGACAAGAGACTTTCAAGAATGATTGCTGTCATTGAGCAAAAGTTATCTATTACATTATTATCGGTGCCGACTGCAATAACAGGCCAAGTAACAACGACAATGAGTCTTTGGTCTTTACCTGGCATAGCAGAAATGATAGGAGCTGTTACTCCACTCGGCAATAGAATACGGGGGAATATCTATGAGAAGACAGATATTGTCACGGTATCTTACTAAAATGAAACAAAAAAAAGCTCAACTCGCTTTAAAAACAACGAATGAAATGGGTTCAATTACGATAGAAGCAGCTCTAGTGATGCCGATATTTATCCTCTTTCTTTTCGTATTCTATCTTCTACTAATGACCATATCCGCTCAGATGGCTTTGCAAGCGACGGCTGCTTCATCGGTACAACAAATATCTGCACATATGCATCCTATAGCATTAATGGTGAATGAAGTGAAAGATCGAACAGGATCAAATACAACCATTCAATATGATAATGCCGATGAAGGCTGGAAGAAATCGGTTTATGATATCAGTGAAGTATTGCCTTCTCCTATGGATTCATTAGTTCAAGAAGGATTGAAAGGAAATTGGTGGCCTGCTGCTAATCTTGCTGGAACAATACTGGGAAAAGATATATTGGATACGATGATCCAAAGTCAGGTGACCTCACCTGTACTTCAAAAGGAGAAGGTAGAACTTGCCTACCTCCAATTACCGGATCTTATCAATTATACCGACCTTAATGTGACACTTGCACTTGCATATGAGTTGCCAATTAAAGTTCCCCTACTGAATGAAGTCATTACAATAAGGGAGCAAGCTGTACAACGGGTATGGATTCCTGATGTTAGACCTTCTTACTATGAAATTAATGAGGAAGAAGATGCCTATATCTATGTCTTATCACTTACCCCAAACCCAGTAAAACCAGGACATAAGGCAACACTAAAAGTCATGACGCTACCTAACACAAAAATAAGCTTGGAAGTCATTTATAAGAGTGGAAGTAGTGTTGCTAAGCATCTAGGAACAGTGACTTCTAATGATAAAGGAGAAGCAGAGTGGACTTGGCATGTCTCTGGAAATACGACGGTAGGCACATGGAATATGAATATAAAACTTCCTGAGAAATCATATTCAGTTGAACATATATTTAACGTTGCTAAGAGCAAATAGACAGTTGAAGGAGGAACTGAGTTGGAGAACTATTGGCTAGCAATACTAATTGTCATCATTTCATTTTATTATGATGTGACATCATTAAAAATACCGAATTGGATATGCTTAAGTTCTCTTATATGTGGTTACATCTACTGTATATATCAAGAGGGTTGGGCCGGGGTATGGTTGGCAACGATTGCTTTAATTGTCGGATTTGTTCCTATGTGGCTAATTTATCTTTTTAAAGGAATTGGAGCGGGAGATGTAAAGCTGTTCGCATCATTAGCAACGCTTATCGGTATAGGTTCTATTGTAGAGTTAATGGTTATTTCTTTCTTAATTGGTGGTATCATTTCTGTTCTATTCATCGGTTATCGAACACTATTAAAGATTAAACATAGAGTTCGATATTACTATAGTAAGTATACTGTTGAGGCAAACAGTAATCCAACTCTAATAGCATTAGGTATTAAGAAGGTGCATCATTTCCCATTTATGCTAGCTGTTACACCAGCTATGATCGTAGTCTATTTGCTAAGATAATGCATTCGAAGCTATTTTACATAAAAAATGTTGTTAAAAGTATTGTATATCCTTTCGAAGCAACTTATTGTCATAAGGAAGTAACTCAAGTAGCTACAAAAAGTTTTAGGAGGTTAACGATGAAACATTTGAAAATAGATTACACAATGAATAATGGTCACCAAATGACTATCGAACGAACTGTGCCATTCACTTCTCGCGATATGAATTCTTTAGAGATAAATATGCTAAGTGCCAATGCAGTTCATACTTTTCTCCCATTTGATTGGAATGAAATTGATAATGAAATTGTGTTTGTATATCAAATTCAACATTTTAAGTTGCTAACTCATTTTTACCAACCAAATAGTATTAAGATGATTGATTATTATAGTTTGTTGCTTTCTTTACTTGATGCTCTCGTCACCTGTTACGACTATATGTTACGGCCTCAATGTTGTCTTCTTGAGGAAAAACTAATTTACTTTGATCCTACAAATAATAGTATTCGATTAGTATATCTACCAGTACAAGAGCAATATCATAAAGAAGATCATCAATTATTATTGTTAGCCGTTAGATGGTCACAACTGGTGGACAGTTTGCATCATGAAGGGTATCAACAAATATTACAACTCATAGGTAGTCAACATTTTCCAATTATTCCGTTGCGTCAACTATTATTAGATCTTATTCACCAATTATCATCCAATCCACAAGAAGAACAACAACGCCCATACACAGAGAAAGTAAAGCCTGACTCAGTCTTGTATTATGTTCAAAATGAGTCTGAACCATCCTCTGCACAAGCAGCTATTGGATTTGTAAGGTCTGAACTTGATGAAGATCAGGATTATGATGATTGGGAAGATGAAGCGGAGCGAAAACCACTAGGCTGGAAGCATTACGTAATGATCTTGCTTATTGTTGCAATTGTTGGGTTGTCTTGGAAAAAGCTTTATTTCGAAGAAACTACGACAACAAATTTACTATTTAGTGCAGGAATCACGCTTATTATGTTGACTGGAATTATTATTATTCTTAAACAACATTGGAAAGTATTGAACTATAAAAAGAGTAGTAACCAACAAGACCATATTGCTTTTGATACTAATGCTAATCCCAAGCCATCCATTCAATCCTCTCAATCATCCTCAGTAGAACAACAAGTTAAGTCAAACTTAGACATAAATCCATCTAATAATATTGGACAAGCAAGAGTTGCACCACCACAGGCAACCGTTAAGCTTGACTTACAGCAGTCAACGACATTTATAGGGTCTAAAGGTAGTAATGGCAACCCCTCATTACTTAGGAAGCTATATGATGATGAGCAGCGAATTATTGTTAATGATAATCGATTTCTAATTGGGCGTGCTGAAGAAGGGGTTCATTATCAAGATGCGGCAGCAGGTGTATCTCGCGTTCACCTTGAAGTTGAAGTAGATAATGGAACGATACATATTAAAGATGTAGGATCACGCAACGGAAGTTATTTGAATGGGCAATTGATGATTGCTTACAAGGCCTATCCATTATATGAAGGGGATATTATTCAGTTAGTTAATCATGAAGGGCCAAAATATCAACTTGCAGTGTAGTCGCGTGGTTTAGTCCATGTCATGTTAGCATTATAAAGGGAAGAACTTAAAAGGAGCATTAACAATCATTATATTGATTGTTAATGCTCCTTTAGTAAGTTACGACTATTCTAATTTAATGCTTTTCAACCAATTCTGTGTAACTCCCAATTCCTTAGATGTCTTTTCAACATATTCGAAGGTAACAGGCTTATCACTTGGGAATTCATCAATAATGTATTGAAGATCCTCATCAACTTGAAGAGAGATATAAGTATTATCCATCTCAATTTCGATTGTATGGTTATCTGCAGCACCGATATATATGCCTTTAGCGCTAATAACATCACTTTCGGTAATTTTATCAGGAGCAGTTTGTCCATTATTTGATCCGGAGTTATTATCATTTGGCTTTTCGGTATCATTATCTCCGTTAGAATTACCTTCGCCAGAGATAGAACCAGGATCTAATTCTCCTGTTCCTTCAGGTAGGTTTGTTGATGGAACAGAACCTACATCTGTTTGTTCCTCTTGTGTGTTATTCTGTGGAAGCGTATTGTTATTTTGATCGCTGCAAGCAGTAAGCATAATAGCTAATAGAATAGCACTAGTCGTCGTGGCTGTTTTCTTTGCTTTGTTTTTCCATTTCATAATCTGAAGCCACCTCCTAAATGGTTATACGCAATAATACTGCAATAAGTTGCACTTTTTATTTGTTGAACAAATGGTTATATGGCGAATAATCGATATTTTTCTTATTCAGAAATGCCATTAAACTATTATAATCCCGCTTAGGGGTTGCCTTTATGTAGCCTTCAATACAGTGTCCACGAGTAACTGTTTTTTCACCACTTTCTATTGCTACTTGCCCGATACTTGCTGCAATAGAATGAGAAGCTATATCACGGAAAGGTGTAGGTACTGGTGAAACAAGCTCTGCGAGAAATTGTTTGGAATCGTCTGTCCACATCGGACGACTGCGATCGACCCAATAGTTTTGCCAATCAAGCTTAGATTTTCCATCAGCCTTAGGCATGATTTTAAGGAATTTGCGGAACATAAAGTAGCCACCTACTGTCATAGCGGCGAGCATAACCACTGCCCAGAAAACAATGAAATACATAAACCAATCATTCATCTGTAAATTCACCTCAAATTAATATAAAAGCTCAAATGATTTACTTGTCTGTACCAAGAAGTTGCCATGAAGCTAGGAAAGCGAGTTTAGAACATTTGAGTTCTCACCATGAATTATAGCTTATAATGAAAAGGTTTTCGAGCAGTATTATCGCAACTTTTCTTACTATTTTAATAATAATGCGGAAATATAGCTCATATGTAAGGCACATTACGGTTTTTCCCTTGCGAAATCGGCTATAATTGAACTACAATAAACTGTGATTAATCTCGAGAAGGAGAGTTAAAAATTATGTTGAAAATAGGTTCCCATGTTTCATTCTCAGATAAGGGATTATTAACTGCCACAAAAGAAGCAATCTCATATGATTCAAGCACATTTATGATATATACGGGGGCACCGCAAAATACGCGTCGCAAACCGATTGAATCTTTATACATTGAAGAGGGCAAAGAGTTAATGAACAAGGTAGGCATTAACGAAATTGTTGTACATGCCCCGTATATCGTTAATTTAGGCTCATACAAAGAAGACACGTTTGAATTAGGTGTTAACTTCTTGCAAGAAGAAATTCGCCGTACGAACTATATTGGTGTGCAGAACATCGTATTGCATCCAGGTGCTTATACAGATAAAGATGCTGCATTTGGTATTAACCGTATTGCAGAAGGTTTGAATCAAGTTTTATCAGGAACTTCAGAAACTAATGTCAACATCGCACTTGAGACGATGGCTGGCAAAGGTACGGAAATTGGACGTACCTTTGAAGAAATCGCTGCAATCATTGATAAAGTAGAGTTAAACAATCGTTTAACAGTATGTCTAGATACTTGCCATATCCACGATGCAGGCTATGACATTGTTAATGATCTAGATGGCGTATTACAGCAGTTTGACAAAATCGTTGGTCTTGATCGCATTGCCGTTGTTCATATTAATGATAGCAAAAATAATATTGGAGCACATAAAGATAGACACGCTACGCTAGGCTCAGGTTATGTTGGATTCCAAACCATTCACAATATTGTTCATCATGAAGCACTAGCGGGTAGACCATTTATACTTGAAACACCTTGGATTGGTAAGGATGCGAAAAAAACTTCGCCGATGTACGAAGTTGAAATTGCCTTACTTCGAGGTAATGTGAAGGAGCGCTTTGGTGCGTCGTTTGTGGAAGATGTTGAGAAAATATCTCATTTTTTTGCGCAGCAAGATATTAATCCGAAGCAGTTGGTTGAGCAAACATGGGAGCTATTAAAATCCGATGCCAAAGCTAAAAAAGCAGATCCGCGTGAACCACAAGAGCGTCTATATGATTTAGTTATGGAAGGCAATGTATTATCTGCTGATCTTTCCGAAGCAGAAGTGAATCAGCGTCTTACTGCAGTGTTGTCTGGTCAGGATCTAGTTTAAAATAAAAGTTCAAAACATTTGCTTGTCTCCCGTCAAGAAGATGCCATAAAGCTAGGAAACGAGTAGTGGAGTGTACGTTAATTGGTACACGAGCAACGCAGGCTTCCGATGAATGGCATCTTCGACGCCGAATCCACGACGAAGTCAATCATCGTAATCACAAGTAACTGTTTTGAACTACTTCTACATATAACCGTTGAAAAGGAAGGTAATCATGTCTAACGCATCAATCGTAACTAATCGCAACTTGGAGAATCGTGCAAGAATGCTCATCTCATGTCCAGACCGTCCAGGAATTGTAGCAACTGTATCTCAGTTTCTACATGAGCATGGTGCTAACATCGTGCAATCGGATCAATTTACAATGAACCCTGAGGGTGGAATGTTCTTTATTCGATTTGAGTTTGATCTCAATGATCTTGATAGAGAGTTACCTATTATAGTTGAAGACTTTAACCGTGTAGCGGATCGCTTTGAGATGAAATGGAGTACGTTCCGTGCTAGTCGCAAAAAGCGTCTTGCTGTCTTTGTCTCTAAAGAAGATCACTGTCTTATGGAAATATTATGGCAATGGAAATCTGGTGATTTGGATGCAGAAATTGCGATGGTCATTAGTAATCACCTTGATATGAAAGAACAAGTGGAATCGTTCGGTATTCCTTACTATCATATCCCAGTTACGCCTGATACGAAGGCTGAAGTAGAACGTAAACATATTGAATTAGTGTCTGGCAAAGCAGATCTCATTGTCCTAGCACGTTATATGCAAATTATTCCTGCGAAATTTATCGAAGAGTTTCCTAATCGAATCATTAATATCCACCATTCGTTCTTACCTGCATTTATTGGTGGTAGTCCATATGCCCAAGCGTACAAACGTGGCGTGAAAATTATAGGTGCAACAGCTCACTATGTTACGGAAGAATTAGATGGTGGACCGATCATTGAACAGGACGTTCAGCGAGTAACTCATCGTGATAGTGTAGATCATTTGAAACGCATTGGACGTACGATTGAGAAGGTAGTATTAGCTCGTGCAATCAAATGGCATCTGGAAGATCGCGTACTTGTTCATCAAAATAAGACGGTTGTGTTTAATTAGCATTGAATGGTACAATATGCAAAGAAATTACCGATATTTTTACACATAAACCAACAAAAGTAGGAGGATACTGCAATGACTGTTTCACAAAAATCTATCGAGCAGCGTTCAATTGATACTGTTCGTACACTAGCTATCGATGCAATTGAAAAAGCAAAATCTGGACACCCAGGTATGCCAATGGGTGCAGCACCAATGGGGTATCAATTGTTTGCAAAAACAATGAACCACAATCCATCTAACCCAACATGGATTAACCGTGATCGTTTCGTCCTTTCTGCAGGTCATGGTTCAATGCTTTTATATAGCTTGCTACATCTTTCTGGTTATGATCTTCCAATGGAAGAATTGAAACAATTCCGTCAATGGGGTTCTCTAACTCCAGGACATCCAGAGTTCGGTCACACTGCTGGTGTTGATGCAACGACTGGTCCACTTGGACAAGGTATTGCAATGGCAGTTGGTATGGCTATGGCTGAAGCTCAACTTGGTGCTACTTATAACAAAGAAAACTTCAAAGTTGTAGATCATTTCACATATGCAATCTGTGGCGATGGCGACTTGATGGAAGGTATTTCCCATGAAGCTGCTTCTCTAGCAGGTCACTTACAACTTGGTAAATTAGTTGTTCTTTACGATTCAAACGATATCACACTTGATGGTGTGCTTGGTCTTTCATATTCAGAGACAGTTCAAAGTCGTTTTGAAGGCTATGGCTGGCAAGTGCTTCGCGTTGAAGATGGTAACGATCTAGCTGCTATTGAGAAAGCAATTGCTGCTGCTCAAGTAGATACTACTAAACCAACACTTATCGAAGTGAAAACAGTTATCGGTTACGGTTCTCCGAACAAAGCTGGTAAAGGTGGTCATGGTGGTACTCATGGTTCTCCACTTGGCGCTGACGAAGCAAAACTTACAAAAGAAGCTTATGGCTGGGAAGCTGAAGAAGCATTCCACGTTCCTGCTGAAGTAACTTCTCATTTTGCTGAAGTTAAAGTAGCTGGTGAAAAAGCTAACGCAGCTTGGAATGAAATGTTTGCAGCTTACAAAGCAGCTAACCCTGAATTAGCACAACAATTTGAGACAGCTATTTCTAGCGCTCTACCAGAGAACTGGGATGCTGATCTTCCAACATATACAACTGCTGATTCTGCAGTATCTACTCGTATTGCGTCTGGTAAAGCAATTAACGGTCTTGCGAAAAACGTCCCTAACCTAGTTGGTGGTTCTGCTGACCTTGAAAGCTCTACAATGACTCATATGGATAACCAAGCTCAATTCGGACCTGCTGACTATGCTGGTCGCAACATCTACTTCGGTGTTCGTGAATTCGGTATGGCTGCCGCAATGAACGGTATTAGTCTTCACTCTGGTCTTAAAGTATACGGTGGTACATTCTTCGTATTCACTGACTACCTACGTCCAGCTGTTCGTCTGTCTGCTCTAATGAAATTACCAGTTGTGTATGTACTTACACATGATTCTATCGCTGTTGGTGAAGATGGTCCTACCCATGAACCTATCGAGCAACTTGCTTCAATCCGTATCATCCCTGGTCTAACAGTACTACGTCCAGCTGATGCTAACGAAACTTCTGCTGCATGGGCGTATGCTGTTGAGAACACATCTGCTCCAGTAGCTCTAGTTCTTACTCGTCAAAACTTACCGATTCTTGCAGGTACAGTTGAAGGCGTTCGTGAAAACTTGAAAAAAGGTGCTTATGTTGTATCTGATGCAGCAAACGGTACTCCAGTTGCTCAAATTATTGCAACAGGTTCTGAAGTACAACTTGCAGTTGCAGCTCAAAAAGCACTAGCTGAAGAAGGTATTCAAGTACGTGTTATCTCTATGCCGAGCTGGGATCTATTCGAAAAACAATCTAAAGAATATAAAGATTCTGTTATTCTTCCAGAAGTTAAAGCTCGTCTTGCAGTTGAGATGGCTCATCCAATGGGTTGGCACAAATACGTTGGTGACCAAGGAGATATCATTGCTATCGATACATTCGGTGCATCTGCTCCTGGCGACCGCGTTATTAAAGAGTATGGATTTACAGTGGAAAATGTAGTGAGCAAAGTTAAAGCAATGCTTTAAGGAAATTCGAAAAGCAGACTTTGATAACGAAGTGATACAGGAAGCTTACTCGACATCGAATATGAAGTGAACTTGGAAAGTACGGTTCGCGTGTACATCACACGTACACTTGCGCTTCCACCTTTCTCAAGTAGCACTCCATCTTCTCGGCTTTCGAAAGCCCACTTTTTGAACTTTTATTGGAAGAGGAAGTTCAAAATCTAAACAATCACTTAAATAGATTCATACAGCAAAGGGGAAATTTCCAATGTCTCAATTCGACAATGTCTCAGTAGTCAAAAAAGCAAATGTTTATTTTGAAGGTAAAGTTACAAGTCGCGTGATCGTATTTCCTGACGGGACCAAAAAAACATTAGGTATTATGCTTCCAGGTGAATATGAATTTGGAACTGATACCGTTGAGATTATGGAAATTTTGGCTGGTGATTTGAAAGTTCAACTTCCAGGTCAATCGGAATGGATTCACATTCAAGGCGAAGGTGAATTCAGAGTTGGAGCTAACGAGAGATTCAAGCTTCAAGTTACAGAAGTAGCGGATTACATCTGCTCATATCTGTAATATTTCAACGTTATTTAAACAAGCCATGTCGCTTTGCGACATGGCTTGTTTTATTGTGCGCTTTGCACAGCAACCGACTAAGGAGTGAAAAACTCCAGTATGCCGTGAGCTGGTGGAAGTACATATCTCAGCGTGCGATTCTTAAAATTGACTATGAAGTACTTTTTAATTTGCAAAGTTTACTTTACATTTTATGCAAAGCAAACTATACTAAAAATGCAAAGCATACTTTGCTAGGTGGTGGTTACTTGAAAACACGAATCCCAGAATTACGCAAGCAACACAAACTTTCTCAAGAAGAATTAGGTTTAGCTGTCGGCGTTACTAGGCAGACAATCACATCACTTGAAGTGGGAAAGTACACAGCGTCTCTTGTACTTGCCTACAAGATCGCTAAGTATTTCGGGCTGACGATTGAAGAGGTATTTGATTTCAGCGAAACGGAGGAATTGTAATGAATACGTATAAAGAAAAATTACGAAATCGAACAAACTTAGTGGCACTTGCTGCGGTAGTAACTGCTTTAATTTACACAATTTTGACATTTAACCGTGACAATCTGCCTACTCTTCCTAGCTTTATTAAAGGCTTTCACATTGGAACTTTTATCGGTCTTGAACTGTTTGCAGTATTTTATTTGGGTAAGTACATGAGAGCTAGAAACAATGAAAATGTGATGAAAATGATGAGCGAAGCGGACTAATCCTCCGGAATGCAAGCACGCTTGGTATGAGCGTCATCCTTATATGCTTTCTAGTAGCGGCAATCGTCTCTGGTTTCTTTAGCTACACTGTCTTCTTTACATTAATGGGCAGCTTGTTGTTTGTTTTATTTGTGTTCTTTGGTCTGTGGGTTTATTATGCTAAAAAGCTTTGAAATCGGTGGGTCGTAACGCCCCCCTTTTTTCTTGCATAACTGTCAATTAAAATTCTGTAATTAAGCGAAGTCCACTAGTGGACTTCGCTTTCTTTGGTTAGTTGTCGTATTTTTGTGACAAAACAGTCAAGAATGAGATGGTAAGTGTAGGTTGTTATAAGCTAAAGTATAATAGAGGTACCTGTCTCTTTATTATTCGACAGGTGAGAATAAGATCTGGAGGTTTCATTAGGATGAAGGATAAAAATTACACACCGCTCGTATTAACTTTGACAGTCGTCATCGTGGCACTGGTTGCCGTATTATTTTTCTTGCCAGCTTATGATGGTGAGCTTGGATTTGATGTAACAATTCTACCTATGCTAAATGCGATTTTTAACAGCTTTACATTTCTTGCATTAATTGTTGCATTAACAGCAATTAAGAAGAAAAACATTAAGATGCACAGAACATTTATTGGTGTAGCTTTCGCGTCGACTACATTATTTCTAATCTCATATGTGTCGTATCACTATTTGACGGAATCAACCTCTTATGGTGGTGAAGGAATACTACGCCCGATTTACTTCTTCATTTTAATTACTCATATTTTATTAGCGATTGTGGTCGTACCGTTAGCTCTGTTCTCGGCAGTCTTTGGATTGACGAATAAAATTGAGAAACATCGCAAAATTGCAAAATGGACAATGCCAATTTGGTTATATGTTAGTTTGACTGGGGTAATTGTTTATCTGATGATCTCACCATATTATTAATGTTAGATGTAGTTCAAAAAGCAAACTTTGATAACGATGATTGGCTTCGTAGTATAATCGGCATCGAATATGAAGCGAACTTGGGAAGTCCGGTACGCGTGTACCAATAACGTACACTTGCGTTTCCTCCTCCTACAAGTAGCGCTCCATCTTCTTGGTTCTTAAAGCCCGCTTTTCTAACCTTTATTGGAAGAGGTAGTTCAAAAAGCAAACTTTGATAACGATGATTAACTTCGTAGTATAATCGGCATCGAATATGAAGCGAACTTGGGAAGTCCGGTACGCGTGTACCAATAACGTACACTTGCGTTTCCTCCTCCTACAAGTAGCGCTCCATCTTCTTGGTTCTTAAAGCCCGCTTTTCTAACCTTTATTGGAAGAGGTAGTTCAAAAATCAGACTTTGATAACGATGTTTGGCTTCGCAGTATAATCGGCATCGAATATGAAGCAAACTTGGGAAGTTTAGCATACTCTTTCGATGAATGTTTCTTGCAGAAACATTTTAGGGTCGTTTGTACCAAATCTAATTAGTTATTATAGCCAATAGACTTGTGTTTACAGTGTAAATTAGATATTCTTAAACAAATGTCTTTAAATTTTTTAGAGAAGAAGCTTAGCTTCGTACAATTCAGGAGGTTATTGAAATCATGGGTAATACATTAAAGTTCGATTACAGCAAAGCCTTAACATTTGTAGGTCAACATGAGGTTGATTATTTGACGGATCAGGTTCGCCTTGCGCATGATCAGTTGCACAACGCTACTGGTGCAGGTTCTGACTATTTAGGTTGGATCAACCTACCTAATGAATATGATAAAGAAGAGTTTGCCCGCATTAAGCAAGCTGCTGCAAAAATCCAAAATGATTCTGAAGTGTTGATTGTTATCGGAATCGGTGGTTCATACCTAGGAGCTCGTGCTGCAATTGAAATGCTTTCTAACTCTTTCTATAATATTCAAACCAAAGAGCAACGTAAAACACCTCAAGTATTGTTTGCAGGTAACAATGTGAGTTCTACATATGTAACTCACTTGCTACAATTGATTGAAGGTCGCGACTGGTCTATTAACGTTATTTCCAAATCAGGAACAACTACAGAACCAGCCATCGCATTCCGTATTTTCCGTGCTGAACTTGAGAAGAAGTATGGTAAAGAAGAAGCTCGTAAACGTATCTACGCAACAACAGATAAAGCAAAAGGTGCATTAAAATCTTTAGCTACTGCTGAAGGTTATGAATCTTTCGTTATTGCTGATGATATTGGTGGTCGTTATTCTGTTCTAACTGCTGTAGGTCTATTACCAATTGCAGTAGCTGGAATCGACATCGATGCGATGATGCAAGGTGCATCTGATGCTGTTACTGAATATAGCAAACCTGAACTAGCAGAGAACGAAGCGTATCAATATGCAGCAGTTCGTAACTCTCTATACCGTAAAGGTAAAGCGATTGAAATTCTTGTTAACTATGAGCCTAATCTTCATTTCGTATCTGAATGGTGGAAACAACTATTCGGAGAGTCTGAAGGTAAAGACTTCAAAGGTATTTACCCAGCATCTGTGGACTTCACAACTGATTTACATTCTATGGGTCAATTTGTCCAAGAAGGTAGCCGTAATATCTTTGAAACAGTCATCCAAGTTGGTGAAGTTGCGGAACACATCACAATTGAAAGTGATGAAAATGACCTTGACGGTTTGAACTTCCTAGCTGGTAAAACAATGGACTTCGTTAACAAAAAAGCAGCTCAAGGTACATTGCTTGCACATACTGACGGACAAGTTCCTAACTTAATCGTTAATATTAAAGACATGACACCTTATACATTCGGTTACATGGTGTACTTCTTCGAAAAAGCTTGTGCGGTAAGTGGATACCTATTAGGAGTTAATCCATTTGACCAACCAGGTGTTGAAGCATACAAAACAAATATGTTTGCACTACTTGGTAAACCGGGCTACGAAAAAGAAAAAGCTGAGCTAGAAGCTCGCCTTTAAGAGGTAGTTCAAAAAGCGGACGTTGATAACGATGGGGATGCTGACGTAGGTTACTCGGCGTCGAATAGGAAGCGAACTTGGAAAGTGCGGTTCGCGTGTACGTATTAATGTACACTTGCGCTTCCGCCTTTCACAAGTAGCGCTCCATGTTCTCGGTTCTGAACGCCCGCTTTTTGAACCTTCATTGAATGGGAAAGTTCAAAATAGTTCAATAAAAACTCATTCCCATTCCAATCAAATGTCAGTACCAAGAAGATGCCATGAAGCTAGGGAAGTAAGTATCGCAGCGTACGTAAATGGTACGTGAGAAACGTAAGCGACCGATGAATGTCATATTCGCAGTTGACTAGGGTACTAAGCTATACATCGTAATCACAATTGATTGAATTGAATTACCTTCAAGGAGTGTTTGTATTGCTACAAAGATATCGCACGGTTCGCGAAGCAGCGAACCAGGAGGTTGTCATCAAACGCTCACGTTTCATCGGTTATGCGCAACCTGTCTCTTCGGAAGAAGAGGCAGTTGCTTTTATTGAGGAGATAAAGCGATTACATCGCACTGCTACTCATAATTGCTCAGCGTACATGATCGGTGAAAGAGATCAGTTTCAGAAGGCTTCAGATGACGGTGAGCCCAGCGGTACCGCTGGTAAGCCAATATTGGAAGTCATTAAAAATAAAGGTCTCAAAGATGTCGCTGTCGTCGTTACACGTTATTTTGGCGGGATTATGTTAGGTGCAGGCGGTTTGGTGAGAGCCTATACTGATGGTGCTGTTGCAGGTATTGAAGCTGCTCAAGAGATTGAGTATGTACTTCATCGTGAGGTATTTATTGAAGTAGACTATACTTGGTATGGAAAGCTTGAAAATGAACTTCATAGTCGGAAAACGCGTCTTGGCCAAGTTGATTTTACAGATAAAGTGACGGTATGTACGCTACCGGAAAGTGATCAGGCTGACGCATTTATTGCTTGGGCAGTTGATTTTACTCAAGGAAAGGCTACCATTATCGCAGGTGAAGATCGTTATTTCATTGATGGTGAATAATGAATAACGATATAAATTAATACTGGTTCAGATTAAAAGCTCATGGTGTGTAAACCCTACACACCATGAGCTTTTTGTGTTTCAAAAGAAAAAGTATACGAATCGTATTATTAACTTATTCACCGTAAAGCTGCCTCGAGCATAGCAATACGTTAACTGTGGCGACAAGACGGGAGAGGATTTTAATAGGCAAATAGCATGAAATAAGAAAATTTGCAGACGGTTTTACTATTATTCATAAAAAATACATTGACTTCCATAATGTGGCGATGCTACATTATTAATACCTAGTATTCAAGTGGGAATTATTACTTATCTAGATAATGGGGGCCGTGCACATTGAATTCACTATTTCGTAGCCGTACATGGAGCTACAGTTTTCGTAGTATTGTAATCATTTATTTTATTGGCTTAATTATTATTCCTATCATAAGCATTTATACACAATCGTTCTCATCTGGCCTATCAAACTTCTGGGATAATATTTCCGATCCACTCGCATGGAAGGCTGTATTTTTAACATTAAAACTAGCTGGCATAGCAACGATTATTAATATACTAATTGGCACGATGATTGGCTGGGTACTCGTACGTTATGAGTTTCCTGGTAAAAGTATTATTAATAGCTTGATTGACTTGCCATTCGCTCTACCTACCGCAGTCGCTGGTTTTATTATCTTACTATTGTTAGGTCCAAGTAGCATAATGTTCGAATGGTTTGGTCTAAGTCTTGTCTTTCATGAACCGGCGATCGTAGTAGCTATGGTCTTTGTAACCTTTCCCTTCGTAATACGAGGTTTGCAACCACTTTTAGAAGAACTTGATAAGTCAGAAGAGGAAGCAGCATACACACTTGGTTCATCTAAATTCAGAACGTTTTTCCAGATAATTATGCCTACAATGTTACCAGGTATTTTAAGTGGGGGGATGCTTGCATTTTCAAGAGGTTTAGCGGAATTTGGCGCTGTAGTATTAATTGCTGGGAATATTCCAGGTAAAACATTAGTGGCTTCCGTTTACATCTTTGGAGAAATTGAAAGTAATAATCCGCAAGGTGCAGCCGCAGTATCCGTATTACTTCTTACGATTTCCTTCATCATTCTATGGTTCATTAACAAGCTGAGTCGCGGAGGAAATACACTATGAGAAGACTATGGATTAGCTTAACTTATATCGTAATAACACTACTTTTAGTTGTTCCATTGTATAAGATTTTCACTGGTGCATGGGCTCAAGGGTTTGATGGATTTCTTGAAGCGATAGCTAGACCACAGTCGTTACATGCACTTAAGATGACTGGAATTATAGTTGTTACGGTAACCGTAATTAATACTATCTTTGGCGTGATGCTCTCTTTATATCTAGTACGAGCAACATGGCTTTCCTCAAGGGTTAAACGATTATGTAATAGCATTGTCGATTTACCGTTTGCAGTGTCGCCTGTAATTGGGGGATTGATGATCGTATTACTATTAGGACCCAATACAATAGTAGGTACGTTCTTCGACAGTATTGGAGTTAAAATCGTATACGCGTTGCCAGGTATGATACTAGCTACATTATTCGTTACATTCCCAATTATGATCCGTGAAGTGATGCCAGTCTTGCAAGAAATCGGCGATCAACAAGAGCAAGCTGCATCAACACTAGGGGCTTACTCATGGTACACATTTTGGAAAGTGACTTGGCCTAATATCCAGTTTGGCGTTATGTATGGAGTTGTTCTTACGGTAGCTAGATCGCTTGGAGAATTTGGAGCGGTGCTAGTAGTGTCCGGGAATATAATTAATAAAACACAGACTGCGACGACATTAGTTTATCAGGATGTAGAAAATTTCAATGTAGTAGCTGCTAATGCGATTGCGCTAGTGCTTGCTGCATTTTCAATTATGCTTTTGCTATTAATGGAGTGGACGAAGAAAAGAAAGGGAGTGCATTAGACGATGCATATACAAGTGAAAGATCTAAACAAATCGTTTGGTAATTTTCAAGCCGTCAATAATGTTAGCTTTGAGATTGAAAAAGGGAAGTTAATTGGGTTTCTAGGACCAAGCGGTGGTGGAAAAACATCTATCCTTCGCATGTTGGCTGGTCTTGAAACGCCAACTTCTGGTGATATTTACTTCCATGGCAAACGGGTTAATGATCTTCCGCCGCAAGAACGTGGGATTGGCTTCGTATTTCAAAATTACGCGCTATTCAAACATATGACAGTATTCGATAACATCGCTTTTGGCCTAAAGGTGAAAAAGCAAGATAAAGCTTATATTAAAGAACGTGTTCAATATTTAGTCGAGCTAACAGGATTGAAAGGGTTTGAACATCGTTATCCTCACCAATTATCTGGTGGACAACGTCAACGTGTTGCCTTTGCTAGAGCGTTAGCTCCTGAGCCGCAATTACTATTACTTGATGAGCCGTTTGCTGCAATAGATGCCAAGATTCGTACTGAATTACGTACTTGGCTCAAAGATATGATCTCTGAGCTTGGGATAACTTCAATATTTGTCACACATGACCAAGAAGAAGCAATAGAGGTTGCCGATGAGATTATGATCATATCTAAAGGTGAACTTGAACAAAAAGGTACGCCATGGGATATCTACAAAAACCCACAAACACCATTCGTCGCTAGTTTCATAGGAGAATCTTCGGTTATTGAAAACATTCAATTTATTCGTGGGTTTGAAGATGTTGCTGTAGATGAAGGTATTAAAGCTCTTATTCGTCCAGAATATATAGAAGTAGGCAGACCTGGGGAAATCGTACTTGCTTCGGCTACAGTTGATGCTTTGGTGAAACATCTTCATTTCCGTGGTAGTGAATGGATGGTGGAGCTAGAAGTAGGCGATCAAAAACTGATCACTTATCGTTCATTGGAAAAAGAGGTTTTACAACCAGGTGAACGTGTCAAAGTACTTGTGCATCGCGCATATCTGTTTAATGATGAGAAGAGCTGGATCATGGAAAATCCATTGAAGGTTGATCCACTTCCAGTCTTTATCTAAGTACGGTCAATATAGGCATAGAAGGCGTGGGTGGGTCGTGAGAAATAGCGTTCAACGTTCTAATATGAAGTCGATTTTTTTATTGTTTATTGGCATTATAGTGTTTACGTTTTTATTAAATGGTTGCAGTAGCGCAGTTTCAACGGTTACCACTATTGAAGGTGAAGAAGGGAATATCGAACATAGTAATACTGAAGAAGTTACTTTAGTAATTGGAGCTTATTCTGTAGCCAAAGATGCGATAGAGGAACTATTACCGTTATTCCAAGAGAAATGGTTAACTGAAACGGGTCAAAAGGTGATCTATCAACAATCGTATGAGGCATCTGGTACACAAGCTAGAGCCATTATTGGTGGATTCGATGCAGATATTGCGATTCTTGCAATGGAAGGCGATATCGATACGATAGAGGCAGCGGGGCTTATTACTCATGATTGGCGCAATAATGAGCACAAAGGAATGATTTCACGTTCAATCGTTGTGCTTGGCGCAAGAGAAGGTAATCCGCTTCAAATACAAGATTGGAGTGATCTTACTAGAGAAGATGTGAAAGTGTTATATCCCAATCCTAAAACTTCAGGTGGTGCACAGTGGGATATAAATGCGATCTTTGGAGCAGGTCTGAAGCTATCTGAGCAGGAACTCGGATATGCGGATGAGCAATATGCGAAAAACTTCTTAAAGCAAATACACGCTAATGTTGAGTCTCTAGACAAAAGCGGACGCGCTTCAATGGCGGCTTTTGAGTATGGTGTCGGAGATGTTATCGTTACTTACGAGAATGAATTGCGTGCTCGAATAAGTAAAGGTATACCTTACGAGATAATTATTCCAGAGCATACGTTATTAATTGAAAATCCGATAGCAATTGTAGATAAACATGTTGACGAGCATCAAAATCGTGAAGTTGCTCAAGCATTTTATAACTATATGATGTCAGAGGAAGCTCAAACGATTTTTGTGAAACATGGGTTTAGAGCAGTAAATGAGCAAGTAGCTGCTAATAGTAAAGATCAATTCGAGCAACCTGCTGATATATTTGACATTGAGTATTTAGGTGGATGGGATAAGGTGCGTGAGTTGTTGTACTCGAAGCGTGGGATATGGTACCAAGTTCTCGCCGACCTTTAGAGGATACTCAAATTGTTCACTTGTGATTACGATGTGAAGCTACGCAGTGGATTCGACATCGAAGCTTGCATTCATCGGAAGCTTGTGGTGCTCATGTACCAAAAACGTACATTCCGCTCCTCATTTCCTATCTTCATGCGATCTTCTTGGTACTAACAAGTGAACAATTTGAGCTTTTATTTGAAGAGGATACTCAAATCGTTCACTTGTGATTACGATGTGAAGCTACGCAGTGGATTCGACATCGAAGCTTGCATTCATCGGAAGCCTGAAAATCAAATAGAACTAAGTTAGCAGATATTCTTAAAATATTTGCTAGCTTAGTTCTATTTATGGTTGCTTTCTTCGGCAAAATAGCATACCATTATTTTAGAATCATTCTAAATTGAGAAATAATGATATAATAGTTGTATGTAAAGTTGTCTGTAGGAGGCGTAAGTATGAATATACAAGCTGAAGTTGAGAAAATTAAACACAGCTTAATGGAAAGTGGATATAAGCTAACTACACAGCGTGAAATTATAGTCCGTGTGCTTCTTGAGAATGAAGAAGATCATTTGAGTGCGGAAGATGTATATATGCTTGTCAAAGTGAAATTCCCTGAAATCGGTCTTGCGACGGTATATCGAACACTAGAGCTTCTCGCAGAATTGCAAATTGTAGCCAAAATGAACTTTGGTGACGGCGTTGCAAGATTTGATCTACGTGGACAGGACCATGAGCATATGCATCATCATCTGATCTGCCATACATGCGGCGCATTAGAAGAGATCAAGGATGACTGGTTATTAGAGTTGGAACTACGTCTTGAAGAGGAATATGGTTTTAAGGTTGTAGATCATCGTCTTGATTTTATCGGTAATTTCAAAGCTTGTGTAAATCCCAAATGTAAAAGTCATAGTAAATAATATGTATACACATATAAAGCCGTAGCAATCCATTCAATAATGGAGCTACGGCTTTTTCATATATATTTATTGTTTTGCCTTCAAAATAATTATAGATATTGTATGGGAAGTGCATAATATAAGCAAATGATACTTATATGGAGTCGCAAGTGCTATTTGTTGAAAACAAACTTATCTATAACATGACTTACACCATCTTCATTGTTAGATAAGGTGATGTAATCTGCAATCTCTTTGAGCATTGGAACGGCATTGCCCATTGCTACACCAAGGCCTGCTGCTAAAATCATTTCACGATCATTCCATGCATCACCGATTGCAATGGTTTCGTCCATAGAAGCACCAATATGTTGAGCCAAGTATTTGAGTGCATGACCTTTAGTACCTTCTTTGTGCATGAACTCAAGATAATGCGCTTTAGATTTTGTAATATGAAGTTGATCCCCCAGTAGATCTTGTAAAATTACAATATGATGATCTAACACCTCAGGTTCATCAATAATTAGCATTTTGTGATTCGGTTTGTCGATCAGTTTTGAGAAATCTGGTTCAATTTCATAGGGGATATTGACTAATTGAGAATAAGTTTGAATTCGAGCATTATCTTCAGTGCCATATAATATATCATCAACATATAATTGCAAATGTAAGTTATGTTCTTTCGCATACTGCAATAATTTGCGTGCTGCATCTACTGGAACACAACGTTCGTACAAAACCTGCTCATCAAGCAAAGTTTTGACTAGCGCACCTTGATAGGTGATAATTGGTACATTGAGTTGAATTTGGTCAGCAATTTTACGAGCCGATGAATACATGCGTCCCGTCGCTAAAGTAACCGTTACCCCTGCATCAATAGCTTGTGCTAGTGATTGTTTTGTACCTTCTGTAACAATAAT
Organism: Candidatus Pristimantibacillus lignocellulolyticus; assembly: GCA_023639215.1. Lineage (NCBI taxonomy): Bacteria > Bacillati > Bacillota > Bacilli > Caryophanales > Paenibacillaceae > Pristimantibacillus (SeqCode) > Pristimantibacillus lignocellulolyticus (SeqCode). The sequence goes on from CP097899.1 coordinate 3,070,423, forward strand.
ATCATCGTTAAGTAATGTATCATCGATGTCAATTGCAATTAATTTGTACATAGTTGTAGAAAACTCCCTTCAGACTGCTGTTAATAAGCTAGTATGATTGTAACGAAAACAAACCAGACATACAAGGAGAAACGTTCATGGAACCATTTGAAAAGAAAGCAAGTAACACGAATAAATACGTCATCATTTTTGTAGTAATCGCATTAGTTGGAGGGTTTTGGGGCGGACAAGCATGGGCAAAACGTCAGTACTCAGTAATGGATGCTGAAGGTTTTAATTTGCTACAAGCATCGTATAGTAAAATTCAAGATAAATATTTGTATGGAGCGAATAGTGGGGAGCTGATCGACGGCGCAATCGCTGGGATGGTTAGCTCATTAGGGGATCAATATTCACAGTACTTAGCCGATGAAGCGGGAGAAAATTACGCGGATTCTTACAATAGTAACTTTTATGGTATAGGCACAGAAGTGCAACAAAAGGATGGTAAATTCTTCATTAGTGTATTAGTGAAAGATATGCCAGCTGAAAAAGTAGGCTTGAAACCTGGTGATGAGATAGTAACGATCGATCAGCAATCTGTTGAAGGATATACTTTCAATGAACTGCTAAGTAAAGTTCGTGGAAAGAAAGGAACTAGCGTAGTCATTGGGATAAAGCGCGGAGAGACTATTACAGATTTCAATATAGAACGTGCCGAAATTCCAGTTCATACCGTTAGCCTGAAGCAACTGGATAATAATATTGGAATGATCGCTATTTCTCGTTTTACTGAAGCTACGGATGTTGAATTCAAAGAGGCATTAGCTAGCTTAACGAAAGATGGAGATATGAAGGGTTTAATTATCGATCTACGTTCGAATCCAGGCGGATTGCTTAATCAGACGGTTGAGATAGCGAATGTACTAGTTCCAAACGGTAAAAAAATACTCGACGTGGTCTACAAGAATGAAGAGAAGACGATAAGCTTCCTTTCCAAGCAGGAAGAACCTTTTAATATCCCTATAGTAGTGCTTGTGAACCAATACTCCGCTAGCGCAAGTGAAGTACTTGCTGCAGCTCTAAAGGAATCAGCGGATGCGCGTGTTGTGGGCGTGAAGACATACGGTAAAGGTGTAGTTCAATCTTATGAGCAATTCCGCTCTGGCTCAGTACTTGTATTGACAGAAGCTGAATGGAAAACACCGAGCGGAAGTGGTATTCATAAAATAGGTGTTGAGCCAACTGATGTCGTAGAGCTACCTGAATATATGAATTTGAAACCTATTAGTAATGGTGTAGAGCTTCAACTGAATAGCTTTGGTGATGATGTGATCGCATTGCAGAAAATGCTATTAGCACTCGGTTACTCTCCTTCAGATAATGGATTATATGACGAGGCAACAGTGCAAGCAGTGAAACAATATGAGTCTGCAAAAGGTATAGATGTCGATGGTTTATATACAGATGAAGTAGGTAATTTACTTGTCGAAGACATTAGAAGTTTACTTCAAGCTAATGACTACCAGTTGCAAAAAGCAGAACAATTATTGAAAAAATAACGATGTAAATTTAATACATCTCTTGCTAGTTCATGCAAGGTGTGATAATATGATTTATATTGATATTAAGACCTTAGTCACAGCCAGTAATTAGGCTTTCGTTAATTCAATTGCCGTAAATTCGGTTGTGACTTTTTGTGAATACAGGGACTTAGTAAATACTTATAAGGTGGTAACGACTTTGGAACAAGGTATCGTTAAATGGTTTAATGCAGAAAAAGGTTTTGGCTTCATTTCAGTTGAAGGTGGAAGCGATGTATTCGTTCACTTCAGCGCTATCGTAAGCGAAGGCTTCAAATCTTTGGATGAAGGCGACCGTGTAGAATTCAATATTGTACAAGGTAACCGTGGTCCTCAAGCTGAAAACGTTGTAAAACTTTAATTTTACGCGTTAGCTTGAAAAAGGTGTCTGACTCATTCTTCGGAATGAATCAGGCACCTTTTTTTGTTGAATAAAATAAGAAACCTCTACGGAACCTGTAATTTGGTTCAAGAAAAATCGGCAAATATCCATCTAGCTCATAATAATCGTTGACATTGCTTCTGATAATCATTATCATCATAAGTGTTGAGATTGATTATCATTATGGGTGGTGGGTGCTACATGAAGATTAAGTATTGCAAGCGTAGCTTAGAACAAGGCTTGAAACCAGTATATAAGAGTTTGAAAAAAAAATATCCTGAATTGAAACAGAAGAAGACAGGATGTCTTGGGCAATGTAAGTCTTGTAGATCTGGATGCTTTGTAATGATTAAATCGCAGCCCATTATAGAAGCTAACCCTGATAAGTTGTATAAGCGACTGAAAAAGATCGTAGGCTAATATAGGTAGTTCAAAAAGTTTGACCGTGATCACGATGACTCGTTTAGAAGCGAAATCGATGAGAAAAGTTGGAAAAAAATGATGTCCACACTTTGCCTAGCGCCATTTGTATGTTAGAATGATTACAAATAAGAGATGCGAGGTGCACATTTATGAATGATAATTTAGCAACGGCACTTAATGACCAGATGAACTTTGAATTTTATTCCGCGCATGTGTATCTAGCTATGGCAGCGCATTGCTCGGCTGATAATCTTGATGGCTTCGCGAATTTTTTCCTTGTGCAAGCAGAAGAAGAACGTTTTCACGGTATGAAAATATATAAATTTTTGAATGATCGTGGACGTCGTGCAACGATTCAAGCATTGGCAGAGCCGAATAACACATATGAATCTGTACTTGAAGTATTCGAACAGGGTTACAAGCATGAAATGCAAAATACAAAACGTTTCTATGACCTTTCTGATATTGCAATGAACGACCGTGAACATGCTACAATTAACTTCTTGAAATGGTTCATTGATGAACAAGTTGAAGAAGAAGCATTATTCGATGGAATTATTACAAAGCTAAAACGTATTGATCAAGATAGCAATGCTTTCTATATGCTTGATGCGGAGTTTGCTACTCGTTCATTCGATCCTGCAGCGGAAGCTTAATAAGATAACGAATTAACATAAGTCGAACCGTCATGTTAGCAGGCAGCCTGCGAACATGGCGGTTTTTATTTGTATAGCTAGCAATGTTGCTGGGCAAAGATGAAGATAGTCTAATTTTCTAATCTAAGGGGTACATCCAATTATTAAATGTATGCTCTAGCCTTCTTATTTGCTGTGGAATTAGTTACAATAGTATAATACGGATTCATTTACAAAGAGTAGAACGAAAGCTGAGGGACAATACATGAAAGTCGTACTATCAACACTGAATGCGAAATTTATTCATACATCGCTTGCATTGCGCTGTCTAAAAGCATTTAGTGGTCATAAATTTGATATGGACATTGCAGAATATACAATCAAAGACCCTGCAATGAATATCGTATCTGATATATTTGCAAGAGAGCCTGATGTCGTAGGATTCTCATGTTACATTTGGAATATTGAAGAAACGATTACTGTCGTTAATATGTTACGAAAAATAAAACCAGAACTGAAAATTATTTTAGGTGGCCCTGAGGTAAGTTATGATACTGAGCAATGGATGGAACGACTTACTGATGTAGATTTTATCGTTATGGGTGAAGGGGAGGAAACTTTCGATCATCTATTAACAGAAATTGAAACAACGCAAAAATATCATATGGTATTTGGAATCGCTTATCGTAAACATTTAGCTGATAGCGTAGAGATTCGTATCAATCCAGGTCGTCCGAAGCTTGATCTAAATACACTTCCGTCACCATACCGGTTTGAGGAAGATCTTCCGCAGTTGGCTAACCGCATCGTCTATTTTGAGACAAGCCGTGGCTGTCCGTTCAGTTGTCAATTCTGTCTATCGAGTATTGAAGTAGGCGTACGTTATTTCGATATCGAGCGCACGAAAGCGGATATTATCTATCTTATTGATCAAGGTGCAAAGTTAATTAAATTCGTTGACCGTACCTTTAATATTAAACGTGATTATGCGCTTGAAATGTTCCAATTCTTAATCGAGAATCATCGTGGCTGTGTGTTCCAATTCGAGATTACGGCAGATATTATGCGTCCAGAGGTACTTGATTATTTGGCTGAGAATGCACCTCCAGGTGTATTCCGTTTTGAGATAGGTGTTCAATCTACGAATGATGTAACCAATCTAGCTGTTCAACGTCGTCAGAACTGGAGTAAGCTTGTTCGTACCGTTACGAAAGTACAGCAGTCTAGAAAGATAGATCAGCATCTGGATTTAATCGCAGGGTTACCACTTGAGAACTATGATACGTTCCGTGGCACGTTTAATGATGTATTTGCACTTCGTCCTGAGGAACTGCAACTTGGTTTCTTGAAAATGTTACGAGGTACTGGCTTACGTAATGAAGCGGATAAATGGGGCTACATCTACCAAGATCGTGCACCGTATGAAATGCTTGGTAATGATCTAATGCCATTTGCTGATATTGTTAGAATTAAACGAGTAGAGGATGTTCTAGAGAAATACTGGAATGACCATCGTATGGATAGTACATTGCTATATCTTGTTGATCATGTATTTGATTCGCCGTTTGATTTCTTCCAAAGTTTCGGTGATTATTGGGAAGGACAAGGTTGGCAGAAAATTGGTCATCAACTAGAGGATCTATTCTCACGCTTGTGGTCTTATCTTGTCTACGCACAAGAGGTTGAAGGGCATCAACTTGATCTTCCGGTATTACAAGGTTTGATGAAGCTAGATTATTATAGAAACCATCGCTATAAACCTCGTAAAGTGTGGTGGGATTCCATCATGGATAAATCTGAATGGTCAAGCTGGATGAAGAAACTAACTGAGCAACCAGAACAAGTCAATGAGCAGTTTGCAAACTATCGCTTCAATGAGCGTGATTTGCAGAAGCATATCGTCTTAGAAACAGTTCCATTCAATATGCCACATTATCTTGAGACAGGTGAGGTGGTAGCTGAAGGAGAATCATTGCTAATTGCGATGTATATTCAGGAGCAGGGTGAGAAACAATCCTCGGCTAACATATATAGTATTAATATTAGCCAAGTGGTACAACAATAGAATATATTTTTATTTAATGGAAACGAGTATATGAGTCAGTTCATCATCGAAAAAGATAATGGTGCTAAACCATTACTAAACACATATCAAAAAAATCAGCTTATATAAGTAAAAGCCAGTAGTATGGGAGAAGTTCTCCGCATTCTACTGGTTTTTTCGTTGCAACTATAATACGTTACTCACCTGGTACGATGCTTCGTAATACAACTAGATTACCATTAAGCGTATACGCTCCTAAAGTTGCAGGTATTAGGAAACACTGACCTGCTGCCAACTCTTGCTGCTCATTACCCCAGCTAATCGTTCCAGTACCTTCCGCAATAACAATAATCTCAAAACTATCAATGCTCGTTGTGAGAGTAGTAGAATCTGAGAGTACCCCTTTTTCGACAACGAAGTAAGGAGATGTAGCGATCGTTAGCCACTGACCAGCTTGCATAGCCGTTGTATCAACATAAGAAGCGCCTGCACCTTCATATGCAACTACAGCTAATGAATCTTCAATATGTAACTCGCGCAGTTGTCCGTCAAGCCCTAGTCGATTGTAATCATATAAGCGATAAGTTGTGTCGGAGTTTTGTTGGATTTCAGCAACTACGACGCCTGAACAGAGGGCATGTACTGTTCCTGAAGGGATATAGAATGCATCTCCTGCCTTAACGGATACTTCTTGCAGACTATCCATAATGTTGCCATCGGCAATAGCTTGTGCAAGCTGATCGCGAGAAACATCTTCCTTCAAACCATAAATAATCTTCGCATTAGGTTGTGCGGATAGAATATACCACATTTCTGTTTTGCCTAACTCTCCAGCTGGCAATTGATCATAATCATCAGTAGGATGGACTTGCACTGATAAATCATCATTGCAATCTAATAGTTTAATAAGTAGCGGGAACCGATCGCTCTTACTTGAGACACCATTTTTACCAAACCAAGCAGTACCGAATTGTTCACGAATAATATCTAACCCTGTACCAGCTAGCGTGCCGTTGATAACCTTTGTTATGCCGTTTGGATGGTCACTGATCATCCAACCTTCTCCAATCGCTCCTTCTGGAGGTGTTAGACAGAACTTCTCTAATCCACGACCGCCCCATATACGTTCCTTGAATTCTGGTTGGAATTGTAATGGGTATGGAGAGATATTACCTGGCTGGAATAACTCGAGAAACTCGCCGTCTGGGCCGTAGAAGAAGAAATATAAAGAGCCATCAGGTAAACGAACCAATTCTTCATCTTGAAGCTTAACCTCAGGTAATAGTTGCATACGTTCAAATTCCGCTTCTATATTTGTAACGGTAAATGCGATATGATGGACCTTACCTTCAGCAGGAAGGTTTTCATTATAGTTTTGAATAAGTTCAATTACGGTTTCATTAGAATTTGGATAACCAAGAAAAGCTAAAAGGATCAAACCGTTAGAGTGTGGCATTGTACGCAAATGTTTTAAGCCAAGTACCTTGGTGTAAAATTCGATAGAGGTTTCAATATCTTTTACCATAAGACCGACATGTTCAATTTTTTGAATAGGCATAGCTATACTCCTTTATCATTCGATTCTATTAAAGTGAGATATTACGAGCGTTTTTCAATCCCTATGAGATAAGGGGCATGTTGACGTTGGAGCTGTCGATACATTATACATTGAGCTCGCCGGGCGGGTAAATTACTTGCCCATTGCTGCACGACATCGGCTTCGGTATCTCCCCCAGCATGACCAGGGTAGAGCATACAAGTAATAATCCCACCAACTTTAAGCAAGTCAAGTGATTGTTCAAGCGCTTCGATCGTTGAGCTAGGTATCGTAATGATGCTCTCATCACCACCAGGGAAATATCCTAGATTGAACATAATTGCACCTACTGAACCTACTTGCTCAACATACTTATCCATATTAGAATGGCTATCGCAAATAAGCGAAACGGTAGCTAATGTAGATTGATCATGGCATTGCTGCAATCGCATAGCCGTCTTATCTAAAGCTTCCTGTTGAATATCAAATGCGAGTACGTTACCCTTTGCGCCGACAAGTTGAGCCAGTGCAAGTGTATCTACACCGCCTCCAGCAGTAGCGTCAATCACAAATCCACCAGTAGACACACGTTCAGCAATCCAGCGGTGAGCCATTGTTAAAGCAGATATAAAACCCATCGTTATTCCTCCAGTCCCCATAACTTGCCTTGCCATGTATTGCGAACTTTAAGCTCGCGATCAATGCCGTTAAGGACTTCCCATTTCCTCATGCTCCACATTGGCCCAATAATAAGATCTTTTGGTGCATCTCCTGTAAGACGATGAACAGTCATTTCAGGAGGCAATATTTCAAGCGTGTCGACAATTAGCTTTATATATTCATCCATTTCTAGAAATTGAAGTAGTCCTGCTTCATATTGTTTCACCATTGGTGTTTTTTTCATAAGATGTAGTAAATGAATTTTTATTCCTTGAACATCCATCTTGGCAACTTGTCTACCAGTTTCAAGCATCATTTCATGCGTTTCTCCAGGTAGACCATAAATAATATGGGTGCAGACACGGATATTGCGTTCACGCAGGCGTCGCACAGCATCAACGTAACATGCTGTATCATGTGCACGGTTAATTAATATAGATGTAGTCTCATGAACAGTTTGCAATCCCATTTCAACCCACAGGTAAGTACGCTCATTCAGCTCAGCCAAATAATCAACAACATCATCTGGCAAGCAATCGGGGCGAGTGGCAATAGATAGCCCCACAACTCCAGGCTGATCTAAAATCACTTCAAAGTATTCACGTAACGTCTCTACAGAAGCGTAAGTGTTTGTATAAGCTTGGAAATACCCGATATATTTGGCGTTAGGCCATTTTTGATGTTGGCGATCACGAATCTTATTGAATTGAGTAACAAGATCGTCGCGTCTACTTCCAGCGAAATCACCTGATCCGCGTGCACTGCAAAACGTACAACCACCTTTAGCGATCGATCCATCGCGGTTAGGACATGTGAATCCTGCATCTAGAGTGACTTTGAATACTTTAGAATCGAACTCATGTCGCATTTCGTAATTCCAAGTATGAAAATTTTTATCTGCCCAAAGCAGAGGTTGTTCTGAAGTGTTTTGTATATTAATCATTTTTAATCATCCTTTTCGCTACTTCATCATCAATTGTAACGAAAAACAAGTTGAAAAGCCATGTTTTCGATTGCATAACTTCTATAATGTTCGGAAATGAATAATAGTGTGGAAATGAAGGTGATGACTTGTTAAAAGTAACATCATGTGTTATATTAAAAGTGCGAGATAACAATAAAAAAACCTAACATTTACTTTTTGGAAACGGATTCAAATTCGCATAATTTTATCTTCATTTTCATAATATATGATGAGGTGATTAGAGATGAATATGACAAAAATTCCACAAGGCGATGAAGTATTGACTGTTGAGCTTACAGTAAAGGAGCTTATTGCTCTAACTGGAGTGCGTTTCAATGATAACAATTCTTTGAAAGTGTCGGCTCACAAAAAATTGAATAGTGCACTTGAACAAACGATGAACAAAGATAGCTCTCACGAGCGTGCGTATTATTTGTAACAGCTAACTAAATCGAAGAGCGACGGCTGTAGCATCAGTAACGTCGCCTACATAATAATATTAAAGACTGGTAGGAGGGATTCTTCCGTATCGGTCTTTTTTGTTGTCATCTGAAAAGTTGTTCTATTGTATCGAGCTGGAATTTTGATCTTTCCTTTTGCTGCACTTATCTGGTAATATGCATAATAAATCGGAAAGTTCTTTACAAGCAAGCAATTGTTAGGCACAATAATATCTGATAATACTATGGACTTGAACATAATGAAGGAGATATAACAATGCGTCTTAGAGGGAGAAAAGGAATTCTTGAAAGCATAGAGTCACAAACTGACTTATGTGTGCTTGATGCTTCTCAATATAAAGGGAAATGGCATGAATTTTTTGGTAACGATCGTCCGATCTATGTAGAGTTAGGGATGGGAAAAGGTCAATTCATTAGTCAAATGAGTGTACGCAATCCTGAAATTAATTATATCGGTGTTGATATGTATGATGAACTTATTCGTCGTGCTAGTGAGAAAGGCCGTATTGCTTGGGAGGAAAAAGGTGAAGAAACACCTCCAAACTTAGCGTTACTTCGTGCAAATATCGAAAATATCGACGAGATGTTTGAAGATAATGAACTAGAACGAATTTATCTTAACTTTAGTGATCCATGGCCAAAGAGCAAACATGCGCGTCGTCGTTTAACTCATCCTCGCTTTGTCGAAAAGTATATAAACAAACTTAATACTCGTGGGGAAATTCATTTCAAAACGGACTCGCAATCATTGTTTGATTTCTCATTGAATAGTTTTGCAGATATGGAATTAGTAATGCGCAACATTTCGCTTAATCTTCATAAGGACGAGCCCCGTGAAGATCTTGTATTTACTGAATACGAGACGAAGTTCTATCATCTAGGACAACCTATTCACCGAGTTGAAGTTGTTATTGGTGAAGATGTATTAAAAGAACATCGCGAACAAAAGAAAACAAAATACCGTATGTAGTTAATTAATCTTACGGTGAACGAGTATAAAAAGTTGCAAAAGACAACAAAGATTTTGTCTAGTCACTACAAATAATGTAGAAATTTTAATCTAAAAAAGCTATCAGTAGCATGTCCCAATGTGGAGACTATGCCATGATAGCTTTTTTTAATATGATTTCTTTCGCTATTATCGATCAATTACTACGTTGACAAGTGATGCTAGATCCCGGAAGAACTATGCCAGAAAAATTCAACAGCATAAGCAGTGATAGTGCCAATTACTCCGCCTGCTAAAATATCTGATGGATAATGTAATCCTAGATACATACGTGACCAAGCAACAGATAATGCGACAATTAATGCCAGTGGTACAACGATGAAAGGTAATAACGAAGCATTGAGTAAAATTGGAACAATCAGAGCAAATATGGCTGTTGTATGCCCAGAAGGGAATGAAGGATCTTCTAGTGGCTTTAAGCCAATGTTTACATCAGGCAAGGACTGATATGGTCGTAAACGTCTGAATTTATGTTTTAATAGGGCGACGGGAATATGGCTGATCGCCAAAGTAGTTAGGCATTTCCAACCAATTGCAGCTATTTCGCCTTTTGCGGCAATAGCTAACAATAAAGAAAAGCTAATGGTAAAAGTAGCTCCGCCAAGATGAGTGATAATGTTCATCCAATTATGCATAAAGCGAAATGCCATGTGGTGTGATAGTCTTCGATTGGCCCATATTAACAATCGTTCCTCATGGGTCCTCAACCGACTAATCCATTTTTTCATTCGATACATCCTTCCAAATATAAAACTCAGTATGACTCAAGTTGTAATCGAGTTCTTTTTTACATGTATACTATACCATTTTAGTTTTAAGTATGGGTAATAGAAACTTTTAATTATGGTAAACCTAACAAATAAACGGAATGATCCCTTTCCTTGAAGTCAAATATGTGAGAATGGGATGTTTTCGTAGCATTGTAAAGGAAAAGTGAAGATTGTTCACGATGCAAACGCTTTTATAGCCTAATGTGGCTATTATAGACCTTTTTTTCATTTTGACAAGAGTGATAGTTACCATGCACAATCAAAAGGTTATTAAAGTTTCATGAAGGATAATAAAAATTCTTCAAACACAGAGAGAAAGAGTATTAAAAGGGGGCGATACAACATGGTTATGACAGTAGCATTTCTTGTAGTTCAAGTTCTGCTGGCAATCATTGCGGTATACCAATTTTCTTTATCAATGTTTGGTTTCAAGAAAAATAAAAGTAGACCAAAACAGAAACCGCAAAAATCATTCGCTGTGCTTGTAGCGGCGCATAACGAAGAAAAAGTAGTAGGGGCGTTAATTGAAAATCTAAAAGCAATGGATTATCCAACTGAATTGTATGACGTTTTTGTAATCTGTGACAATTGTACGGACGGTACAGCAGATATCGTACGCCAACATGGTGTATATGCTTGCGAACGAACAAATTTAGAACAACGTGGTAAAGGATTCGCTATTGAATGGATGTTGAAGGAATTATGGGCTAAGCCTCGTCAATATGATGCAGTTGTCATGTTTGATGCGGATAACTTAGTTAACCACGATTTCTTAAGTTTAATGAATGATGATCTATGTGCAGATTACAAAGTAATTCAAGGTTACCTTGATACAAAAAATCCCGATGATTCTTGGGTAACAGCTGCTTATGCGATTACGTATTGGTATTGTAATCGTCTTTGGCAGTTATCTCGTACGAATTTGAAAATGAGTAATTTCTTAGGTGGTACAGGGATGTGCTTCGATACCAACTTGTTGAAAGAAATGGGTTGGGGTGCAACGAGCTTAGTTGAAGATTTAGAGTTCTCTATGCGTTGTGTGCAGCGTAACGTATACCCAGTCTTGAATTATGATGCAAAAGTTTACGATGAAAAACCGGTTACTTTTAAAGCATCAGCTCGTCAACGCTTACGCTGGATGCAAGGTCATTTCAACGTAGCTAAAAAATTCTTTTTCCCGCTATTATGGGCAGGGATTAAAGAACGTAATCTTACAAAAGTTGATGCTGCAGTTTATTCTTTCTCTGTATACAATACACTTATAGGTTTCTTATTAACGGTGATATTGTGGATTGATATAATTATTCCAGCAGACAATGTAATTTTCTCAATCTATGGTGCGATGCCACTTTGGATCCTTACCATTGTTATCGGTGCAGCAGTTTTACAATTCCCTGCAGCAATGATGATGGAAAAAGTGAAGTCGTGGAAAATGTTTGGCCATCTATTCACTTTACCTTTCTTCTTAATTTCATGGTTCCCAATTACTTTCTATGCGTTCTTCACACAGAACAACAAAGTATGGAGCCATACAGAACATACACGAGTTGTACGTATTGAAGAAGTTAGAAGTAAGTAATCAGAAGTATATGTTGTAATTATGGGCAAATGTTTGACATGTGATCCGAGTTATGATATATTATCTAAGGATTATTAATTGAATACATTGCACAAGTAGAAGCACCCGCTTCTCACCTGTTCGGTACGAACTGACTGGTAGCGATGAACGAATGCAGAATAATCGGATGGTTAAACATTCGATTTCGATGATACATTACGTTTATAGGATGCGGGTTCAATTGAACTCGCATCCTATATTTTTGTGCAGGTAATATAATTTGGAGGTGGAACATTATTAGCAGAGAACATCAAATCAACGACGAAATTCGCGCTCGTGAGGTTCGTTTAGTTGGTCCAGAGAGTGAACAAATTGGAATCAAGCCATTACGTGAAGCATTACAAATGGCGATTGAATTGAATCTTGATCTTGTTAACGTTGCTCCAACAGCGAAACCACCAGTATGTCGTATTATGGACTATGGTAAGTTCCGTTATGAACAACAGAAGAAAGAAAAAGAAGCACGCAAAAACCAAAAAGTTGTTGATATAAAAGAAGTTTGGTTCCGTGCAAACATTGATGAACATGATTATCAAACTAAATTCCGTAATGTTGTGAAATTCTTGAACGAAGGCGACAAAGTGAAAGCTTCTGTTCGTTTCCGTGGTCGTGAAATTGCACATGCTGATTTAGGGAAAAAGATTTTAGATCGTTTACAAAAAGAGGTTGCCGAAATATGCAATGTTGAGCGCGCTCCTAAGCTTGAAGGCCGGAGCATGATTATGATTTTGGCACCAAAAAGCAATGCCTAAACTTATGTATAACTTTTAAGGAGGATAATTACAATGCCCAAGATGAAAACGCATAGCAGTCTTAAAGACCGCTTCAAAATTACTGGTACAGGTAAAGTTAAACGTTACAAAGCTTACAGAAACCATTTGCTTTCTCACAAATCAGGACGTCAAAAACGTGTTCTTGCTGGTCAACCATTGATGGCAGCTGGCGACGTTCGTCGTATTCAGCAAGGTCTTTCTAATCTTAAATAATTATTGAACAATAAATCGATTATACCTTCAGGAGGTTACTATTCATGGCAAGAGTTAAAGGCGGATTTGTCCGTACACGTCGTCGTAAAAAAATTCTTAAATTAGCTAAAGGTTACTTTGGTTCGAAGCATCGCTTATTTAAATCGGCTAAGGAGCAAGTTGGTCACTCATTAATGTATGCTTACCGTGACCGTCGTAACAAAAAACGTGATTTCCGTAGACTTTGGATCGTTCGTATCAATGCTGCTGCACGTATGAACGGCATCTCTTATAGCAAATTAATGCATGGTTTGAAACTTGCAGGCGTTGAAGTTAACCGTAAAATGTTAGCTGAACTAGCTGTTAACGATATTGCATCTTTCAATTCTTTAGCAAAAGTTGCAAAAGAAAAAGTTGGCGCTTAGTCGTTAACTTCTAAATAGAGGCTCTAATTATCTTTTTGATGAGATAATTAGAGCCTTTTTTGTTGTGTAGACGGACATACATACAGTCCTGTCCGCGGTAAGATGCATATACTGTCCTATCGAATAGAGGAGGTGTCTTATCAAGTGAAAAACTTAGCAAAGAAAGACTTTGAACAGTATGTAGGTAAACATATATATATTGAAAAAGCTAATGGTAAAAAAGTAAAAGGAAAACTTGTTGCGGTAGACGGAAATCGTATATTTCTAGCGCCGCTTACAGCAGATAATAATAAAAAAGTAGAAACTAAATTTTTATTTTGTTTCTTTATTTTTGGTATCATTGCAGTTGGACTATTAGCATTTCTAGTTTGCTCATGCTGTGGAGCACGTCGTGGACGCTGTGGCTGTGGTTGCGGGTTTCAGCGTCGTCGACCTTGTGGATGTAACAGATGTAGACGTAGAAAAAGATTTCACAGAAGACGTAGATTTGCATAAAATAGAAATAAAATGTTAAACTTATAAAAGAATAACTATAGGTTATTGACGGATGTGTTTAATCGTCATATAATAATGAAAAGTAATATCCAATGTATATTTATACTATCTACGATATAAAGCAATCGGCAATGATGAGGAAAAAGTATTTAGGGCTCTACTGCTCAGAGAGTATTGGATTAGCTGAAACCAATACCAGAATCCCTATATTACGAAGTCGCCTCTGAGCTATTTCCCTGAAAAGTGTTTGATTAGGGGGATTCGCATGGCAAGCGTTAAAGTGCCTATGGTAGGAAGTTCCATGTTTATTTATGCATGACTCTTACCTGTTGAGGTTGTCTACTGAGAAGTGGATAACGAATTTGGGTGGTACCACGGAAGATAAACCTTTCGTCCCTGTACACTTTCATGAAAATGATTGTGGGCAGAGACGGAAGGTTTTTTTGTTTTCGAGAGGAGGAATATAAATGACAACAACAAACGTTACAACGAAATCAAGAGAAGAGCTAATCGAAAAATTTTCTAAACCAGAGGTAATTTCAGGTTCTGAAATACTACTAAGAAGCTTATTACTTGAGGGAGTAGATTGTGTATTCGGATATCCAGGTGGCGCAGTTCTTTATATATATGATGCAATGCACGGAAATCCAGATTTCAACCATCTACTAACAAGACATGAACAAGGCGCTATCCATGCAGCTGATGGATATGCCCGTGCTAGTGGTAAAGTAGGCGTATGTATAGCGACCTCTGGACCAGGAGCAACAAATCTTGTAACAGGTATCGCAACAGCATATATGGATTCCGTACCAATGGTTGTAATTACAGGAAACGTTATTAGTACATTAATCGGTACAGACGCTTTCCAAGAGGCTGATATTACAGGAATTACAATGCCAATTACGAAGCACAGTTATTTGGTTCGTGATGTTGAAGATTTACCAAGAGTTATTCACGAAGCATTCCATATTGCTAATAGTGGTCGTAAAGGTCCAGTATTAATTGATATTCCTAAAGATGTATCTGCTGCGAAAACATTGTTTAAGCCGGTTAACGAAGTTAGTATTCGTGGCTACAATCCAACGGTATCACCGAATAAGCTGCAAGTTGATAAAATGATTAAAGCAATTAAAGAAGCAAAACGCCCGATCATTCTTGCTGGTGGCGGTGTAGTCTACTCTGGTGCTCATGAACAACTTCTTGAGTTCGTTCTGAAAACAGAAATTCCGATTACAACTACGCTACTAGGTCTTGGTGGGTTCCCAAGTGGTAACGATTTATGGCTTGGAATGCCAGGAATGCATGGTACTTACACTGCAAACACGTCAATACAAAAAGCGGATTTATTAATCAACATTGGTGCTCGTTTTGATGATCGTGTAACAGGTAAGCTAAGTGGTTTTGCTCCACTTGCAAAAATTGTTCATATCGATATCGACCCAGCTGAAATTGGTAAAAACGTGCATGCAGACATTCCAATCGTTGGTGATGTTAAAACTGTACTTGAAGTTGCAAACCAAACGGCAACTCGTGCTAATCTTGCAGATGAGTGGAGACAGGAAGTGCTTGCTTCTAAGAAGCAACATCCATTCCAATACAAAGATTCAGATACAGAACTTAAGCCTCAATGGGTTGTTGAATTAATTCATGAAACAACTAATGGTGATGCTATTGTAACAACTGACGTTGGTCAACATCAGATGTGGGCAGCTCAGTATTATAAATTCAATAAACCACGTTCATGGGTTACTTCGGGTGGTCTAGGAACAATGGGCTTTGGATTCCCATCTGCAATTGGTGCTCAAATGGCCAATCCTGATCGTCTAGTTGTATCAATCAACGGTGACGGCGGTATGCAGATGTGTGCTCAAGAATTAGCGATCTGTGCAATTAATAACATCCCAGTAAAAGTTGTTATTCTGAATAACCAAGTGTTGGGTATGGTTCGTCAATGGCAAGAGCTTATTCACGAAAACAGATTTAGTCATATTGACTTAGCTGGTAGTCCTGATTTTGTTAAACTTGCTGAAGCATATGGAGTTAAAGGCTTCCGTGCAACGAACAAAGAAGAATCTCGCAAAGTTTGGGAAGAGGCTATGAATCATCCTGGACCTGCGGTAGTAGAATTTGTTGTTCGTCGTGACGAGAACGTATATCCGATGGTTGCTCAAGGAAGCACAATCGATCAAATGATCATGGGGGATGCAGAATGAAGAAACATACTGTAGCTGTAATTGTTAACGATCAGCCAGGCGTTCTGCAACGTGTATCTGGACTGTTCGGTCGTCGTGGATTCAATATTGAAAGTATTACGGTTGGTGCCTCTGAAGAGGTGGGTTTGTCTCGTATGGTTATCGTTTCTACTGGCGATGACCATACGCTTGAACAAATTATTAAGCAACTGTATAAATTAATTGATGTAATTAAAGTAATCGATTTAAGTGCTAATGCCATGGTTTCTCGCGAATTAGCATTAATTAAAGTTAATGCTGAGCCATCAGCACGTCCAGAAGTTCTTGGCGTTGTTGATACATTCAGAGCATCTGTAGTAGATATCGCTACAAATACGTTAATGGTACAAGTTGTTGGCGATACTGAAAAAATCGATGCGATGATTGAATTGCTTAAACCATACGGTATTCGTGAGGTTTCGAGGACTGGGGTAACCGCCCTCAACCGTGGAAATGTGTCAAAGCTTTGATCACGATGTAACTCAGGGGAGAGTATTCGGCATCGAATCTTGAACGCTACTGCAACTTTTCGGTGCGCACGTACCAATAACGTACGCTTACGCTCCTAAAAGTCTTGCATCGTCCAACCTTCTCGGTGCTGAAAGCTTTGACCGCTTCGAAGTCTTCTGTAGCGTATGCATTACCTCGCAATTGGGTTTCCCAATTTCTTGGTGGAGGCTTTAGAGATTGATAAACATAAGCATTACCTCGTAATTCGATTTCCAATTTCTTGGTGCAAGCTTCAAAGAATGCTGAGTTGAGTAGTCCTTGCAATTGGACTCTCCAATTTCTTGGATTGGATGTTTTGTTTGCTTTGGAGTATGATTAGCTTATTCAGGTTTATCATTGGACTTGTCCAATGGGTTGGTAGTTTATGAACTTATAAATATTAGTTTTTTACCCCAATTTGAACGGGGATGTGAGGGGAAGACCATTCTTCGTCTTACATACCCGTTCAAAAGGGTCACATTAAAGGAGGCAATTATACAAATGGCAGTTACATTGTACTATGAAAAAGATGCAAACTTTAGTATTTTAGATGGAAAAACAATCGCGGTTATCGGTTACGGTAGCCAAGGTCATGCACAAGCACAAAACCTTCGTGATAGCGGTGCGAAAGTTGTTATCGGTCTTCGTCCTGGTAAATCAGCTGACGTTGCTAAAAAAGATGGTTTTGAGGTACTTACAGTAGCAGAAGCTACTAAAATTGCTGATATCGTTCAAATTCTTCTTCCAGATGAGACTCAAGCTCGTGTATACAAAGAAGAAATCGAACCAAACCTTAAAGAGGGCGCTGCAATTATGTTCTCTCACGGTTTCAACGTTCACTACGCACAAATCAAACCATCTGCAGACAAAGACGTATTCCTAGTTGCTCCAAAATCTCCAGGTCATATGGTTCGTCGTACGTATGAAGAAGGTTTTGGTGTTCCGGGTCTAATCGCTATTCACCAAGATGCTACTGGTAATGCGAAAGAACTTGGCCTTGCTTATGCTAAAGGTATCGGTTGTACTCGTGCAGGCGTTATCGAAACTACTTTCAAAGAAGAAACAGAAACTGACCTATTCGGTGAGCAAGCTGTTCTTTGTGGTGGTGCTTCTGAGCTAGTTAAAGCTGGTTTTGAAACTCTAGTTGAAGCTGGTTATGCTCCAGAAATGGCATACTTCGAGTGTCTACATGAGCTTAAATTAATCGTAGACTTGATGTATGAAGGTGGACTTGCTACTATGCGTGATTCCATCTCTAATACAGCTGAATACGGTGACTATGTAAGTGGTCCTCGCGTTGTTACTAGCGAAACTAAAAAAGCTATGAAAGCTGTTCTTGAAGATATTCAATCAGGTCGCTTCGCACGTGATTTCATCCTTGAAAACCAATCTGGTTTTGCAATGATGAACGCTACTCGTCGTAACGAGAGCGAGCACCAACTTGAAACAACTGGTAAAGAACTTCGTAAACTTATGCACTGGATTAAAAAATAATCAATCTTCCGATTGATTTTGAATGATACGTCAGCTCTATATCCAACGATATAGAGCTAGATGTTTATTTTCATACTTTCGAGAATAAACATCTTTGATTACAGTCATCTAAAGCACAAACTGGGTATAACCAATTTGTGCTTTTTTTATTTATACAATTATAGATAAAACCTATAGAGTTGATAGATTTTATATCTTTGTCAAAGGAAATAATTTATGGTTAAATGAATGTATAATTATTAATGAATCTATTTCAATTAATACAAATAGTCTGGGGAGTGTTAATGATGTCTGAAGTTAAAAAAATCGCCGTACTTGGCGGAGATGGAATTGGTCCTGAAGTAGTTGGAGAAGCTTTGAAAGTATTGAAAAAAACAGAAGAACTTTTTGGTTATAAATTTGAAACTGAAGAAGCTCTTTTCGGTGGTATTGCAATCGACGAAAAAGGAACTCCACTTCCACAAGAAACATTGGATCTATGTCAAGCATCAGATGCAGTATTGTTAGGTGCTGTAGGTGGTCCTAAATGGGATAGTAACCCTGGCGATCTGCGTCCTGAAACTGGTCTTCTAGGTATCCGTAAAGCATTAGGTCTATTCTCTAATATTCGACCGGCAAATGTGTTTGACTGCTTAAAAGATGCATCAACTTTGAAACCAGAAGTACTTGAAGGTACTGATCTAATCGTAGTTCGTGAACTTACTGGCGGTATTTACTTCGGAGAGAAATTCCGTCGTGAAACTGAATTTGGTATCGAGGCAGTAGATACTTGTGCATATAATGAGATGGAAATTTCGCGTATTGTTCGTCAAGCGTTCGATATCGCAATGACTCGTGACAAACGTCTTGCATCTGTAGATAAAGCAAACGTTCTTGAATCTTCTCGTCTATGGCGTGAAGTTGTTATCAAAATTTCAGCTGAATATCCAGAAGTTGAACTAGAGCACGTACTTGTTGATAACTGTGCAATGCAGTTACTTCGTCGTCCTTCTAGCTTTGATGTTATCGTAACTGAAAATATGTTTGGTGATATTCTTTCTGATGAAGCAGCGATGCTTACTGGTTCAATTGGAATGCTTTCTTCCGCTTCATTAGGCGAAGGTAGCTTCGGTTTGTACGAGCCGGTACATGGTTCTGCACCTGATATTGCTGGACAAGGTATTTCTAACCCAATCGCAACAATTCTTTCTGTAGCACTTATGTTCCGTCTTACATTCGGTTATCATGAAGCTGCTCAAGCGATTGAGGATGCTGTAAAAGAAGTACTTGATGCTGGTCACCGTACTGGAGATATTGCAGTTGATAAGAGCCAAGCAATTGGAACAACAGCAATGGGCGATCTAATTATCGCTGCGATGAAAAAATAATATTTTCTATAGTTATCAAATAAGTAAATCAGCAATTATTTAATGCTAATTGTTGTATCGAGGAATCTGGAGATAGTTACTTCTCTAGATTCCTCTTTATTTTGTAATATAAATTGCATACCTTTTATGGCATATATAATGAAATTACTCCATTGGAAGATTGGCTGACTATAGTTTGTTCGTGCCCCAAAATAATAAAGTATCTAGGGGAGTAAGATTAATGTGAAAGGTAACGAATACACCATTTTTTGATAAAGACGATAAAGGCGACCCTGGAGAAATGGGTCCGAGAGGGCCTCAAGGACCAGCAGGTATACCCGGAAGTGTACCTTATGCTTATACAACAAGTAAACCATTTTCAGGTATTATAAATTCAAATGGAGTCCAAATAAATTGGTCTACGTTAACTGCTTATTCTAATTATTTTGATATTTCTAAAAGGTCATAAAAATTCTAATAAAAAGGTCATCATTATGTGAAAAAATGATGACCTTTTTTGTTTAATTATAATAATTACAAATAAATATTGTTTATAATCTTGACACTAATCTTTTGTAATGATAATATTTATCAGTGGTCATTTTTATGAATATCATAGATAACTACATGAACAAGATAGATAGCATACGAGGAGGAAATTATAATGGCTGAACGTTTGGTAGGTCGTCAAGCACCTAATTTTACAATGGAAACTGCACTTGGTGATGGTTCTGATTTCGGTACTGTTTCACTTTCTGATTACAAAGGTAAATGGTTAGTATTTTTCTTCTACCCACTCGATTTCACTTTTGTATGCCCAACTGAAATTACAGCACTTAGCCTAGCTGCTGATCAATTTAAAGCATTGAACACTGAAATTCTTGGTGTTTCTATCGATAGTAAGCATACTCATAAAGCTTGGATCACTACTCCAGTTGAGAGCAATGGTCTTGGTCAATTGAACTTCCCATTGGCTTCTGACATCACTAAGAGTGTTGCGGCTGACTATGGTGTTCTTATTGAAGAAGAAGGTATTGCTCTTCGTGGTCTATTTATTATCGATCCAGAAGGCGAAATCAAATATCAAGTGGTTAACCACAATGATGTAGGTCGTAGCGTTGATGAAACGCTTCGTGTACTTCAAGCTCTTCAATCTGGTGGTCTTTGCCCAATTAACTGGAAACCAGGACAAGCTAACCTTAACGTATAATTAGTACTGTTAATTAGTACAAAAGATCATTTATTGGATGTCAATATGACAACGATAAATGATCTTTTTCTTTTTGCATTAAATGACAGATTAGATGGGCTGAATTTATGAGCTGACTTAGCGTAAATTGCCTTTTACGATAGTAAAGTTTAGAATAAGAAAAAGGAATATTTCATACATTATAATTATTTGATATGAAGTAGAGAAAACTGTTGGAGGTTAATTTATGACAACATATACATATGGTAATACGAGTAAACCATCGGAGGCGTTATTGCTTCTCGTTAATGAACAACAATTACAACAATTGAAACAAGGTGCGCCTATCGTAGGTAATGCACTTGATCAGCATATTTTATCATTGTTCGAGAAGGAACAATTCAGAGCTAAAGCGAATCAAGTGGCGGTTATTGCTACATTAGGTTTAATAGATGAGAACTATCTCTTGTTAGCAGGTTACAATGAAGAAGATGGAATTAATGGTTTGCGCGAGCTATTTGCGTCTATCGCTAAACAAGTGAAATCATTAAAACTTGCTTCATTATCGCTATCTTTGAATAATGAGCAATTAGCGTCACAACTTGCAAATCAAGGTACACATCAAAGTGTGCAGGCTATGATTGAAGGTTTACAATTAGCGTTATATGAGCGCACTATCACGAAAAAAGAAGCACAGAAATTTTATAATCTTCAAACTTTGAACTTTGTACTTAATGATACTGGGCTTGCTAATACTGCAACCTATGAAGCTGCAGTTACTGAAGCAGAACATATGATACAAAGTGTAAAACTTGCTCGTGACTTGACAAACATGTCAGGCAATGAACTGACACCAGAGCGTCTTGCTTTTTTTGCTGAAGAATTAGCTAATGAATTGGAATTAGACATCGAAGTGCTAGATGAGTGGTCATTGGCTGAAGAGCAAATGGGAGCGCTACTAGGTGTTGGTCAAGGTAGTGTTAATCCACCTAGAATGATCGTTATACATTATGAAGGTGATCCTTCTTCAGATGAAAAATGGGGTCTAGTTGGTAAAGGGATTACCTTTGATACAGGTGGAATTTCCTTAAAGCCAGCTGCTAACATGGAAGATATGATATCTGATATGGGCGGAGCAGCGGCGGTACTAGGTGCTATTCGTGCCATTGCAACGATGAAGTTACCAGTGAATGTGGTTGTTGTTGTACCTACTGCGGAAAATATGCCAAGTGATCGTGCCTTGAAACCTGGTGATGTGATCACGACGATGAGTGGACATACTGTAGAAATTATTAATACAGATGCAGAAGGCAGATTAGTATTGGCCGATGGTATGACTACAGCTATTAAGCGTGGAGCAACGAAATTAATTGATGTAGCTACGTTAACTGGAGCTGTGCTAGTTGCTCTTGGAACAGAAGCAACAGGTGCGATCACGAATAATGAGCAGCTAATGCAACAAGTAATAGCTGCTTCTGCCAAGAGCGGAGAACGAGTTTGGCAGCTGCCTGCATATGCTGAATATAAGAAATTAATCCGAAGCGATATTGCTGATTTGAAAAATACTGGTGGTCGACATGGGGGTACCATTACTGGCGGATTGTTCGTAGGACATTTTGCTGAAGAAAAACCATGGGTACACCTAGATATAGCTGGAACAGCATTTTTGAACAGTTCTCGCAAATGGGAACCTAAAGGCGCAACAGGTGTAATGGTTAGAACTCTTTACCAATTAATATCTGAAAAAGATTGATAAACGGAAAGAAAGCTCGATTTTGGATGAATCCATATGGATAATCGATGAAACCGATGCCAAAATAGCTGTTGAAGCCTTTTCATTAATGTACTAGAATATAGAGAAGTTACGATACTGTGACAAACAGTATTGTGCTTCTCTTTTCAATATAGGTGTTACGGCACTTATAATAATATCAAGATCGAAAAGTATAGAGAGGGTGGAATAAACTGCAATGAGCATCCATGATGAGCGCAATTCTTCGCCTTGGAAGAGTTACTATGGTCCTAACTATGGTTATGTGCAGGAGCAATATGAGCTTTATTTGCAAGACCCGAATATGGTCGATCCTTCCGTTCGTGAATTATTTGTGCTTTGGGGGGAACCACCAAGTGATCTCGTTACACCTGCAACGCAATCTTCTGTAACGAATTCTGGAGTTAATGCTTCAAGAGCTTCACTCGTAAGTAATAACATCCCGTTAGACAGCAATTTATTACAAAAAGTTGTAGCTGCACACCAATTGATGTTGAATATTCGTCGTTATGGACATCTAGGAGCAGATATTAATCCTCTTGATTTAAGTCCAAAAGCTGATACAAAGCTATTGGAACCGAAAACTTTTGGCTTAACTAAGCATGATCTTGAAGCAATTCCTGCTAAATTAATTTGGAATAATGCCCCTGCTAATATTTCGAATGGCTGGGACGCTATTCTACGTTTACGTGAAATCTATGCTCGTTCAGCTGCATATGAGTTCACTCATATTCATGATGAACATGAACGTGATTGGCTATTTGAAAAAGCTGAATCTGGATCTTTCCCTGCTCCGCTTTCTGATCGTGAGAAGGAAGCATTGTTAGAAAGATTACTGCAAGTTGAGATGTTTGAGAATTTCATCCACAAAACATTCGTTGGTCAAAAACGATTTTCAATCGAAGGCCTAGATATGCTAGTGCCTGTACTAGATGAAATTGTTAGAGCTGTGGCACATGATGGTGCACAGCATATTTTGATGGGGATGGCACATCGTGGACGTCTAAATGTATTAGCACACATCCTTGGAAAGCCGTATGAACGTATTTTTGCGGAATTCCATCATTCTCCCAATAAAGCACTTGAAAGCGCTAAAAACCTAAATTATGGGTGGACTGGTGATGTTAAGTATCATCTTGGAGCTGATCGTGCAGTACGTGAGGGTGAAACGGTACGAGCTAATATTACTCTAGCTAATAATCCATCACATTTAGAATTTGTTAATCCAGTGGTTGAAGGTTATACAAGAGCTGCTCAAGAGGATCGTTCAAAACCAGGCTATCCGAAGCAGGATCTTCATGCTGCAGTAACGATTTGCGTTCATGGTGACGCTGCGTTTATCGGCGAAGGCATTGTAGCTGAAACACTTAACTTTAATAATCTTGACGGTTATCGTAATGGTGGTACTTTGCACATTATCGCTAACAATCGTCTAGGGTTTACTACAAATAGTCAAGATTCTAGATCTACTCATTATGCAAGTGACTTAGCAAAAGGCTTCGATCTTCCGATTGTACACGTAAATGCGGATGATCCAGAGGCTTGCCTTGCTGCGGTTAGATTAGCTTGTGAGTACCGTCTACGTTATAACAAAGGATTTGTTATTGATTTGATTGGCTACCGCCGTTATGGTCACAACGAGATGGATGATCCAGAAGGAACACAACCATTAATGTACAGTAAGATCAGAAATCACCCTACGGTTAGCACGATTTATGCGAACCAGTTGGTGGATCGTAATTCCATGACGAAGGAACAGGTTGCTGGGTTACGTACTCGTACATCAGATGTGTTACAAAATGCCTATTCAACGATGAAAGCTAATGAAGGACAGAAGAAAGAAAAACGTGAAAAGCCAGAAGGCTTTACAGTTCCAGAAGATGTGAAAACATCAGTATCAATGGAGCAATTACGTGAAATCAATCTTGAATTACTTAACCGTCCTGAAAGCTTTACAGAATATAATAAATTACAGAAGATTTTACAACGTCGTGCTGTAGGTTTGAACGATGGGGAGAAAGTGGATTGGGCACATGCTGAAGCATTAGCATTTGCAACTATCCTTGCTGACGGAACGCCTATTCGTATGAGTGGTCAAGATGTCGAGCGTGGAACATTCTCACATCGTCATATCGTGTTGAATGATAATGTCAACGCTAAGAAATTCTCGCCATTACATTACATTCCACAAGCTAAGGCATCTTTCTCTATTCATAATAGTCCACTTTCAGAAACTGCAGTTCTAGGTTTCGAATATGGTTACAATGTATTCTCACCAGAAACTTTTGTCATCTGGGAAGCACAATATGGTGACTTTGCCAACGTTGCCCAAGTTATTTTTGATCAGTTTATTGCTGCTGGTCGTGCAAAATGGTCTCAAAAATCTGGAATTACTATTCTGCTCCCTCATGGATATGAAGGTCAAGGTCCAGAACATTCTAGTGCACGTCTTGAGCGATTCTTGCAATTATCTGCTGATAATAACTGGACAGTTGCGAATCTAACAAGTGCATCACAATACTTCCACTTATTGCGTAAACAGGCGGCAATGTTAGGTAGTGAAAATGTTCGTCCATTGGTGTTAATTGCTCCAAAAAGTCTAATTCGTAATCCACGTGTCGCTGCACATGGTATTGAGTTTAGCGAAGGATCGTTTAAGCCAGTATTGCCACAGTTCAGCTTAACTGAAGCAAAAGCTGATCGTGATAAAGTTAAACGTATTGTATTTGGAACAGGTAAAGTTATGGTTGATATTGAAGAGGCACAATCGTCAGCTTCTCCTGCGGATTATGATTGGTTAAGAATTGCTCGTATCGAGCAACTATTCCCATTCCCTGAATCTGAAGTTGAACGAATCGTGAAGCTTTATCCGAAATTAGAGGAAATTGTATGGGTTCAAGAAGAACCTAAAAATATGGGATCATGGTTATTCATAGATCCAAGATTACGTGCAGTTGCACCGAAAAATGTTAAAGTGAGTTACATCGGACGTCCTGATCGAGCTAGTACAGCAAGTGGACATCAAGAAGTCCATGTGAGAGAGCAACAAGCAATCATTTCATCTACTTTGAATGGGCAGCCATTTGAATCGAATATCGTAAGGGGGTAGCTACTAATGGCAGATATTATTGTACCAGAATTAGGAGAATCGATTTCTGAAGGAACGATCTCGAAATGGTTCGTCAAGGTTGGCGATACTGTTAATCAAGGTGACGTACTACTGGAGCTAGAAACGGATAAAGTTAATATCGAAATTAGTGCTGAAAGTAGCGGCGCAGTAAATGCAATTGCAAAGCAAGATGGTGAGGTTGTACTAGTAGGTGAAGCTATTGGAACGATTGGTGGAGCATCTAGTGCACCAACTCCAGTGGCACCTGAACCCGTTGTAGAGGTTCCAACACCTGCTCCAGTAGTAACGTCTGCTGAACCTGTTGCTGTAAATGCAGGAGGTGTTAATGCTTCTCCAGCTGCTCGTAAACTTGCTCGTGAACAAGGTGTTGATCTAGCACAAGTTCAAGGCAAGGATGCGATTGGTCGTATCTACCCTGAAGATGTTCGTTCGCATCAAGTTCAACCGACAGCTGCTCAAACTTCCATTGCAGCTCCTATTGCCAAACCAGCGCCAGTCGCTGCTGCTGCAACTGCTGTATCAGTAGATGGTAAAACAGTAGAACGTAAACGTATGTCTCGTCGTAGAGCTACGATTGCGAAGCGTCTAGTTGAAGCTCAACAAACAGCAGCAATGCTAACAACATTTAATGAAATTGATATGACTGCTATTCTTGATCTTCGTAAACGTCGTAAACAATCGTTCTTCGACAAAAATGATGTTAATCTTGGATTTATGTCATTCTTCACAAAAGCTGTTGTTGGTGCTTTAAAAGCATATCCATTGTTGAATGCTGAAATTGATGGCGAAGATATTGTGATGAAAAAGTATTTCGACATTGGTATAGCTGTAGCTGCCAAGGAAGGTTTAGTTGTTCCAGTTGTTCGTGACGCAGATCGTTTGAGCTTTGCAGAAATTGAACGTAACATTGGTGAGCTTGCTAAAAAAGCACGTGCTAACACATTGACGTTGAATGAATTGCAAGGTGGTAGCTTCACAATCACGAATGGTGGAGTATTCGGATCATTGCTATCTACACCTATCTTGAATACACCTCAAGTTGGTATACTAGGTATGCACAAAATTCAACTTCGTCCAATTGCGATTGATGAAGAACGTATGGAAAATCGTCCAATGATGTATCTTGCATTATCTTACGATCACCGTATTGTTGATGGTAGTGAAGCGGTTCGTTTCCTAGTTACAATTAAAGAACTTCTTGAAGATCCGGAGCAACTACTTCTTCAAGGATAGTTGAATAATATAAACTCAAAAAAAACCTCTCGATGATGATGATTATCGAGAGGTTTTTTCAAATTTATGGCAAATATATACAAGTATGCGATAGAGGGGGGATAACATGAGTATTAAGTATGATCTATGGAAATCGAATCAATACAGTGAGCCATTTGAAAGAATTGATGATCAAAGTGAAATGGTTGAAATAAGTTCAACTCATATAGAAGAATCTGAAGAGACCAAAGGGCAAGTAGTTTATCGTAATTCAGAACAAGAAAGTATTAGTCAGTTTGAGGAAATGATTAAAGAGCAACCTAATTTTTATCAAAACTTAATGGATCATGTTGTCGCGGGTGTGTTCGTTGTGTACGATCATAGAATCATTTATGTTAACTCTTATTTCGCACAGTTACTTGGCTATACTATTCATGAAATGATAAATCATCCGATGGAACACTTTATTGAAGAAGAGGACTGGCTTTTACCTCATACTTTTGAGGATGCTTTAGACAAGGAATATACGAAACGTCAAATTATCAGATGGCATGGAAAACATAAAAACAGTTCCACAATATATTTAGAGGGTAAACGAACAAGAATTATTCACCAAGATCATTTCTATTTTCTGTCGACTGTTCAAGACGTTACGATTAAATATGAGAAAGAACGAGAACTTATTCGTAATGCGAAAATGTATCAGCGAATGTTAATGACTATTCCAGAGCCAATTTTTATTACAGTAGATAGTGCTATAATATTTGCAAATCGACATGGCCTTGACTTATTAGGAAAACGTCATGTCAGCGGGTTATCTGAACAAATATTCACTGATTATTTTATTGAAATTGAACGAGAAGAAGTAATAAGAGATTTTCAAAATGCACTCCTACTAGAGGAAGCAACGCCGTTTCGTAAACAACAAATGTGCATAAATGATCAGATAATAGAAGTCGAACTTTCAAGTGTGAAAATCGAAAATTACATAGGTCGAACAGCTATCTTGACGGTATTACGTGATCTAACAGAGCGAAGACAAGATGAGGAACGACTCATACGTTCTGAGAAATTGTCTGTTATTGGTCAACTTGCCGCTGGAGTTGCTCATGAAATTCGGAATCCACTTACAGCATTAAAGGGATTTACTCAGTTACTACGTAATAAATATTCAGAACAGAGCTATTACTTTGATATTATGGGTACTGAAATTGATCGTATTAATCTTATAGTGAATGAATTTATGACGTTAGCCAAACCTCACTATAATTCTTATCAATTTAACGATATAGAACGTATTCTGCAAAGTGTATTATCCATTCTTGATACTCAAGCAATGCTACTAGGTGTGGAAGTGAACTTCCAGAGAGAGAACGATATACCCAAACTATATTGCAACGAAAATCAATTAAAGCAAGTTTTCTTAAATGTTATAAAAAATGCTTTCGAAGCGATGCTTGAAGGCGGGACTGTAACGATTTCTGTGCGATTTGAACCATCAGATCAACTTATTCATGTAAAAATACAAGATCAGGGAGATGGAATGCCTGATGATGTAATGAAGCGGATTGGCGAACCATTCTTAACGACAAAGGAAAAAGGAACGGGGTTAGGGCTAATGGTAAGTTCACGCATTATCGAAGAGCATAAAGGTATGATGCTTATTTCTAGTCGACCAGGTCAGGGGACTTTGATTGATGTGCAGTTGCCACTGCATATGGAATACCAAGATCACCTGTGATCGTTTGTGATCACGATGATTATGCTGACGTAGCGAATTCGACGGCGAATATGCCATTCATCGTTTGCTGTGGTGCTCATTTACCAATAACGTACATTCCGCTCCGCGCTTCTCTAGCTTCATGTCATCTTCTTGGCGGGAGACAAGCGATCAAACCTTCGAAGTAGGTATGAAGGGCTGTAGGTTATGTTTCGAGGGAGAGCTCCTAGTTAACTTTCTTTCATGAAAGTTAACAGATTCGCTGATTTTAAGTCGTGCAACCTAAAGACTGTCGCCATGATCTGAGGGAGAGCTGCTATACAAATTACCTTTGGTAATTTGTAAGACTCGCTACTTATTTTAGGGTAATACTACATATTTAATTCAAGGGGACAATGTTAATCAGCGGTCGTTTCACTAGCTGATTAATAGTGTGTGATTGTTATAGATTATTCAATGATGAAAAAACCATTAAGCAGATTGATCTGCTTAATGGTTTTTTTCGTAAATGTTATGTTGTTTACGGTATTGTTCTGCTGTGACACCGGTGATTAGTTTGAAGGATCTTGAGAAGTGAGCAGGATGTTTGAAGCCTACTTCGTAACTAATATCTGTTATTTTATTACTACCGTTAATAAGTAAGACTTTGGCAGCATAAATGCGTCGCTCTAACATATATTGAAAGATCGTTGTCCCAGTTACTTCTTTGAAAGATTTACTAAGATAGAATTTATTAAGATGAAGTGCTTGCTGGATAGATTCAAGTGATACTTCCTGGTTATAGTGATCTTCAATATATGAAATGATATTTTGAACATGGTTTTCTTTTGTAGAAATATGTTGTGTTTGCTTAATTTTCTGTAACGGTTGTTGACACTGTGTGTAAATTAGGTGCATCAATTCCAGTAGTACGATATGACTTCGTTGCTCTGCAAATGGTTCAGCGCTTTTTCGTAATACCACTAATTTATGTAATAAACCTTCTATTTCCTGGCGAACGCTTTTATTGAATGATAATCGTATATTTTTAAATGTATTGAATGGGGTCAGAAGATCAGGAGCATAACTCGGTTGAATATATTCAGTGAAATAGAATGGGTCAAAATGAATGATAGTACGTTCATAACAATCCTTTTGTTCTAAATGAGGTTTATGTAAGGTCATGCCATGCATAAGAATCATGTCACCTGGTTCTAATTTATAAATGCGATCATTGATTAGATAATTAACTTTTCCTGCATGAAAATAATAGATCTCATAGGTTAAATGCGTATGGTAGAGCAATTGATTAGGGATATCGTTGTTAAAATTTATTGTGAATGGTATTAGCTTCGTTGTACTCGACATTTCCTATTCACCTCAATCATCTTAGTATAATAAATTATACACCAACTAGAGTTAATTGTATGGTGAAATCGATTAACGATGATGAAGCGCTTTAAAGTTTGCGATGCTAACATTAAAGCATATCAAGTAATAAGGAGGCTAATACTTCCGAAGCTCAAAGAAGTTTTAGCTTATGCTTTCGAAGTAACTTTTCTATATCAAGAAGTTGCTCTATGAAGTACAGAAAAGTTTTAGCTTATGCTTTCGAAGTAACTTTTCTATATCAAGAAGTTGCTCTATGAAGTACAGAAAAGTTTTAGGAGGGTTATTAATGTCAAAAGTGCGTGTTGGTATTATAGGTTTAGGTAATATGGGTAAAGGTCATATTTCATATATTCATAATGGTGTCATAACTGGGGTGGAAATTACTGCTGTCGCTGATGTTGATGAGAATAGTCGAATATGGGCAAGAGAGACATTAGGTGAAGCAGTTCATGTTTTTAGTGATCCATATGAATTAATTGCCTCTGATGTTGTAGATGGTGTAATTATTTGTACGCCTCACTTCTCACATCCAGAACTAGCAATTGCAAGCTTTAAACATAATAAGCATGTGATATTAGAAAAGCCTGCTGGCGTATATACGAAACAAGTCCGTCTAATGAACGAAGCTGCAGAGCAAAGTGATGTTGTGTTCAGTATGATGTACAATCAACGAACGAATCCTATTTATCAAAAGTTAAAGGAATTAGTTGATAGTGGTGAACTAGGCGAAGTAAGACGTACGAATTGGATAATTACGGATTGGTATAGATCACAAAGCTATTATGATTCAGGTACATGGCGTGCTACATGGGGTGGTGAAGGCGGGGGTGTATTGCTGAACCAAGATCCGCATCAGCTTGATCTTTGGCAATGGACGATAAGTATGATGCCGCAGCGTCTACGTGCATTTTGTTATTTTGGGAAAAATCGTAATATTGAAGTTGAAAATGATGTAACTGCTTTCGTGGAATATGAGAATGGCGCTACGGGTGTCTTCGTAACGACAACAGGAGAGACACCTGGAACGAATCGCTTTGAGGTTGTAGGTGATCGTGGTAAGGTTGTAATCGAAAATAGTAAGTTAACGTTCTACCGTTTGCGAGAGTCAGAGACTGAATTCAACGCTCGTTCGGAGGAGCCGTTTAGTCAGCCTGAATGTTGGCAAATCGATATACCGATTGAAGGCAGCAATCCGGGTCATGCTGGAATTACACAAAATTGGGCAAATGCGATTTTACATAATGAGCCACTTATTGCACCTGGAGTGGAAGGAATTAAAGGTCTCATGCTTGCTAATGCGATGTTATTGTCTACCTGGGAAGACGACTGGGTACAATTCCCGATTGATGAGGATAAATACTATGCTCATTTAAAAAATAAAATTGCTACATCACGATTCCAAGGGTGATGTAATGGAGGTTTCAATGAATAATAGTGATGGAATGAACTATGCCCCGATTGGTAAACAAGTAAATGTCGTGGAACAAGGTGAATTTCAATTTGCAGCTATTGCATTAGAGCATGGACACATATACGGGATGTGTAATGGTTTACGCGAAGCGGGCGCTACATTGAAATGGGTATACGACGAGGATCAAGAAAAAGTAGCACAATTTGTTGCTACTTACCCCGGTGTTCAAATAGCTGAATCGTTAGCAGAAATATTACATGACTCTACGATCCAGCTAGTGGCGGCAGCTGCTATTCCTAATGAGCGGGCAGAATTAGGAATTCGAGTGATGGAAGCCGGTAAACATTACTTTACTGATAAGGCTCCATTTACTACGTTTGAACAATTGGAGCAAGTTAAAGAAGTTGTAGCACGAACAAATTGTAAATATGCAGTATACTATAGTGAGCGAATTCATGTAGAAAGTGCTGTTTATGCAGAACAACTCATCGGGCAAGGAGCAATAGGTAGAGTTATTCAGATGATTGGTTTAGGTCCACATCGTCTTAATGAATCTAGTAGACCGAGTTGGTTTTTCAATAAAGAGCAGTACGGAGGTATATTATGCGACATTGCTTCGCATCAAATCGAGCAATTTCTTTATTTCTCGGGAAATAATGACGCTCGCATAACATCTAGTCAAGTTGCTAATTACAATAATAAGCATCGAGCTGAACTAGAGGATTTTGGAGATATACATTTAGTAGGGGAAAACGGAGCTACCGCGTATATTCGAGTCGATTGGTTAACCCCAGAGGGATTAAGTAGTTGGGGAGACGGACGGACGATTATTCTAGGAACTGATGGCTACATTGAACTGAGAAAGTATGTCGATATAACGAAGTCTGCTAGTGGCGATCATCTGTTTCTAGTGAATAAACAAGGGGAGCAATATTGGAACACACAAGGTAAAGTTGGTTTTCCTTTCTTCAGTCAGTTCATACTTGATTGTATGTATAATACTGAGAATGCTATGACCCAGAATCATATTTTCCGAGTTGCAGAACTGACGTTGTTAGCTCAACAACAGGCGATTGTTGTGGAATAGAGAAAAAATATACCTAATCAGTATGCCTATTTATTCGATCATTCGAATAGATAGGCATCTTTTTCGTAGGAATTAATTAGCGCTGACAGGAACGATGTATTTAAGCATTTGAGAGGCTACAATATTGCAACCAATAGAAAATAATTCGCTACCAAATATTATTCTCCCCAACATATAAAAAGCAAACCCACCTATAATATCAAGTGCAAAATAACGCTTAAATGAGCTCATATGAAAAACATAAACTTCAAACGTTGTATTTTGAGAGCGCGCTATCGATAAAGTCAATGAAAATCCTCCGATCGTTATCTTGCTTTTATCCATCTTCATTGTATGAATAATGGCTCGTTCAATATGAACAGTAATATTTTAAATTTATGTTGAAAGCGTATGACATTTAATATATAGTATTAAGTCCGGCCACCCGAGCGGATGTTCACAAAGCACAACTGTGATCACGATGATTAGCCTAACGTAGCATAGTCGACGGCGAAGATGCCCCAAATCGAAAGCCTGTGTGTGCTCACGTACACAAAACGTACGCTGTGCTACTCGTTTCCGCTGAGGGGCATCTTCTTGGTGCTGACAGCTGAACTTTTTGAACTTCTATTGGAAAGGATGTTCAAATTGCTAAGTTGTGATTACGATGAATCGCTTCGTAGTTGATACGGCTTAGAATATGCTCTCCATCGAAAACCACGCATAAGCACCGATGTTTGTATCTTGCGGGCATATTGTGGGTGTGAGTTCAAGTGACTCGCTTGTGGTTGCAGCAAGTTCGATGGCTTTCTGCCATCTACTTGATGTGAAGCTGTTTACATTTACAAATAAGCACAAAAAGTACGTATTACATGAAAAGTTTGAGGAGGGAAGAAATGGACAATCCTATCATTTCACTACAAGGGATTAGCAAATCCTATCAAGTTGCAGAGCGTAAAGGCGGGTTGAAAGAGGCGTTCAAAGCGTTGATTAAGAGGGACTATAAAGTAATTGAAGCGTTAAAGGATATTAGTTTTCAAGTGCAGCAAGGTGAGATTGTTGGTTATATCGGTCCTAATGGAGCGGGAAAATCTACGACGATCAAAATTATGAGTGGAGTATTGCTTCCGGATAGCGGCAACTGCTCTGTAATGAACATGACACCTTGGTTAGATCGACAAAAATATGTCTCAAACATAGGTGTAGTATTCGGTCAGCGTTCTCAGTTGTGGTGGGATGTGCCGGTTATAGATTCCTTCCAGCTCCTAAGAGATATATATCGAATACCTCAGCAACAATATGTGGAGACGTTAGAAGAATTAACTAAATTATTGAAACTTGCTGATATAATAAATACCCCTGTTAGACAGCTTAGCCTTGGTCAACGAATGCGCTGTGAGCTTGCGGCATCACTACTACATAAACCTTCCATATTATTTCTAGATGAACCTACAATCGGCCTAGATGCTGATAGTAAGATTGCAGTTAGATCCATTGTGAAAGAAATCAATGAGCGCTATGGTGTTACAGTAATTTTAACGACACATGATATGAACGATATCGAGGCGTTAGCACATCGGATAATGATGATCGGCAAAGGAACTCTTCTGTTCGATGGCACTTTACCACAATTGCAACAACGTTATGGTACGGGGAAAATTGTACAAGTGAGTTATAGTGGGAAGTTAGTAGACGAACTATTACCTGGTATTACTATGATCGAACAAAGTGAAGAAAAATTATCACTTGCTGTAAATACGGAAAAGTGTACTGTACCACAATGTATTCAATGGTTAACTTCCCGGATTGAGATGACAGACTTTACAGTCCAAGCTATACCAATTGAAGATCTAATTCTGTCACTTTATAAGGAGCATGCCGTATGAGAACGTACACTTCAGTATGGCGAATTCGCTTTTTGAACGGTTTGCAGTATCGTACTGCGGCTTATGCTGGAATAGCGACGCAATTATTTTTTGGATTCATATTTATTATGATTTACGTGGCCTTCTATAATCAAGCACCAGAACAACCTGATCTCTCGTTACAACAAGTTGTATCATATATATGGTTGCAGCAAATATGTCTATCCCTTGTGATGCTTTGGATACGTGATCCTGAAATCTTTGAATTAATAACAAGTGGTAATATTGCCTATGAATTATGTCGACCAAGTTCTATCTATCCTTTCTGGTATAGTAAGCTACTAGCCCAACGAGTAGCCAATATGACGTTGCGTTGTGCGCCTGTAACGATAATTGTATTATTTCTACCAGAGCCATATCGATTAACCATTCCAACTAGCTTGATTACCTTCCTAGCTTTTCTAATTACCTTATTACTTGCATTGCTATTAGTTGTAGCGATTTCGATGTTAATCTACATATCTGTCTTTTGGACAATGTCACCGACAGGTTCTATATTACTTATTGCAGTATTAGGTGAATTTTTAGCTGGCCTTGTTATTCCTATACCGCTTATGCCAAAGTGGATGCAACTCATTACATATGCATTTCCATTCCGTTGGACGGTTGATTTCCCATTCCGTGTTTTCAATGAACATGTGCAAGGAACTGAACTTATTGTTGGGATTTGCAATCAAGTAGGTTGGTTAGTCGTTATGTTAGGGGCAGGGTATTGGTTAATGAAAAAAGCTTTACGAGCAGTTGTTATTCAAGGAGGCTAGTGATGACATTATATTATAAATATTTATTGATGCATTTGCGTTCGCAACTTCAATACAAAGGCTCATTTCTGATGCTCACTTTCGGTCAATTTTTCATACCGTTTACCATGTTCGCAGGGTTATATTTTATGTTTGAGAAGTTCGGAAAACTGCAAGAATGGAGTTTTGTTGAGGTTGCCTTATGTTTTGCGATCATTCATCAATCATTTTCATTAAGTGAATGTTTTGCTAGAGGATTTGATAGTTTTTCTTCCCTCATTATTCGCGGAGATTTCGATCGACTATTGTTGCGCCCACGACATACAGTACTTCAAGTTCTCGGCTCAGCATTCGAATTTACGAAAATGGGGCGATTGTTACAAAGTTTGATCGTACTAATTTTTGCAATTAGCCAACTCCCACAACTATGGCATTGGCAGCATATCTTAATTATTTTATTTATGATTGCGAATGGCGTATTTATATTTGTAGGGATATTTATGTTGGCAGCAACACTATGCTTTTGGACGGTACAAGGACTAGAGGTTGCTAATGTATTTACTGATGGTGGACGAGAGATGGCTCAGTATCCACTTAATATTTATGAAAAGTGGGTCATGAAGTTATTTACTTTCATCATTCCTTTCGGACTGGTGAGTTATATTCCATTACGCATCATACTTGATAAAGTGGAAGCTCCATTATGGCAAGCGATGATCATCCCTTTCGGAGGATCACTATTTTTAATTCCATGTTATCTAGCGTGGCAATTTGGTGTAAAGCACTATCGTTCAACTGGTTCGTAGAAATAGAAAAGTCGCTGTAGAATCATAGAATTGTATGAAACAGTTCTATTACTCTATAACGACTTTTTTTTATATACTTATAAGTTCGATTCCTATTCGATGTCTACTGAATGATGATCAGCTTGAATCGATTCAATGAAGAAGCGAGCACTTTTCGGCAAGTAATGATCCCTATGCCAGATGATTCCGTTATCTGATTGGAGTTCTTCGTTCGATAATGGGATCATTTTAACTCGTGGGTCCATAAATGAATTCATAACCGAGCGTGGCAAAAGTGAAATGCCAATACCTTCTGCAATTAGGGCAATTGTAATCGCAACGGATGAACATTCGCATATAATATTTGGTTCAAAATTATACTTGCGACAAGCGGTAATAACCTGTTCATGCATATGTGTCGTTTGATCTGTTTTCAGTGTTAATAATGGTAGACCAGCAAGTTCCTCGATGCAAAAGAGTTCCGTATCGTGATACTGCTCCCATTTACTAGGTATAACAACGACGAAAGGGTCAGAAGGTAACGGCATAACAGCGAGTTGTTTGGGATCAGTAAGTGCTTCGAAAGGCAGACGGGCAAACACAATATCAATTGCACGTTTTTCCAACTGTTCGCCTAAGTAGTAATGATCGCCTTCTAATATTTTGAAATTAACATGTGGATAGAGTCTACGAAATCGTTCAATAGGTTGGGGGAGTAGTGAGATGCATGAAAATACTGCACCAATGGACAATACACCACGAACACCTTCTTCAAGCTCTTTCATCTCTTCTATGGTCTCATTAAATTGAGAGATAAGTGTTTCAGCTTTTTGTTTAAGTAGTGTGCCTGCATCTGTTAATTGCAAACCTTTGCCATGACGATCAAACAACCTGACACCTAGCTCATCTTCCATTTGTTTTAATTGACGACTTAAAGGTGGTTGTTCCATGTTTAGAATTTTTGCAGCACGTGTAACTTGTCCCTCACGGGCTATAGTCAAAAAGTATTTTAATTGACGCATATCCATGACAACGCTTCCTCTCGATACTTCCATACTTAAAAGGTATGCCAACATCATAATATAGATATTATAAATATACGTGAATTCATGTTATCATTCAAATAAGAAAATAATTTCTAAGGAGAGAAATTCACAATGGATCACACTATTCACATTGAACGTTCTACAAATCTTAAATCCAGACCGGACGAAAATAAACTTGGTTTTGGTCAATACTACACTGATCACATGTTTATACTAGAATATACAGAAGGTCAAGGCTGGCACTCAGGCCGAGTTGTACCTTATCAAAATATTTCAATGGATCCTGCGGCAAAAGTATTCCACTATGGTCAAACCGTATTTGAAGGTATGAAAGCATATCGTACAGAGCAGGGAATTAAGCTGTTCCGTCCTAAGAAAAACTTTGAGCGTCTTAATCGTTCTAATGCTCGCCTAAGTATTCCGCATATTGATGAAGATATTGCTTACAAAGGATTAATCGAATTGTTGAATGTTGATCGTGATTGGGTTCCAAGCGTTGAGGGAACTAGTCTCTACATTCGTCCATTTATTATTGCTACAGAAGCAGCACTTGGTGTAAATCCATCTCAAAACTACCTCTTCATGATCATTATGTCGCCGGTAGGAGCGTACTATGCTGAGGGTGTTAATCCTGTTAAGATTCATGTAGAATCTGAATTTGTACGTGCAGTTGCAGGTGGTGTTGGTGAAGCGAAAACAGCTGGTAACTATGCTGCTGGGCTAAATGCACAAGAGCAAGCTAAGGAACAAGGTTATTCTCAAGTATTGTGGCTTGATGGTGTACACAGACGTTATATTGAAGAAGTAGGTAGCATGAATGTGTTCTTTAAAATCAATGGTGTCGTTCATACGCCAATGTTAAATGGTAGCATACTAGATGGGATTACTCGTAATTCAGTAATTACATTGCTGAAATATTGGGGGGTTCCGGTTGAAGAACGCCGTATCTCTATTGAAGAGTTAGTCGAGGCGCATCAAAAAGGACAACTTGAGGAAGCTTTTGGTACAGGTACAGCTGCAGTTATTTCTCCAGTTGGTGAATTAAGTTATCATGGTGAGAAATTTGTTATAAACAATGGTGAAATCGGTGAAATTTCCGGTAAAGTGTATGATACCATTACTGGTATTCAAACTGGTAAAGTTGAAGATCCATTCGGTTGGGTAGTTGGATTAGACTCAAACTAAAGGTTATCACAAATAAAAAAATCCCCAGCTCTTTGGATTGTAATGATAAAAGTTCATTACAGTTATCCAAACAGCTGGGGATTTCTTGTTAATGCACAGACAAGTATGCGATAGCTCGTCGACGTAATATTAATTCTTCATCAACTTCGGAGTTGGTATCCGAATCAGGTAGAAAATTAACTTGATGTAATGCATTAGTGAACAAATAAACAGCTCGTTGATCATAAAAGGTTGATTGCTGTAAATGTGAGGAGATTAGCTCGGTAAGAGTAGGAATAGAGAAGGGACCGATAAATGGGGCTAATTGATGTTCCCAATCTTGTAAATCAAAGCTAATTTCGGAATCATCTACGAAGATCTCACTCCAACCATAGCCTCTACTACTAGAAATTCTCAGACATACACGATAACCATTTGCGTCTATGGCAAGTGCTGGAATGACGAAAATTTCAATTCGTTGAACTTGAAAAATTACTGAATCTGTCGGAAAATCCTGAAAATCATTAGATGGACAAATTGTCATTGAACATCTCTCCTTTTCACGCTGACGAGGTTAGCTGTCGGGTTCGGGCTAGAGAGTTGCCCTACAGTCTAATGATTCAGACTTGATTCACCCCAGGAAATCGATAAAACCGATTCTGATTGGTTCCCCCGCTTTTTCATACGAAAAATTAAGCGAAATATATTATTAGTTTACTTCGTTATAACTTATTTGTAAACGAAAGTAAGCTATCGATAAGGGAAAAGAATCAGTATTGGCACATGTGCACAAATATTTTTATTTTGCGTTATTTATTAAATTCAAGTATGATGATTAAAATACGAACTAAGTTCAGAATAAAAGGAGTATCAGATATGCAATCCAAAACTAATCATTGTAAAATTGTAGACTGTACGATTCGCGATGGCGGACTTGTAAACAATTGGGATTTCAGCGTTGAATTTGTTCAACATTTATATAAGAGTTTGAATGAAGCTGGCGTTGATTATATGGAAATTGGATACAAAAACTCTCCTAAATTGCTTAAAGGTGCTGACCAAGCTGGTCCATGGAGATTCCTTAATGATGATTTTCTTAGAACAGTAATTCCTAATAAAGGTCAAACTAAGCTTTCTGCACTTGTTGATATTGGCCGTGTTGATGAAAATGATATCTTGCCTCGTAGTGAGAGCATGATTGACCTAATTCGTGTTGCTTGTTACATCCAAGATGTGGACAAGGCTCTTGAATTAGTTCAAATTTTCCATGACCGTGGATATGAAACAACAATTAATATTATGGCATTGTCTAACGTGCTTGAAAATCAATTGCTAGAAGCATTCGAACTAATTAATGCTAGCGCTGTTGATTTTGTATATGTGGTTGACTCTTATGGAAGCATGAAGCCGAATGATATGAATTATTTGGTAGATAAATTCCAAGAACATCTTCCTAACAAACGTTTAGGTGTTCACGCTCATAATAACCTTCAGCTTGCTTTTGCAAACACGCTTCTTGCAGCTGGTAAAGGTGTTGAATTGCTTGATGCTTCTGTATACGGAATGGGTCGTGCTGCAGGTAACTGTAACACTGAACTTCTAGTATCAGAACTTCAAAACACAAAATACAATGTTCGTCCTGTGCTTGATATGATCGAGCAGCATATGGTTTCTATGCGTGAAAAAGTAGAATGGGGTTATAACATCCCGTACATGGTAACTGGTGTACTTGATGAGCATCCACGTTCTGCAATGGCGATAAGAAACTCTG
The DNA here is from genome assembly GCA_023639215.1 of Candidatus Pristimantibacillus lignocellulolyticus. Taxonomy (NCBI): domain Bacteria; kingdom Bacillati; phylum Bacillota; class Bacilli; order Caryophanales; family Paenibacillaceae; genus Pristimantibacillus (SeqCode); species Pristimantibacillus lignocellulolyticus (SeqCode). The sequence goes on from CP097899.1 coordinate 3,110,234, forward strand.
AGGACAAAGATAAATACGTAGAATTCTACGATCAACTTACAACTCCAGAGATGTCAAGTAAATAAGTGTAATATTAAGGTTAGTTCAGAAATGAACTAACCTTTTTTGTTATGTTCAAAACTATCCGACGAATAATTCGAGGACAGCAGCAACACTGCCAAAGTAGTTGCCCGAAGCGTATGCCCACAAACCGACGAATACCAATTCGAGGTAAGCAGCAGCGCTGCCAAGGTAGTTGCCCCAAAGCATATACCCACAAACCGACGAATGCCAATTCGAGGTAAAGCAGCAGCGCTGCCAAAGTAGTTGCCCCCAAAGCATATACCCACAATCCGACGAATACCAATTCGAGGTAAGCAGCAGCGCTGCCAAAGTAGTTGCCCCGAAGCGTAGCTCCGACGTCAGCACCAAGAAGATGCCATGAAGCTAGGATTGTCGAGAAACGGAGCGTACGTTATTGGTACGTGAGTATCGCAGACTTCCGATGAATGGCATATTCGCAGTCGAGTAAACAACGAAGCTACACATCGTGATCACGTCGGAGCCCTGGGTTAGTAGAGCTTGCCTTGACGATAGAGAACAAGAGCCAACTTCATCACCGCATGATTGTAGCAAGTTTGGCGTAGTTGATGATTTTGACTGAAAAACAGCGGGAATACTTGATCTAATGTTTTTTGCATTTTATCATAGAGTAGCTCGTATACATGCTCCTCGCTATAAAACTGTGTATCTTTCCCTTGTAACCACTCAAAATAAGAGACGATTACCCCACCAGCGTTAGCAAGAATATCAGGAATTACGATCACGTTTTTAGCGGCTAATATGTCGTCAGCCTCACCAGTAATAGGTGCATTCGCTCCCTCAACAATCCACTTCGCCTTTACTTGATTCACATTACCCTGATGAATTTGTTCCTCCAAAGCAGCTAAAAACAAAACATCGACTTCTTGATATAATACAGCTTCACGGTTTTGAATTTGTGCATCGATATTGTATTCTGCACAAGCTTCAATTGTCGTCGGTAGTTCACCTGCATGTTCTGCACTATATTGTAATAGTTTATCGATAGGAAGACCTTTCTCGTGGAACAACGTAACGTTACGATCACTTACTGCAACAACAGTATGTTGATTAGAGTGATCATTGAAAATTTCTTGGGCGATAACAGCTCCTACATTACCAAATCCTTGGATAGCCATTGTAAGAGGTCGATTCAAATAACTTTTTGCAATAGGCAAGTATGGATTATTATATGTTTCAAGCGTAGATAGGTTACTACGAATGTATTGATCAAGCATATATTTGAAACTGAAATAGACACCTTTCCCAGTTGCTTCACGTCTACCAAGTGAGCCACCAGAAACAATACTTTTCCCCGTGAAACTACCCAGATAAGGTTTACCTGGATGGATGCTTTTGTACTCTGCTGTCATCCAGTCCATTTCACGCTCTCCTGTACCCATATCAGGAGCGGGTATGTCTTTGTCAGGACCAAGAATGTCGGTAAAGTACTGCACATACTTTTTGCAAATTAGATATAATTCTCGCTCGGAGTATTTACGTGGATTAATTCCTACTCCACCTTTACCACCGCCGAAAGGAACATCATGTAATGCATTTTTCAGTGTCATTAAAGCTGCAAGATTGCTTACTTCATCTTCATTGACTGATTCATGGAATCGTATGCCGCCTTTGTATGGACCAATAGCATCATTATGCTGGATACGATAGGCGGGAATTCGAACAACATTACCGTTGTCTAATGTAATTCTTAAATAAGCTTTATGAGTCTTATTCGGCGTAGAAAGAATGGCACCTATTGATTGAAAAATTTGCTCTCTAGAATTACCTTTTAGTAAAGGTAAAATTGCATGATCAGCCAACAGAATATCTAGCGCTTGTTGGACGATCGTGCCTGTTTGTCTTCCCATTTGTCTCAGCTCCTTAATCATATTGACGCTGTATCTTTATATGATGTACTACTGCAAGAGAATGATACAAACGCATTTTACATAACATATTGCAATTAGATGAATGTTAACAAAGTTGCAACACATTAATATTACTCCTATGTTACACTGAACTAGATCAATTAGGTATATTAAGATGTAAATATTTAACTACTTATTTAGGATGTGACATATTGGATACGCTTTTGTATATCAGTAACGTAATTTTGTATATGGCTTTATTAGCTACATCGGGGCTAATTATCGCAAATTCGTTACTTGGGACGAAGTGGGAACAGTTAACTTTAGCAATTATTCAGCTTCGTACTAAGCAACTTAGTAAAATTTTATTCATCGCAGTTTTATTTACATTATGTATTCAGTCAATGCAGTGGATAGAAATATTCGGTGTTGATTCGATTCAATGGAAGGAATTACTACTTAATACGTCTACAGGTAAAAGTTTAATTTATTTATTCGTGCTAACTCTTGTAGGTTTGTTTCTTAAGAGATTCGATAGCTTATTAAGCATCATTTGGGCATGGGTGATTCTCTTCGGAGAAGCAATGAATGGTCATATTGCAGCTCTAGAAAATGGTCAGTCAGGAATAATCTTTGATTATATCCATCTGGCATGCGCTGCGATATGGATAGGCGGCGTAATAATTTTGTGGGTACTATGGAGACATGAAAGATCTATTGTTGCCGAATTTATGATTAAATTCTCCAAAATATTATGGGTAACGATAGCACTTGTAGCGATAAGTGGTATTTTGCTTACAATCCTTATATTACCGAGCTGGATGTACTTACTGTACACGTCATGGGGCAAATGGCTTTTAATAAAAATTGTTGTAATTAGCTTGGCTATTGGGTTGGGCTATCTTGCTCGAATAAAAATTGTAAAACATCAAAATAATCCACAACGTGCTATGTTGACGGAAGCTATTTTATTAGTAGCTATTATTATGATTGCAGCGTTGATAAGTCAGATTAGTCCAATGCCTAATATGAACAATTCATTGAACGTTCATAAAATGGGTGAAGAACTTCATTATACAGTGAAGCTTACACCTAATGCCCCTGGTCCGAATAAATTAAGTGTAACGCTATGGACGCTGGAGGAAGAAGGAAAAGTGGCAACAGTTGATGTATTGGTAGTTGCAGAAGATAAACCAGCAAGGTCAGAACGTGTTTTCGAACTTGTACAGGCTGATCTTGAGGATGAATTTGCATTCGATAATTTCAATGAATCCAGATTTGTTATGAAGGATTTACAATTGCCATATCCAAGTGATTGGCAAGCAAAAGTAAAGATTACGTTTGAAGATGGACATGAGCGTAGTTTTGACTTTATGTTTAGCAATGATTAATTCTTTTGAACTCACTAAGGTTGTTTACTAAATTGATTAGAATCGATCTTTTTAATTGACTATCTTGCATGAGAAGAATATATTGTCTATAATATTAGCAAGTATGAAATAATGAAGGCTATGATAGAGATAAGTATGTTAATCATCTATACAGGGATGGAATGCCTTAGATTGAAAGCATTCCTATAGTTACTGATAACGGAAATTCACTCTTGAGCTTGTACTTGAACTTTGACGTTACGTCAATCAGTAGAGATACACGATGACCCGTCGTTACAGGGACTAAGAGATATGTCGCTTTCTTTACTAGCGATTTGTCTGAATTAGGGTGGTACCACGGTTCTTCCGTCCCTGTATAGGGAGGAAGGACCTTTTTGCGTTCATTCACTTGTGATCACGATGATTATGCTGACGCAGCGTACTCGGCATCGAATATGCCATTCATCGCTAGCTGTGTTGCTCGTGTACCAATAACGTACACTCCGCTACTCGCGTCACTAGCTTCATGTCATCTTCTCGGTGCTGACAAGCGAATGATGCTTCGAAGTAAGGATGAAAAGCTGTAGGTGATACTACGGGGTTGAGCTCCTAGTTAACTTTCTGCTTGAAAGTTAACAGATTCGCTTCATTGAGAAAATGTAAGTGATGCTTCGAAGGTAAGATGAAAAGCTTTAAGTGATGCTACGGGGTAGGGCTCCTAGTTAACTTTCTGTTTGAAAGTTAACAGATTCGCTTCATTGAGAAAATGTAAGTGATGCTTCGAAGTAAGGATGAAAAGCTGTAGGTGATACTACGGGGTTGAGCTCCTAGTTAACTTTCTGCTTGAAAGTTAACAGATTCGCTTCATTGAGAAAATGTAAGTGATGCTTCGAAGTAAGGATGAAAAGCTGTAGGTGATACTACGGGGTTGAGCTCATAGTTAACTTTCTGCTTGAAAGTTAACAGATTCGCTTCATTGAGAAAATGTAAGTGATGCTTCGAAGGTAAGATGAAAAGCTTTAAGTGATGCTACGGGGTAGGGCTCCTAGTTAACTTTCTGTTTGAAAGTTAACAGATTCGCATCCATGCGAATAAACACATCTCAAAACTTTTTACTCAAGTTATGTTATTTTAATGACTTTTATTATGTATTACGAAGAACAATGGAGGCGAATTCAATGAAGGAAAGATTAGAGGCATTGCGTGAAGAAGCGTTAGCATCTCTACAAAATGTTGAGCATGTAAATGCATTACAGGAACTACGTGTTAAGTATCTTGGGAAAAAAGGTGCACTTACAGAAGTATTGCGTGGAATGGGTAGTTTAAGTGCAGAAGAAAGACCGGTTATTGGTCAAGTTGCTAACGATGTTCGTGCAGCAATTGAAGCGGTAATTGATGAGAAACAAAACTTCTTCCAACAAGAAGAAACGAATAAGCGTCTTAATGAAGAAACGATTGATGTTTCACTGCCAGGTCGTAGTCTACCGACTGGATCGATTCACCCATTGAACAAAGTAGCCCAAGAGATTGAAGATATTTTCATTGGCTTAGGTTATTCAGTTGCTGAGGGACCAGAAGTAGAGACGGATTATTACAACTTTGAAGCTCTAAATCTTCCTAAGGATCATCCTGCACGTGATATGCAAGATACGTTCTATATTACTGAAGAAATTCTTATGCGTACTCAGACTTCTCCAGTACAAGTTCGTACGATGCAAGCAAGTCGTGGGGAAACTCCGATTCGTATCATTTGCCCAGGTAAAGTATACCGTCGTGATGATGACGATGCGACGCACTCCTTCCAATTTAACCAAATTGAAGGCTTAGTCGTTGGTAAAAACATTCGCATGAGTGATTTGAAAGGTACGTTGCTACAGTTTGCCAAGCAAATGTTTGGTGAGAATTCGCAAATTCGTTTGCGTCCAAGTTTCTTCCCATTCACTGAACCAAGTGCTGAAGTTGATGTAACATGTGCACAATGTGGTGGCTGTGGTTGTCGTATGTGTAAAGGAACTGGTTGGCTTGAAATTCTTGGATGCGGTATGGTTCATCCACGTGTACTTGAGATGGGTGGATATGATCCGAATGAAGTTACAGGTTTCGCTTTTGGTATGGGGGTCGAACGTATTGCACTATTGAAATATGGTATCGATGATATCCGTCATTTCTATACGAATGATACAAGATTCTTATCTCAATTTGCGCGGATGTAAATTAGAAGGTCATAGCTGTGCTTATGCAATTCCAATGAAACAAAAAAGATCGGTTGTCGGTGAAGGAAGGGACGGAAAATAATGAAAGTATCCTATAAATGGTTAGAGCAATATGTGGATCTATCGAATATAACGGCTGCTGAATTAGCAGAAATGATGACGCGCGGCGGTATTGAGATTGATATCGTTGAAGCTAGAAATCAAGGGGTTTCTGGTGTAGTAGTTGGTTATGTGAAATCAAAGGAAAAACATCCTGATGCAGATAAGTTAAATGTATGTAAAGTAGATGTAGGCTCAGGGGAAGAATTGCAAATCGTATGTGGTGCATCTAATGTAGATGCCGGTCAACATGTTCCTGTTGCAGTAGTTGGGGCGAAAATGCCTGGAGATTTCAAGATCAAACGTGCAAAACTACGTGGTGTTGAATCACAGGGGATGATTTGTTCTGCGAAAGAATTAGGCGTTAATGATAAACTACTTCCAAAAGAGCAACAAGAAGGAATTCTTGTCTTACCTTCTACTCTTGCACTTGGAACACCTATTGAGGATGTTCTAGATCTAAATGATCATGTTCTTGAACTTGATCTTACACCAAACCGTTCAGATGCGCTTAGTATGATTGGTGTTGCTTACGAAGTTGCAGCACTGACTGGCCGCGAAGTGAAACTTCCACAATCTAATATTATCGATACAGCTGATAAAGCTGCTGATCATATTAAAGTATCAATTGAAAATAGCGAGCTATGCTCTCACTATTCTGCACGATATATTAAAAGTGTCAAAGTAGCTTCTTCTCCATTATGGTTACAGAATAAATTGATTGCAGCTGGTGTTCGTCCAATTAACAATATCGTTGATATTACGAACTTTGTTATGTTGGAATATGGTCAACCACTTCATGCCTTTGATGCTGATAAAGTTCCAGGTGGCGAAATTGTTGTTCGTTTAGCGAAAGAGGGAGAAGTGCTAGTAACTCTTGATGATCAAGAACGTAAACTAGAGTCTCATATGCTGGTTATAGCTGATCGTTCAGAGCCAATTGGTCTTGCCGGAGTTATGGGTGGCGCTACAACAGAAGTTTCTACTGACACGGTAAATATTTTACTTGAGTCTGCTAAATTCGCAGGTAGCACAATTCGTAAAACATCGCGCGGACTTGGTCTTCGCTCAGAATCAAGCCTTCGTTTTGAAAAAGAAGTAGATCCAGCTCGGGTTATTCCAGCACTTGATCGTGCAGCAGCATTAATAGCTGAACTTGGTGAAGGATTAGTACTTGATGGAGTAGTTGAAGCGATAATTAAGGAAGCACAGCCACTTTCAATTGTGGTTACTCTGGATAAAGTCAATGCTTTCCTAGGAACTTCATTGTCTGGACTTGAAGTTAGAACGATTTTTAATCGTCTTGGCTTCCTTTATGAGGTTACAAATGAGGAGCAGTATACCGTTCAAGTGCCAACTCGTCGTGGTGATATTACATTAGATGTAGATCTAATTGAAGAAATTGCGCGTGTGTATGGATACGATAATATCCCAACAACACCAATTTACGGAGAAGTAATTCCTGGTTCACTGACGAAAGCACAATCTATTCGTCGTGAACTTCGTAAACGTCTTTCTGATTCCGGGTTGCTTGAAGTTGTTAGCTACTCCTTCACTAGCCCAGCTCACACTGAATTATTCCCAGAGTTAGCTCGTGATACGAAAGCTATAAAATTATTAATGCCTATGAGTGAAGATCGCAGCGTACTGCGTACTAGTCTAATTGCTCAATTAATTGATATTACAACGTATAACCGTAATCGTAAAAATGAGTCTGTAGCATTATTCGAAATCGGTAGTGTGTTCCATAGTGATGAAGAAGTATTAACGACGTTGCCAGAGGAAAAACAACGCTTTGGAGCATTATTAACAGGAAATCGTACGCTAGCTGGTTGGAATTCCAAAGCAGTCGCTTATGACTTCTATGATGCAAAAGGAATTGTTGAAACGATTACTGCAGCACTTGGCGTTAGTGAATTTATTAGCTATGAATCTGCACAACCAACTAACTTCCATCCAGGTAGAACTGCTGCCATTGTATTGAATACAACGGATGGTAAAGAAGTGCTTGGTTATGTTGGACAATTGCATCCAGAATTACAACGTAATTCTGATTTAGCTGATGCTTACGTTGTTGAGTTTGATCTAGCTCCGCTTTATAATCTTGCAAATTCAGACATCGTCTACAAAGTGCTACCTCGTTATCCAGCAATTAGTAGAGATATCGCTGTTGTCGTAGATCAGAATGTTGCTGTTGGAGATATGTTAACATCTATTTCTAGTACTGCAGGTGAATTATTAGAATCTGTTCAAGTATTTGATATCTTCACTGGTGAGCGTCTAGGAGTGAACAAGAAGAGTGTTGCTATCGCGTTAATATACCGTCATAAAGAGCGTACATTAACAGATGAAGAAGTAAGTACTGTTCATGAACAGGTTGTAGCTACATTAGAACAATCTTTTGAGGCAGAATTACGTAAGTAGGCAGGAAACTGCTTAAGCCGCATCGAATAAGTTCCAAGTGAGCTTAGATGCGGCTTTTTTGTCGTTCGTAGCCTTATTGCACTTCATGGATTAGGAGTTGATACACATGGAAAACGAAACAATCGTAGTACATGTTGATATATTTGGTAGTCAATATAAACTTAAAGGTCATTCAAGCGTAGAATATATGAAAATGGTAGCGACATCAATTGATGAGAGCATGCATAAGCTTGCCAAAAGCTACCCAGTTCTTGATACACATAAATTAGCTGTTTTGGCAGCTGTTCAAATTACAGAGGAAATTTTCCGAGTACGTCGTGAAAATAGTAGACTTCAAGCTGAGGAAGCACGTTTACTAATTACTGAGAAACAACTTCAATTAGAACAAGAGCGTATTGAACAATTGTTAGCGCAATACGAACAATATAAAGTTCAAGCAGATGAAGAACTCACTGTTTTGAAACAATTACATGCCCAGCAACTTTTAGAGCAACAAACCGCAAGCAATGAACAACAAACGCAATTAAAAGCAACGTTTGAACAAGAACAGGAACAAGTTCAACTTGCTCATTTAGCAGAATTAGAGTCAATTATCGCGACGTCAGAAGCAATTAAACTTGAGCTTGAACAAAATATTACATCCTTACAAGAACAACACGATAAGCAAATTCAGGAATTATCGGAAAATGCGGTACTTGAGCAGAAGTTGGCATTATTACAACAAAAAGGTCGATTCGAAACTGAATTAGCGAAATTAAAAGTTGATGCAGAACAACTTGTAGCTCAAAATAAACAACTAATCGATGAAAAAGAGACTGCTGTATCCAACTTTAATGAACAGCTAGCAGCTGCTGAAAAGTTGTTAATAGAGTCTGCCGAGCAGGCAAGTGTTGTTAAAGCTCAGCTTGAAGCAGAATTGGAGTCATTACGAACTGAGTTTGAGAGACGTAATCTAGAACTTCAATCGGAATGGGATAAAGATAGCAAGCAACTTTCAGAGAAGTTGAGTGAACTTCAAGCCACTAGTCAAGCAGAGAAAGAAGGTTTTGAGCTACGTCTTGCTCAAGCCGATGAGCAAATTCTACTTGCGATGGAGCAGGAAGAAGTTTTACGATCCGAATTGGATCAAGCAGAACGAGCTCGAGTAATTATTGAAGATGCTAAGCAATTGTTAGCAGAACAGTTATCCTCGGAGCAAGAGCTTGCTCAACTTGAAATGGCATCACTTGAGAGTCGATTAGAAGAGACGACTCAAAATTTTGAAACAATTGTCGCATCGGAAAAAGCTCAAGTTGAGACGCTTCAAAATGAAGTTGCTAGCTTAGAGAAATACTTAACTTCAAGTCATAATCAAACAGAAGAATATAAACGAAAAGCGCAACAGCTAGAAGAACAAAAAAATGCGCTACATAGTGATATTGAGCGATTAAACGAGCAACTACTTGAAGAAGGCTTAAAACAATTAGCACAAGAGGAGAAAATTGAATCCATTGTAGCGGAAAGAGATCAATTATCCGCTCAATTATTAGATAGCTCGTCTCAATCTATTCAATTGTCTACTCAGTTAGAGAATGCTACTGCTGAGCTAGTTCAATTAGGTTCGCTTAATGAACAATTACAGTTAGAACAAGAACAATTGAAGAAACAAAATATAGAGCAGATGAATGAGCAAGAACTAACGATATTATTAATTCAAGAACTAGAGCAAGATCTTGCAAGCATGAAGTCTGCGAGTAAGGAAGAAGTAGCGTACCGCAATGAGTTAGAACAAGAACTAGCAAGCTTGAAATCTGCGAATGAAGAAGAAATAGCGTGCCGCAATGAGCTAGAACAAGAACTAGCAAGCTTGAAATCTGCGAATACCGAAGAAGTAGCGTACCGCAATGAATTAGAACAAGAACTAGCGAGCCTGAAATCTGCGAATACGGAAGAAGTAGCGTACCGCAATGAATTAGAACAAGAACTAGCGAGCCTGAAATCTGCGAATGCAGAAGAAGTAGCGTACCGCAATGAACTAGAACAAGAACTAGCAAGCTTGAAATCTGCGAATAAAGAAGAAATAGCGTACCGCAATGAACTAGAACATGAACTAGCAAGCTTGAAATCTGCGAATGCAGAAGAAGTAGCGTACCGCAGTGAGCTAGAACAAGAACTAGAAAGTATGAAGTCTGCGAATGCAGAAGAAGTAGCGTACCTCAATGAGCTAGAACAAGAACTAGCAAGTATGAAGTCTGCGAATGCAGAAGAAGTAGCGTACCGCAGTGAGCTAGAACAAGAACTAGCAAGTATGAAGTCTGCGAATGCAGAAGAAGTAGCGTACCGCAGTGAGCTAGAACAAGAACTAGCAAGTATAAAGTCTGCGAATGCAGAAGAAGTAGCGTACCGTAGCGAACTAGAACAAGAACTAGCAAGGGTGAAGTCTGCGAATGCAGAAGAAGTAGCGTACCGCAGCGAACTAGAACAAGAACTAGCAAGCGTGAAGTCTGAAGAAGATGTGTTGCTTCCGAAAGTCAAACAGCTTGAGCAGCAATTAGTGGATCTGCAGTCCAATTATGATAAAGTAACTGAGAGATATGCTGAACTTGAACTTAAATATCAACAGGATACTGCTAAGTCTGAACAATTGCTGGAGTATTTGGAACTAGCAGCAACAAAAGAAAGACTAGCAACCAATAAAATGTCAATTACTGAGGAAAATGTAAAAGCACTAGAAAAACAATTAGCTAGTCAAAGTGAAGCGGAACGTCAATTACAACAACAATTAACTAAATTAGAGTCCGAACTCACCGAATTACGAATTCATGCGGATCAATTCCAAACTCAAGCAGCACGATATGAAGAACAACTTGAGTTACAAGAGGTGGCTGCCTCTCGAATGATAGAAGATCAATCATTAGAACAATTAGAGTTAGTTGAACAACAACTGGAGCAATTAACTGGTGTACATGAAAAATTAAAACGGGAATATTCTAAGCTACAAACTGAGTACAATGAATGGATTGAATTAATTGAACAAAGTTAATTTATGATATGATGTGGAAAAAGCCTAAGTAGCACAATTAAGTGCTACTTAGGCTTTTTCATGAAACAATTAGATGAAGAAAAGCCTCATTTTCACATAGAGGAAGATGAGGCTTCTACAGTAATCATTTAAACTACACTACAACAAGCTTTGTAGTCATCGTACGGTGACCACTACCGCAAGGAACAGAACAACGGATATTATAAGTTCCAGGTTCCGTAATTGTAACAGTCGTTGTTTTATTGTTGATAATGTTATTGTATTCTGTGTCTAAGATTTCAACACCGTGAACACCACTAATTGAATCAACAGTTAATTCTACGGACTCTCCTGCGCGAATGGCATAATACTCTTTATCAAATTTCCAGTCAGAAGCTGTAATAACAAGTGAGCCAGTTGCAATTTCATCTTCACTTACTTTTATTGGCGCAGCGGGAGCGGCTGATCCATTACTGTTTGAAGTGGAGCCGCAAGCCATCAATACAACCATTAATGCTGAAACCAATGCTAAAACTAACCATTTTTTCATGACGTTTACCCCTTTGAATGTAATAATTATATTGATTATATACCAATATTAGGATGCAATGTATTAGTTAACGTGACAACCTGATGACAATATAATAGTTCTTTTCGAATTAAACATACTATAGGTCCTTCATCTATGATGAAGGACCTATAGTAAAGTTATGATTTATGACGTTCGCCAGCTTCATAAGGATTACCGATCGGTATGAACAAGTCGACGATACCGATAACAAGCGCTGCAAGAAGAGCTCCCAGGATTGTAACGCTCACTCCACCGATAATAAATTGAGCTATCCAAATAACAAGCGCACTTATTAGAAAGCCAACAATACCTCTGCCAAATGGGGTAACTTTTTTTCCAAAAACTCCTTCTACAATCCAACCTAGTGCAGCAATGACGAGTGCTAATAACAATGCGCTCCAGAAACCGCCTACTGCAAATTGTGGGACGATCCAGCTAACCACCATTAACACTAAAGCAGAGACAATAAATCTTACAACATGTCCTAAAAAATTCATTTTCATTCCTCCATGTAGAGATTGTAAATGATGATGCATGTACTACGATTCACTATTAAGTGTTGCCATATTACAAAATAATATGTATGAGGTAGTACAAGAAATACAACTTTAAGCTATAATAAGTAATGCAAGAGAATGCCGTCGTTGTGCTTTTTATATTTGAGAAGCTAAATCGAAGGCTAATGACAAGTTTAGGGAGTGTTATCGTTGAACGCCAAAATTTTGACAACACTTGAGTATTCAAAAATTATTAATAAATTGAAGGAGCATGCTGCGACTTCTATTGGTAAAGAAATGGTTGAACAAATAGAACCATCTACTGATATAGAAATTGTTAAAGATTTACTCCAATTAACAGATGAAGCATTTGCTGCAGACCGTTTGAAAGGTTCTGCTCCATTTGGTGGTATTTTTAATATAAGCGCATCACTACATCGAGCTAGAATTAGCGGTACTTTGAACGCTGCGGAACTCATTGAGATTGCTTCAACTTCACGAGGAAGTCGTCGTGTAAAGAGGCATATTTCAACTGTTAATGAAGAATATTCAGTTCCTTCTTTAATGAACATCACGGAATTAATAAGTGAACATCGTGAGCTTGAAGAAGCAATTTGGACATGTATTAATGAACAAGGTGAAGTTCTTGATCAAGCTAGTTCTGAATTAGCAACTGCTCGGCGTGAAATTCGTCTAGGTGAAAGTAGAATTAGAGAAAAATTAGAAAATATGATTCGGTCTTCTTCCGTGCAGAAAATGTTGCAGGAAGCAATTATTACTTTGCGTAATGATCGTTTTGTTATTCCTGTAAAATCTGAATATCGTTCTAGTTTTGGTGGAATTGTGCATGATCAATCAGGATCGGGTGCAACTTTGTTTATTGAACCTGAAGTGATTGTAACGTTGAATAATAAACTTCGTGAGATGCGAGTACAAGAAATTAGAGAGATAGAGAAAATACTACAAAAACTTACCGCTCAAGTGGCGGACTGTGTAGAAGATTTTCTATATGATCAACAACTTATAGCTAAGCTTGATTTCACATTTGCGAAAGCAAGATATGCACATATATTGAAAGCTATTCGTCCCCGCATGAATGATCGTGGATATATTAAGCTTAAAAAGGGTCGCCATCCATTAATCGATCCTCGTCAAGTTGTACCTTTGGAAGTTGAGCTTGGTAATAACTACCATTCTATTATTGTGACAGGACCTAATACTGGTGGTAAAACCGTCGCGTTAAAAACTGTTGGTCTTCTAAGTTTGATGGCAATGTCAGGATTGTTTGTACCTGCGGAAGATGGAAGTCAACTTTGCGTATTTGATGCCATTTTTGCTGATATCGGTGATGAGCAAAGTATTGAACAAAGTTTGAGTACATTCTCTAGTCACATGACAAACATTATTCGGATCTTGCAAGAAATGACGTCCAAAAGCTTAGTATTACTAGATGAGCTTGGAGCGGGTACTGATCCGGCTGAAGGTTCAGCATTGGCAATAGCGATACTAGAACATATTCATGCTAAGGAATGTAGAGTAATTGCAACAACACATTACTCTGAACTGAAAGCTTACGCATTTAACAGAAAAGGTGTCATTAATGCAAGTATGGAATTCGATATTGCTACTTTAAGCCCTACATATCGTCTACTTGTAGGAGTTCCAGGTCGAAGTAATGCATTTGCAATTGCAGAACGATTAGGCTTGTCTTCGGCTATTATTGATGTGGCTAAAGGTGAAGTTAGCGATGAAGATATGAAAGTTGAAAATATGATTGCTTCATTGGAAGAAAATCGACTATCAGCTGAATCTGATCGTGATACTGCGCAAAAGTTGCGACTTGAGATGGAGCAGTTACGTATAAAACATGAGCAGGATAAATTGAAGTTTGAAGAACAGAAAGAAAACTTACTTGCAAAAGCGCAAATCGAAGCGAACGCTGCAATCGTGAAAGCTCGCAAAGAGGCTGAATTAATTATTTCTGATCTTCGTAAATTAGCGATGGAAGAAGGGGCGTCAATTAAGGAGCATAAGCTTATTGAAGCTCGCCGCCGTTTAGATCAAGCAGAACCAGAAATAAAAGTTAAGAAAAAGCCAGCGCGTGATGGCAAGAAACAAAAAATTCATGCTGGCGATGAAGTTAAAGTTTATAGTCTTAATTCTAAAGGGCATGTAGTTGAAATACATGGTCAAGAAGCTACTGTTCAACTTGGAATTATGAAGATGAAGGTTAAATTAGATGATCTGGAATTGTTACAGTCTCAATCTAATACGCCAGCTCAACCGCAAAAACAAGTAGCTACGCTAAAAAGAACAAAAGAGGATTCTGTTCGTATGGAGCTTGATTTGCGAGGTGAGTCTTTAGAGGAAGCTATTTTTGAAGTGGACAGATTCTTAGATGAATCTTTCCTTGCAGGTATGGGTCAAGTTTATATTATTCATGGAAAAGGCACTGGAGTGCTTCGTTCCGGAATTCAAGAATATTTACGCCGTCATAGCCATGTTAAAGCATATCGTAATGGGAATTATGGGGAAGGTGGCATCGGAGTCACCGTAGCAGAACTCAAGTAGAGGTAGTTCAAATCTCTCACTTGTGATTACGATGTTCAGCTAAGTTGATAATTCGACATCGAAGATGCCATTCATCGGAAGCCTGCGTGTGCTCGTGTACCAATAACGTACACTGTGCTACTCGTTTCCTAGCTTCATGTCATCTTCTTGGTACTGACAAGCAAGCGATTTGAACCTCTATTGGAAGTTAGTTCACAAAAATTATGTTTATGCTCTGAACGTTTTGAATGTGATTTCAGCAAGGATCGCTGGCTTTGCCATCTGCTTGATGTTAGGTTCTCAAGGATCGCTGGCTTTGCCATCTGCTTGATGTTAGGTTCTCAAGGATCGCTGGCTTTGCCATCTGCTTGATGTTAGGTTCTCAAGGATCGCTGGCTTTGCCATCTGCTTGATGTTAGGTTCTCAAGGATCGCTGGCTTTGCCATCTGCTTGATGTTAGGTTCTCAAGGATCGCTGGCTTTGCCATCTGCTTGATGTTAGGTTCTCAAGGATCGCTGGCTTTGCCATCTGCTTGATGTTAGGTTCTCAAGGATCGCTGGCTTTGCCATCTGCTTGATGTTAGGTTCTCAAGGATCGCTGGCTTTGCCATCTGCTTGATGTTAGGTTCTCAAGGATCGCTGGCTTTGCCATCTGCTTGATGTTAGGTTCTCAAGGATCGCTGACTTTGCCATCTGCTTGATGTTAGGTGCTCAAGAATTGCTGGCTTTGCCATTTGCTTGATTCTAGTTCGTTTATTGTAGAATGTTGTAAAGTGAGGAGAATAGGATGAATCCTAAGATTGATTGGTTATTAGAAAATGAATATCTAGCCTCAATTGTGTATGTTTCTGTGGCGATACTTACATTGATTGTATTTTTGTCACTGTTTGAGTTAGTAACGAAATATCGTTGCTGGCATGAAATTAAGCGAGGCAATGTTGCTGTTGCTATGGCAACAGGAGGGAAAATTTTTGGTATTTGTAACATTTTCCGATTTTCTATTTCAATGAATAGCTCAATCTATGAGAATTTAATTTGGGGAACCTATGGCTTTATCATTTTGCTTGTCGCTTATTTCCTATTTGAATTTTTGACTCCGGTATTTAGAATAGATGAGGAACTCGCTAATGATAATCGTGCGGTTGGATTGATAGCTATGATTATTTCTGTCTCGTTATCCTATGTAATCGGTGCGACTATTCTTATCTAAAGAAGGTGTTTCTTATGAAAATATTGTCTAGAATATTAGCAATAGTTGCAGTTTTGTTTTTTGTTATTGGTATTATATATGTAGCAAACATGTGATAACATCTCATGTATTTAGAAAGGAAGTTAATAATGGAATTACAAACAACATGTCCATGGTGTGAATCAGATATCATTTGGGATAAGGAGATCGGACCAGAAAAACATTGCCCACACTGTGAAAACGAACTTAGTGGTTACAGAACATTAGAAGTTGATATAGACGATGAAGAAGATGTTGATGATGAGCGTGCTGATCAAGATGACTCAGAATGGGAAGATGATGACCGCGGGATTTTGCGTACAACTCGTGAAATTGCTGCAAACAGTTCCTTGCAAAGTATTCTTAATGAGCAATTTGAGATGCCAGAATGTATTAATTGTCGTTCATATATGGTGGAAGCGGGTTTACAAGTTGTTGGTGAGAATGGACAATTTGAATCAAAAGTTTCACCAATTAACGGTATGCCTTTAGTGAACGAAACTTTTAAAGTAATCTGGTATGTATGTCCTTCTTGTTATCGTACGGATAGCTATCTTGATTTGCGTGATCGTAAGCAATTGCTTGACGCATTAACGCCAGAAGTTTAGTAGTTGGAAATATCGTGCTGGTATGTCGTCTTTAGCCTAAGGGTATGTTATCACAGAGCTAATTTAGCTTAATCCTGTTTCTAGGGGAAGTGATAAGATGGCAAAATTATTAGACAAGCAAGCAATGATATTACTTGCGATTTATGCTTCATTTGGCTTTGCTAATTTATTGTCAGGCACGTTTGTTCCTGTATATCTATGGAAAGCAAGTCAATCGTACTTTACCGTAGCACTTTATGCATTTGCACAGTACAGTGCGGGAGGGATAACGTTTTATCTCGCAGGTAAATGGGTAAAGGAAGGAAATAAATTAAATTGCCTGCGAGCAGGGTGTCTGCTCTCAGGCGTTTTTTATAGTATTGTGCTGTGGGTTAAGCAAGGGGCGAGCGATATTCCAATAGTACTTGGGCTTATTAGTGGTATGGGCTTAGGACTCTTTTGGATTGCCTATAATGTGGTCTATTTTGAAATTACGGAACCCAACACACGAGATCGATTTAATGGTTGGCAAGGATTATTAATCGCATTTGCAGGGATTGTTGCTCCGTGGTCTTCAGGAATTATAATTAGTATGTTATCAGATTTGAAAGGTTATCAGCTCATATTTACAAGTTCACTAATAATATTTGCTTGTTGTGGCGCATTAAGCTTTTTTATTAAGAGAAGACCAGCTTTAGGTAAATATGATTGGGCTCATCCAATGAAACAAATGAAAAGTTCAGATACGAGTTGGCGGAGAGCATTTGCTGCTATTGTCGCGCAAGGTGTTCGTGAAGGAGTATTTCTATTTTTAATTGGATTAGTTGTGTATATTGCGACTAGCGATGAAGCTAAAGTTGGGATGTATAGTTTATTGGCATCGGTTACAGCTTTAATAAGCTATTGGATTGTTGGGCGTTATATGAAGCCGAATTGGAGAATTTGGTCGATGTTCATTGGTGTGATATCATTAGCGGCAATCATTGTTCCGTTATTTGGTGGTATTCAATATCGTTCATTATTATGGTTTGGTATAGGGACAGCGATGATATTTCCTCTGTATATCATACCTATTACTTCTAGGATTTTTGATTTGATCGGGGCATCGCAACAATCAGTTGAAAAGCGGGAAGAGTTGATTGTATTTAGAGAGATCGCTTTAACATTAGGTCGAATCATTGGTTTGATTCCTTTCTTTATCTATTTGCAATGGAATAATACAGAACAAGGTTTGGTATGGATGTTATTAATTGTAGGTTCAATACCGATACTAGGTTGGTTTTGGATGCGGAAATTATTCCGTGATGATTACGGAAGAACTAGTGAAAAGGTTTAGAATAGGCTTTTGAAGATACTTTTCATAACCATGATGAAATCCAAGAACTAATGAAAAGTTTTAGGAGGAATTTAAGATGGCCAAAATAGTGAATAGTGTAATGGAATTAATCGGAGATACTCCAGCAGTTGTATTGAATCGAATAGCCGAGGCGGGTAGTGCAGAGGTCATCGTAAAGCTAGAATACTTTAATCCAAGTGGTAGTGTTAAAGATCGTGCTGCCTATAACTTAATTGCTCAAGCTGAACTTGCAGGAACACTACAGCCTGGAGCTACAATTATTGAACCGACCAGTGGAAATACAGGGATTGGTCTTGCGATGAACGCAGCAGCAAAAGGATATCGTATCATACTCGTTATGCCTGACAATATGACTAAAGAACGGATTGGGATGCTGAAAGCTTATGGAGCCGAAGTTGTGCTAACACCATCTGCTAATCGAATGTCTGGGGCACTTGCAAAAGCGTTAGATCTACAGAAAAGTATACCGAACTCTTTTATCCCTAATCAATTTGAAAATCAAGCAAATCCCGATATACACCGTAAAACGACGGCTCTAGAAATTATCGAGCAGACGCAAGGGGAATTAGATGCATTTGTAGCTTCTGCTGGAACAGGAGGTACAATTACTGGAACGAGTGAAGTACTTAAACAAAAATTACCACATATTCATATAGCTGTCGTGGAGCCTAAAGGTTCACCTGTTCTGTCAGGAGGTCAACCGGGATCGCATAAGCTGGTTGGAACAAGCCCTGGATTTATACCTGCTATTTTGAATACATCAATTTATGATGAGATTATTCAAGTTGCTGATGAAGACGCCATCCATACTATGAAGTTGCTTGCACAGCAAGAGGGTATTCTTGTAGGACCATCATCAGGTGCAACCGTATGGGCAGCTATGCAAATTGCACGAAAATTAGGAACCGGTAAACGAGTGTTGTGTATTGCGCCGGATACTGGTGAGCGTTACCTCAGTATGGATCTATTCTAACTTAGAGGTAGTTCAAAACATCCACTCGTGATCACGATGTACATGCTAACGTAGCATAGTCGGCATCGAATATGCCCCCATCGAAAGCCTGTGTGTGCTCGTGTACCAATAACGTACACTTTGCTACTCGTTTCCGTTGTGGGGCATCTTCTTGGTGTTGACTAGCGAATGTTTTAAACCTTCATTTTAAGAGGTAGTTCAAAAGGCGGACTTTGATAACGATGATTGTGCTAATGTAGCTTATTCGACATCGAATATGAAGCGAACTTTGGAAGTCCGGTCCGCGTGTACCAATAACCTACACTTGCGTTTCCTCCTCCCTAAAGTAACGCCTCATCTTCTCGATTCTGAAAGTTCGCTTATTGAACTTTTATTGGAAGAGGTAGTTCAAAAAGCTGACTTTGATAACGATGATTGTGCTAATGTAGCTTATTCGACATCGAATATGAAGCGAACTTTGGAAGTCCGGTCCGCGTGTACCAATAACGTACACTTGCGTTTCCTCCTCCCAAAAGTAGCGCCTCATCTTCTCGATTCTGAAAGTTCGCTTATTGAACTTTTATTGGAAGAGGTAGTTCAAAAGCTGACTTAGATAACGATGATTGTGCTAATGTAGCTTATTCGACATCGAATATGAAGCGAATTTTGGAAGTCCGGCACGCGTGTACCAATAACGTACACTTACGTTTCCTCCTCCCTAAAGTAACGCTCGATTTTCTCCAATTTTTAGATCGTATAGCAGACAGCATATTAGCTCATGCTAAGATTGCAGTTATTTGTGATTATGTTAGGAGGATGAACGAATGCAACCAATGTCAAGCAAAGAACTTGAGTATGTGATTGACTCTATCTCGAATGAGGATTTGTTGTTACGTCAATGTGCTGCAGTTGTTGCAGCTGCAACCCACCCGGCCTTAAAAAGTTGTTGTGAAGCGATGGTGCAAACTCATCAAGATAATTACAACACGTTGATGAAATCAATTGAGCAGCATCAGGCAGTAGCACCTATGGGTATGAATTAATTTTCATTTCAAACATTCATGATGTAACGGAGGGAATTCAATGACTACGAATACCAGTCAAAAATGTACGTTAACTGAGGAAGATCTGGCAGGAACAGTACTTGCTGATCTTAAGAGGGTAGTACGTGAATACGCTACTGCAGCAACGGAATCAAATTGTCCGACAATTAGACAGATGTTTACTGATCTCCTAAATAAGACACTAACGATGCAGGGTCAACTATACACTGTAATGTCTCAAGTAAATATGTATCAAGCGCCTTCAGTCGCTCCTAAAAAGGAATTAGACAAGCAGCTTCGATCATATGCTACTCAACAACAGCAAACACAAAGCTGGCTGCAACAGAATAACCTAGATAATCAACATCAGACGGCGCCATTGTACACTTCATTGCATTAATTGCACGAAAATGGCATCATAATACGATTTGCAGTAAAAAAGACCCTAATAGGGTCTTTTTTATCTTTGCAGAACGTATCTATTCGGTGTAAAATAACGTACATAGCTTTGTTGCTATACACCACAGGAAGTGGGAAGGAGTAAAGTCATGATAGGAATTAGTGAATTTCAATTAAAAGTGCTTGAGCTTTTGCAAGAGGACGCCAGAATTAAACCGGAATTAATCGCCACCATGCTTGGTGTCGCCGTAGAGGAAGTTCGTGACGCAGTCGCCACACTTGAACAAAATCATATCATCGTGAAGTATGCTACGATTGTAAATTGGAGTAAAATGCATGACGAGAAAGTTACGGCTTTAATCGAAGTGCAAATTACACCTGAGCGTGGACGTGGCTTTGATCGTATCGCAGAAACGATATACTTGTATCCTGAAGTTAAGTCGCTGTATCTTATGTCAGGCGCTTATGATTTACAAGTTGAGATTGAAGGAAATAGTTTGAAGGAAGTTGCTTCCTTCGTTTCTAATAAATTATCTACAATTGAAGCAGTCTTATCTACTAAAACATACTTTGTACTTAAAAAATATAAACAGGATGGCATTATCTTCGAAGAGCATGAAAGTGATCATCGTATGATGGTATCCCCATAAGAAGGGTGAATGTGATGACAAACGAAGCATCGCAAGTATCATCCCTACCAGTGCAAGCTCGATCAATGAAAGATTTCTTGAATCCAGCAGTAAGAGATATTAAACCTTCAGGTATTCGTCGATTTTTTGATCTTGTTAGTACTCGTAAGGATGTAATTACACTTGGTGTAGGAGAACCCGATTTTGTAACACCTTGGCATGTTCGTGAAGCAGCAGTGATGTCTTTAGAAAGAGGCAAAACTCAATATTCTTCAAATGCTGGTATGCCAGAGCTAAGAGATGCAATCGGCACTTATTTAGATAATAGTTTTCAAGTGGAATATAATCCAGCAGATGAGATTTTAGTTACTGTAGGTGGTAGTGAAGCTATCGATCTTGCGCTTCGTACATTGATTTCGCCTGGTGATGAGATTTTAATTCCTGAACCATGCTATATTTCATATTCTCCAATTACTGTTCTTAGCGGCGGAGTTTCCGTAGGAATCGAAACTTTTGCAAAGGATCAATTCAAATTGACAGCAGAGTCTTTGAGGAAATCAATTACTCCAAAATCAAAAGTTCTAATTCTTTGTTATCCAAGTAACCCAACGGGTGGAATTATGACTTATGAAGATTGGCTTCCAATTGCGAAAGTAGTTGAAGAGAACGATCTTATCGTTATAAGTGATGAAATTTACGCTGAATTAACATATGGTACGAAGCATGTCAGTTTTGCATCGATCCCTGGAATGAAGGATCGTACAATTCTTGTAAGTGGATTTGCTAAAGCATTTGCAATGACTGGCTGGCGAATTGGTTATGCTTGTGGTCATTCAGATATTATTTCCGCAATGCTAAAAATTCATCAGTATACTGTAATGTGTGCACCAGTAATGTCACAATTTGCTGCAATTGAAGCTTTAACTAATGGACTTGAAGAAAAAGATAAGATGATAGAGTCATACAATCAGCGTCGACGTCTTGTTGTGCAAGGATTCCGTGAAATTGGACTTCAATGTCATGAACCTCAAGGAGCGTTTTATGCATTCCCGTCCATCGCTTCAACAGGATTAACTAGTGAACAATTTGCACAACGGTTACTTGAAGAAGCAAATGTGGCTGCTGTTCCGGGTGATGTATTCGGTCTCGGTGGTGAAGGTCACCTTCGTTGTTCCTATGCAACTTCGGTTGCTTCGTTAACGGAAGCGATTGA
Organism: Candidatus Pristimantibacillus lignocellulolyticus; assembly: GCA_023639215.1. NCBI lineage: Bacteria > Bacillati > Bacillota > Bacilli > Caryophanales > Paenibacillaceae > Pristimantibacillus (SeqCode) > Pristimantibacillus lignocellulolyticus (SeqCode). Next base: position 3,132,297 of record CP097899.1, read on the forward strand.
TCGCATTGGGAATTTTGTACACAAACTGAAGTAATAGCTAAATTCACAAGTAGGCTCGACATATATGTCGAGCCTATTATTTTGTGAGGGGATATTTTCAGTAGCAACTTTAATCTGTGGTAATATAACAAGAAGTATCATGAAAAGTTAAGTGAATGCTTTCGAAGTGACTTTTTACTTGCAGGACGTATAATAGGAAGTATCATGAAAAGTTAAGTGAATGCTTTCGAAGTGACTTTTCATTCGCAAGAAGTATAACAAGAAGTATCATGAAAAGTTAAGTGAATGCTTTCGAAGTCACTTTTCATTCGCAAGAAGTATAACAAGAAGTTATCATGAAAAGTTAAGTGAATGCTTTCGAAGTAACTTTTCATTCGCAAGAAGTATAACAAGAAGTTATCATGAAAAGTTAAGTGAATGCTTTCGAAGTAACTTTTCATTCGCAAGAAGTATAACAAGAAGTTATCATGAAAAGTTGTAGGAGGGGTCATATGAAGCTATACACTAGAGGTGGAGACAAAGGTATGACGAGCTTGATCGGTGGACGAGTGTCGAAAACCGATGCTAAGGTTGAAGCTTATGGTACCATTGATGAATTAAATAGTTTTGTAGGTTTAGCAGCTGCACAAGCTAAAATCTTCGAGCCTACACAAGCTTTAAGTATAGAACTATATGAGATTATGCAAGAATTATTTGATACGGGTTCTGATCTTGCTTATGCAGTAGATGGTCAAACATACAAGATGACCACTGAACCGATAGAACGACTAGAACAATGGATCGATGCTCATAGTGAAGCAGCTCCCGCATTAACGAAGTTCATCTTGCCAGGAGGCTCTGAGCTGTCAGCAACGTTACACATCTGTAGAACGGTATGTAGACGAGCAGAACGACGTGTTGTAGCATTAGCAGAGCGATGTGAGATTAATGAGCAAGCTCTTGCTTATCTGAATCGCTTGTCAGATTATTTCTTCGCTGCAGCAAGAATTGCTAATGTGCAATGTGGAGCTGAAGATACTGAATATATACGTAGCGCAAATGTATTTCAAGGGAAGAAAAAATAATGACAACACCTAGATGGTCAGGGCGTGTAGTAAAGCATCTTACTGACGATGCAGCCCCCTCAGTTGTTTATGGAACAACGGAAAATATGGAACTTTTAGAACAATATTATGCGCCTCTAACTGTTGTTGTTAGTGAGGAGGAAGCTGGTAAAACGGTTCGTGATGTACTGGGGAAATATTATAATGTCTCAGGAAAGTTACTTGGGCAAGCTAGACTCACGGAACATGGCTTAACCATTAATGAAGAAAGAGTCTATGTTTCGGCACCTGTCCAAAGAGGAGAAATCGTAAGGTTAAGAATGCTTCGTGAAGAATCTACTGATATTTTACCTCAGCAGATGCCATTGGGAATCATTTATGAAGATGATTACTTACTTATTGTCAATAAACCTGCTGGAATCGTTGTTCATCCGACGCATGGACATTATACGAATACATTAGCTAATGGAGTTGTTCATTATTGGAAAAGTAAAGGTGAACGTTATCGTTTTAGACCAATTCATCGATTAGATGAAGAGACATCGGGTATTGTCGCTATAGCGAAAAATGGGTATATTCATCAGCAACTTTCCGAACAAATGCAGCAAGATGACTTCGACAAACAATATATTGCCTTTGTTTATGGTAGACCTTCTCCAGAAACTGCCTTGATTGATGCGCCAATTGATCGTGATACAGAACAGCCTCATCTGAGGGTGGTTTGCAGCGATGGTTGCGGTTATCCATCTCAGACGCAATATACTGTCTTAGAAAGCTTTCAAATGCTTCCTGCGCTGTCGGGAAGTTTGGATGACGACAATAATCAGAGTGACGTAGTTTCACTTGTTCGATTGAAGCTGTTTACAGGTAGAACTCATCAAATCCGAGTTCATATGAGTAGCGTAGGACATCCACTAATTGGAGATAAATTTTATTACAACAGTAGTATGCAACAAGAGAAGATTGAACAACTCATAACTAGACATGCATTACATGCAGAAAAGTTAGCATTTACCCATCCGATAACGAAACAGTATATGGAATGGACGGCACCTATGCCGGCAGACTTTGAACCGTTCAATACTATGATGCGAAAAGGGGAAGTAATATGACTCAGCAATTAACGATTTATGAATATCCCAAATGCGGTACTTGCCGCAGCGCAGTGAAATCTTTGAAATCACTAGGTAGAGAACTAGAGCAACGACATATTGTAGAGTCTCCACCTACCGTAGCAGAATTGAAACAATTGCTTGAAATTAGTGGTGTCGAACTGAAGAAGTTTTTCAATACTTCTGGTGATGTATATCGTGAGCAAGGATTGAAAGACAAGCTACCATTGTTAAGTGAAGAAGAAAAACTATCTCTTCTAGCTTCAAACGGTATGCTAATTAAACGACCGATTGTCACAGATGGTCAAAAAGTTACAATTGGTTATAAAGAAGAGCAATATCAAGAAGTTTGGAGCACGAAATAATGGGCAAAGAAGTAACGAGTAGAAAAGCACCATTATTATCACAATTAGGTTCGTCTATTTTTGCAGAAGTAGCTGCCTGGAAGCGTGAGGCAGTAACTCAAGGAATTGATGTCATTGATCTTGGTATTGGTAGTCCTGATCGAGCTCCCTCACTGAAAGTTCGCGAAGCATTATCACAATTCGCATTGCAAGAGGATATGTATGCCTATCCAGCGTTAAAGACGGGATTACCTTTCCGCGAAAAAGCAGCAGAATGGATGAAGCATCGTTTTGGTGTAACGCTCGATGCAACAAATGAGATATGTACCATTGCAGGGTCACAAGATGGACTAGCTCATCTCGCGATGGCAATTGCACCAAGAGGTTCTATTGCTATCGTGCCAGATCCAGGATATCCGATATATACAGCTTCACTTGCTTTAGCTGGTGTAGAACCTTATTTCATTCCATTAGTTGAAGAACATCAGTATCTTCCACAGCTTGAGAGTATTCCGCAAGATGTTTTGGATCGTGCTTCCTTTATTTTATTGAATTACCCTAACAATCCCATTACAGCGGTAGCTAATCTTGCATTTTACGAATCATTAGTAACATTCGCTAAGAAACATAATGTACTCGTTGTTCATGATCTTGCTTACTCTGAAATGGGTTATGATGGCTTTATGGCTCCTAGTATTTTGCAAATAGATGGGGCTAAAGATATTGCTGTGGAATTCCACTCTTTATCGAAAAGTTTCAATATGGCAGGTTGTCGAATTGGATTTATGGTTGGAAATGCAGATGTTGTAGGTGCATTAACAGAATTGAAGTCTAATATTGATTATGGTGTATTCGATCCAGTGCAAGAAGCAGGAATTGTCGCGCTAGATGAAGCGATGTATAGTGATGACTTTGTTCGTTCAGGCGAAGTGTATCAACAAAGAAGAGATCAGTTTATAAGCGCTCTACATGTAGCGGGTTGGGAAGTAATTTCGCCTCAAGCTACGATGTTTGTGTGGGCAAAGTTACCACCTCTTGCTAATGGTGATCTTACGAAACAGAGCTGGAACTCACGTCGCTTTGCCAAGCAACTACTAGCAGAAACTGGAGTTGTCGTTATTCCAGGAGATGCCTTTGGCACTCAAGGTGAGGGCTATGTTAGAATTGCTTTAGTGGAGAATGAAGCGCGCTTAGTGGAAGCTGCAACTAGATTAGGTCAATTTATACAACAGAAAATGTAGTTCAAATCGTAGGCTTGTGATTACGATGCAAAGCTTCGTAGTGAATTCGACGTCGAAGATGCCATTCACGGTTGCTGTGTTTCTCACGTACCAATAACGTACGTTGCGATACTCACTTCCCTAGCTTCATGGCATCTTCTTGGTACTGACAAGCCAACGATTTGAACTTTTATTGAAATACACAATAGAAAGAGGTTGTACTATGCCACAGAAACAAAAATATTTGATTATTGATGGAATGGCTATATTATTTCGTGCCTATTTCGCAACATCATTTACAGGAAAAATAAGAAGAACAAGTCAAGGAGTGCCAGTTAACGGTGTTCATGGATTTGTTCGATATTTTCTAGATGCGATTCAAACTTATGAGCCAACACATGTAATATGTTGCTGGGATATGGGTTCAAAAACCTTCCGTAGTGAACAATATAGTGAATATAAAGGGAATCGTCCGTCAGCTCCTGAGGATCTAATTCCACAATTTGATCTTGTTAAAGAAGTTGTAAGTAGTTTTGACGTCCCTAACATCGGTATTCAAGGATATGAAGCTGATGATTGCATAGGTACATTAGCTAAAACGCTTGGACAAGAAAATGAAGTCATTATCGTTACTGGCGATCATGATATGTTGCAATTGATCGACGAGTCAGTTTATGTTGCGATAATGAAAAAAGGTATCGGTAATTATCAACTGTATACCGTTAATAGCTTGCTAGAAGAGAAGCAATTAACTCCTGCACAAATTATTGATGTTAAAGGATTAATGGGTGATACTGCAGATAATTATCCTGGGGTTAAAGGTATTGGTGAAAAGACCGCTCATAAGTTAATTCAGGAGTTTGGGTCTATTGATCAATTATTGCTTTCATTAGATAAAGTTTCTGCAACGATTAGTCGTAAAATAGAAGCGGATCTGGAAATGCTTCATTTGTCTCGTCAATTAGCAACAATTCACTGTGAGGCACCGCTTGAACCATTAGTGGAACAACAATGTGTTTGGTGTTTTGATAAGCAAAACGTCTACAACAAATTCGAAGAATTAGAGTTTGGTAGTCTAGCGAAATTGGTAGACGGCGTTACATTAGCTGTAGTGTAATGGTATTAAAATATAAGACAGTGATCACGAAGAGACGCTACGTAGCGTAATCGACAGCGAAAATGCCATTCATCGGTAGCTGCGATGCTCGTGTACCAACAACGTACACTGTGCTTCTCGCGTCTCTAGCTTCGTGGCATTTTCTTGGTGCTGACTGCCCAATATTTTAATTATCATTGAAAGATTGGGTGTTAAAATATAAGACAGTGATCACGAAGAAATAGTAATAGATTAAGCAATGGAGAAAATTGTCCATTGCTTTTTTTGTTAGTAAAAGATATTTCGATCGTAGGTATAATGGTATATCTTTTTTCGTGGGGAAACTGCGATAAAAAGCAGTAAATGTAGTTAATTGTATAACGTGTGACGAACATCACGTTACAAATTGAGTTAAATTAGGCACTTAGGTGTAAAGGCGTAGCGGTTAGGGAATGAACTCTAGTAGTAAAGTTGTGAAATTTTAGTATACTTGACCTAGATGATCTTGTATAATAAGCAATAGTTAACCACTTGAGATATTTCATACAGAGGGGAGCGACTTAATAGTGAAGGTAGAATATATTAACCCGTTTCTAGATTCAGCCAAAATGGTTATTGAACAAGTGATACAAGTACGCCCTTCAACTGGACAAGTATCTATTAAAGATATTAAGTTTGTAGAAGAGTATATTTGGATTCATATCGGACTAAATGGACAAATGAATGGTAATATTATATTTGGACTACAAGAAGATGTTGCCTTAAAGATGATCTCCGCAATGATGGGCGGCTACGCGATATCAGAACTTGATGAAATGGGAAGAAGTGCAATTTCAGAACTAAGTAATATGATTAGTGGAAATGCCAGTACTATTTTATCCAATCAGGGAATGTCAGTAGATATTACTCCTCCACGAATTGTTGAAATGGCACAAGCAGCTGGACTAGGTGGATCTAAAGCTTTAACGGTACCTTTAATCATTGAAGGTATTGGAGAATTGGATATTCAAGTTTTAGTACAATAATATATACTGGCTCCCTGAGAGGGAGCTTTTTTCATGCTCACGATGCTTTTAGCGCATAAAATATCTAATGCTACAAAAAGTCTATACGAAAATAGCAATCTAGTAGTTTTCTATTTTGCTTTATCAATTATTATGAAGTACACTGTTGTTGGGTGATATAGGTGTTTAATGATAAAGTAATTCTCATTACTGGTGCATCAAGTGGCATTGGTTCTCTTCTAGCGCAAGAAGTATCTGCACTAGGTGCAGTTACGATACTAACAGGAAGAAATGAGCAACGATTAACTCAAACGTTAGATAAAATAACAGGGGAAGCTGCAATCTATGTTATGGATGTACAGAATCTAGCGGATGTTGAGTCCACAGTAGAACAGATTGTTGCTACTTATGGCAAAATTGACATATTAATAAATAATGCAGGCTATGGAAAATTTGATTCAATTGAAAAGTTATCAGTTGAAGAGTATGAACAGATGATGGATACAAACTATATGGGTGTCGTTCGTTGCACAAAAGCTGTGCTTCCGATTATGGAACGAGCGGGTAGCGGGCATATTGTTAATATAGCATCATTAGCAGGTATGATTGGAAATGCCAAATCAACCTCCTATGCAGCAACTAAGCATGCGTTACTAGGTTTTACTAACTCATTACGAATGGAACTCCGAGGTAGACCAATCAAAGTTTCCGCAGTTAATCCTGGCCCAATTAATACTGAGTTTTTCCAAATTGCTGATCCAGATGGAAATTACGTTAAAAATATATCGTGGTTTATTATGCAACCTGAATATGTCGTTAAGCAAATAATTAAGCTTCTACTCACGCAACGTGCCGAGCTGAGCTTACCACGAACTGCTGCATTTGGATTGAAGTTGTATCAACTTTGTCCTAGGTGGATCGACAAAGTAGCAGGCAAGTGGTTAAACAAAAAGTAAAGGTAGTTCAAAAAGTGGGCTTTGATAACGATGAGGTTGCTAACGCAGCGTACTCGGCATCTCATTTGAAACGAACTTGGAAAGTACGGTTCGCGTGTACGTAATCATGTACACTTGCGCTTCCGCCTTTCTCAAGTAGCGTCTCAACTGCTCGGTTCTGAAATCCCACTTTTTGAACCTTCATTTTAAGTAACACCTAAACATCAAAGGGCCTTATTGGCAAAGAGAGGATTTTAATATGTCTAGTACGAAATGGGCGGAACTTGGAATTAATGATGTACTAAGTTCAGCATTAGTAAAGCAAGGAATTGTTGAACCAACTGAGGTGCAACAACAAGCCATTCAATTGTTAATAGAAGGAAAAGATATTTCAGTTAAATCACAAACGGGTAGTGGTAAGACGTTGGCGTTTTTACTACCTATTTTGCAAAACATTAATGTTGAGTCCAAGTCAATTCAAGCTGTAGTACTTGCACCTACGCAAGAGCTAGCTATGCAAATTGTTCGAGTTGCTGAAAGCTATGGAGAACTGCTTGGCGTTAGAGTTCAACAATTAATCGGAGGCGCTGCAGCAAAGCGTCAAATTGAAAAGTTAAAGCTCAATCCACATATCGTTATTGGAACTCCAGGTCGAATGAACGAATTGGTTAAGAGTAAACGTCTAAAGCTACATCAAGTTAAGTATCTTGTTATCGATGAAGCCGATCAAACCTTTGAGCTAGGCACACCTACTGATACTGAGAATTTACTATTTAATGTAAATAAATTGCGACAAACGGCATTTTTCTCCGCTACTTATCCAGAGACAACGATGTCTAGGTATGAAGGTCGCTGGATGAAACAACCTCATCATATTATGATTACGCCAGCAGAAAAAGTAGCAAGTACAATTGAACATTTCTATGTTGTATGCGATCAGCGCTCTAAGCTAGATACAGCTAGACGTTTGCTTCGTACACTTAATGCTTCCTCTGCATTGTTATTCGTCAATGATACGAACCAAATTTCCAATTGGGAAACTAAAATGAAATATGAAGGATTCAAAATTGAATCGTTATTTGGTGAGGCAGATAAACAACGTAGATCAGCAACATTAACAGCGTTCCGTGAGGGCAAACTTGATGCGATATTATCTACTGACGTTGCCGCTCGTGGTATTGATATAGTGGATCTACCTCTAGTTATTCAGATTGAGCCTGCGGTTGATGCCGATCATTATGTTCACCGAGCAGGTAGAACGGGTCGTATGGGGAAATCTGGTCTAGTGATTTCTATTATTACGCCACATGAAAAGTTTATTATGGACAAATTCATGAAGCAATTGCATATTAACATTGAAGAGAGAATATTGTTCCGTGGCAAATTGTTGAATGAAGCTCAAGTAGCTGAGGCTACGAAGTATAAGCCTGCAGAAAAGTCTATATCACGTAAGCCAGTAGAGGCATCTGATCGACTACAATCAAGTAGTAGCAAGGGAAAACAAGCGGAGTCAATTAAGTCTACTCCTGTACAAGGTAGTTCGACCGCTAACATAAACAGCAGAGCAATTAAAGCTCAAGAAATTTACAGATCGGGTGAAGAACGACAAATTTCCACTTCCAACAATTCTGATAGTAGTAATAATGGTAGTGTGAAAAAAGACAAAAAAACTGGCCCGATAGCAAAAGCTACATCAAAGAAAAAAGCCAATGGTGGGAAAAATAAAGGTGCTCCTAAGTGGTTGAAAGAAAAGAGACAAACTACTGATAACTAAATGTATAGGGTAGATGGACTCTATTATTAATTTACTTAGACATCTAATGCTAAAGAGTAAAAGCAAATTGCTTTTACTCTTTTTTTGATATTAATCTAGAAATTAGGTATGCTTATATGAAGAGAAAAAAGAGGTGAAATGATGAGTACAGTATTAAGTGTTGAACAATTAAGTGGAGGATATAGTCCTCGCAAAGCGATTATTCAAAACATTAATCTACATATCGAGTCAGGTGAAATGATCGGTCTTATCGGAGTCAATGGTGCAGGGAAAAGTACAACGATCAAACATATTCTTGGATTAATGACTCCACATAAAGGAACCATTATGATTAATGGAACGACATTAAAGGATGATGTTGAAAAATATAGAAGTGGTTATACTTACGTGCCTGAAACGCCAGTTCTTTTCGAAGAATTAACGGTTGAAGAACATTTACGATTAACTGCAATGGCATATAGTGTTCCTCAAAAACAATATGAACAACAGGTCGAACTATTACTTGAACGGTACCATATGGTGAAAAAGCGTAAATCAGTTACAGCTCATTTGTCAAAAGGTATGAAGCAAAAAGTAATGATTATGAGTGCATTATTAGCAAAACCAGCCTTGTTCATCATTGATGAGCCATTTCTCGGACTCGATCCGTTAGGCATTCGTTCTCTGTTACTAGAGCTTGAAGAAGTGAAAAAGAATGGGTCATCGATTTTGATGAGTTCTCATATTCTGGCTACGATTGAACATTATTGTGACAGATTTCTAATGTTAGATGGCGGCCAAGTTGTGGCGCACGGAACATTGCAACAGATGCTCGATCAAGCAAACAAAGGAGGAGGACAAGCGAAAAACCTTGAGGAAGCCTTCTATGAACTTTTAAATGGAGGGGAAGTCTAATGTCTTCTGATGTATTGCTGTTATGGCAGAAGCGAAAGAACGCTTTTATGATGGAAATTTTGCCATACATTAAGTATATGTCGCGTAGTGGATTTCCGGCTTTTCTCTCGTTAATTGGCATTGTTAGTATTATTCAATATATTAACTTAATCCAAAATGTACCAGAAAATTTCCCGCTTGAATTCATTGGTGCACTTGTACTTACACCGTTGATAAGTTATAACCCTTTGCGTACTTGGTTGAAAGAAGCGGATACGATCTTTCTAATGCCGATGGAACATCAACTAGGTACATATATGAAGAAATCTCATATTCGCTCGCTAAGAAATGGCTTCATATATCTGCTTATTGTTACATTGATATATTGGCCGCTATATCGTCAGACAGATGCGTATCAACCGATAATTTTTATAGCAGTACTCGTAATTTTGAAAGCTTTGAATCATGTTATGGCCTGGAAGGAACGTCAATTTATCTGGTCAATGAATCGAAATATTATGCGCTTATTCCGTTGGATATTAATGTTTATGTTACTATTCGGTTGGCTACTTTCAAGTCGTTGGGGGATGTTATGTTTAACCGTTATAGTGTTAGTAATGTTAGCTACGCTATACCGTGTGACGAATAAGCAATCGTTCCCATGGGAACGGTTAATCGCTGAAGAACGAATAACGATTCGTCGATTATATTCATTCTTTAGTTGGTTCATTGATGTACGTGTTGGACCACCAATAGTGAAACAAAGAAAATACTTAAGCTGGATTATTCCTTTCGTCCCATATAAGAAACAATATACATTTGTTTACTTACACCTCATTACGTTCGTACGTACTGAGATTGGAGGAATCTGTATGAGACTACTTATTCTCGGTGGACTAGTGAATTACATAGTTGCGTCTGAGAATGGTATGAATGGATGGGGGACCGTAATTAGTTATATGCTATTCGGATTAATCATTACATTACAAATTGGCTCATTACGCAAAGTACATCGTTACGCGATTTGGAAAGATATATTCCCGATGCAAGTAAAGCTACAACAACAGCAGATCATTACGATTGATCGATTATTAAGCTATATGATGCTAATAGTATTGTTATTGACAACGATTCCTATGTGGGGTGGACATAGTTCACAAGTTATAGTAATGATTTTGTTCGCATTACTATATCCGATTGTGCGTGCTTTCAATATAAAGCGTAAGCTTGTGAAAGAAGTAGATGATCTAGATTAATTGGCAAGTATAAAATGCAAAAGGGATTCAGAATGTTATCATTCTGAATCCCTTTTGTCATTAGTATAGAGATATTATTAAGCTTGTTCCGTAAGTTCCAAAACTGCTTTGTAGATGCAATCATATAGTTCTTCTAGGTGTTCTCCTTCAATACAAGAGAATGCAACACGTAAATCAGTTTCACCTAGAGCAATTGTTCCGATACCGTATTTGTCTAGAAGTAATAGACGAACGGAATCAGCACTTACATTTGAAAGTTTTAAGCACATAAAGTATCCAGAATTGAATGGATAGTATTGCAACGTATTTCCATATCGACCGCTATCCAGCAAATCTTTTACGATATTAGCGCGATTTTTCATAATCTCGAATTTTTCAGCTTTTTGAGCTTCAAATTCCGGAGAATTCAGGGCATGTAATACAAAAGTTTGAGATGGATGAGGCCCACTTGAAATTGTCGAGCGTATAATCCCCATTGTTTTTTGTTCAAGAGCTGCAAGTGCCGCTTTGGAAGAAGAAGCATAAGTGATAAATCCTACACGGAAGCCCCATACATATTCTTCTTTTGTTGCACCATCAACTTTAACAGCAAGAACATTAGGATGCAGATCAGCTAATTTGCCGAATAAAGATTCTTGCATGGAATCTTCAAAGAATAATCCGAAGTATGCATCATCTGTTACTGCAACAACTTTTACGCCTTCCTCTGCTGCAGTTTTAATTGCAGCAATGATTGCGTCTCCATCTTGATCATCTGGTGTATAACCAGTTGGGTTATTAGGGAAGTTAAGAATTACAATGGCTTTGCCCTTGCCCTTCTGAGCAAGCAATGCTTCACGTAAACCTTCACTGTTGAATCGTTGATCTTCATTATATAGTGGATACTCCACGATTTCTGCGTTACGACGAACACCGAAAGTTAATTCATAGTTTTCCCAGTTCTTATCTGGAATAATGACAGCGTCTCCTGTATCGGCGAATAGATCAGCAACAATGCTCAGACCATGCGTTAAAGCATTTGTCACGATTGGATTGCTAAGCTCAGCCTGTACAGAAGCTAATGAAGGATTATCTTTTACCATTTTTTCGCGCCAAGCAGTACGAAGTTCCGGCTTACCTGCAGGAGGAGCATATTCGTAAATATCTTTAGGATTATAAGCGCTTAAAGTATCTTGGATAACTTTAAGGTGCATTGGCTTGCCACCTTCAGTTGCAATACCAATTGTAGCATTATACTTTTTCGCTTTAGCCTTTGCTTCTGCAGATTGGCTAAGGATACCTTCTTTCGGGAAGTAAATAGCTTTCCCTAGATTAGATAACATGTCATAGACAGCTGGACTCTCTTGTTGCAAGGTCTCATTAAGTTGCTGAGCTAATGGGTTCATGGACTTCATTCCATCCTTCCGAAATCAATCATATTTATAGGTTAGTGCAGTCGCACATATTATAACATTATTACTTCAACTAGACCATGAACAACTAAAATATTTTTCAATCCTTCAATTTGCATTTATTTTCTGTTGAACCTTTCGCTAGATTAATTATAATGGAGTATAGGGATATTATTTTTTTGCACAATTTGTATAGTGACTCTAATAGATATAGTTTATTTACATTAATTGAAGTAGTAGGAGGGGTCAATTATGCTAGATATATCGCCGGATAAGCTATTACTAAAGCCTGCCTTTGCAAAAATTGTTTGCGAACCAGGTTGGAGATGGGCAAGACGAGAAAAACCTATGCCGAATTTTGATCTATTCTACGTTTGGAGTGGAGAAGGCGATGTTGAGGTTAATGGTGTACATCATGAAGTAGGTCCAGGAAGTTGTTTCTTATTCCGTCCTGGTGATTATACAAGTGCTACACATAATCCTCAAAAGCCATTAGTGCTAACATATATTCATTTCGCGACTGAAGAAGCTGTCGAAGTGATTCCAAAGCGTTATCGCTTACTTAAGGATACGATAGATTTTGAATTTTTATTATCTCGATATGTTAGACTGTTTCTTATTCAGACCTTTGCTGCTGAAGAGGAAGCTAAGCTTGTCTTAAAGCAAATTATGATTCATTTGCTTCGGGCAGATTTCCAAACACCAACAGAGAAAAAAGCAAGTAATCAGCTAACGGAATCGATTCATGAAGTGGCGAACTTCATTCGTCAAAATCCGAGTGTTGCACACCGAGTTGAAGATCTTGCGATGCGTGCTCAATTGTCACCTCGTTATTTCTCAATGAAATTTAGAGAAGTGCTTGGAATGTCCGTTCAAACCTATATGATCCGTACAAGAATAGATAGAGCTCAATACTTGTTAACTCATGCAGGAATGAATGTTACTGAAGTTGCAGATGCACTAGGCTACAGAGATATTTTCTTCTTTAGTAGACAATTTAAGCAATACACTGGAAAAAATCCATCTGAAATAAGATAAGACGAACGGGTCGCATTGCTGAAAGTGGAATTCAGCGACGCGACCCGTTTTTTTGAAAAGTTAATGATTATTTTGCGATCATAGTGCCAAGTTTTTGACCCATTGTTACTTTACTATTTATTTGAATGGTAGGATCAGCTTCATACGAGTTAGTCTCAGTTAGTAATACTACAGTTGAGCCGAATGCGAAATAAGCAAGCTCTTCTCCACGCTCTACTTGATCTTTATCATGTTGTACATAGTGAATACTACTTACATTCATGGCACCAACTTTTACGGCTGCTACAGTATGACCGTTGCTATTAAAGTATGTTATTAAACGTTCATTCCGACTTAGTACTCGTTTCATATGAGTCAGTCCAAAATTATTAACAGGATAGACTTTACCTGGAAGGTGTACACGCCCAACAATGGTTCCTTCGATTGGAGTATGAATACGATGGTAGTCAGTTGGGCTTAAGTATAATACATAATAATAACCGTTAAGAAACTTCTTGGAAAGCACTTCGTTTGCTAGTAATTCTGAAACGGAATAATCTTGTCCCTTTACATTAATAATCGTTCCGTTTTGAATTACCCCACATCCAGTGATAAGAGCATCGACAGGTGATACAAGAGCAGATGATGTTGCATCAATTTGACGAAGTCCATCCTTCAGTCGTCTCGTGAAAAACTCATTCAACGTCTCATACTGATCGATAGTTTTTTCAGCTTCGTCTACTTTTATGCCATATGCCGCAGCGAATTTTTTTATGAAGATGCGACTACCACGAGATTGTGCGAATGCACCTGTAATACGAGAAATCCATTTACGAGAGGTTAGTTCAGTCATAGAGCGTAATAACCACTTCAACATTAAATTATATCTCCTTTAGCCAAGCTTATTGCTTATTAATACAATGTGATCAAACTTTATACTATACGAGCATGTTGCAATGATGCAACTATAATCTGCTATTTTCTAAAGAAAAGATAAATGTCCATAAAAAACTACACCTCCAATTGTTAGTTCTTACCTAACAATTGGAGGTGCAGTTCAAACAAGTTCAATATTACTTATCTTTTTTCAAGTATTGATATTTAGCGTACTCAAGTGGCCTACGAATAGCTGTTTTGTATACTTCAAGATTGCCTATTTCTTTGAAAACTTCACGTGCAGGTTTAGGGTTTATTTCAATAATCCATATTTGACCTTCTCGATCGATCGCAATATCGATCGCTAATTCACATAAGGCAGAAATATAACTGTCAAGATATGAAGCTATTTGGATCGAAAGGTAATTAACTTCATCCTTAACAGCCGTAAGGTTAACATTACTATTAATAAAATTTCGCATTAACCTTTCCATTGGAACCGCTGAACCTCCACCATGAAGATTAGCTGTAATACTGCGCTTAGCCCCTATTCGTCCCGCACAACCAGTTACATTCCATTCCCCAGTTCCATCCTTTTGGATGAGTACGCGATAATCATGAACTCTGCCATCAGAAAGTTGTAATGGAATACCTTGCTGTACCAAGAAATTAGCTTTTAGTACATTCCATTTTTGTAAGAAGTCACTTAATGATGAGAGACTCATTTTTTGCGGAGAAATAATGTTACGATCATGATCTCTTCCCTCAATATAAAATATTTGATTGGAAGATTTTTCGATACGTAGAATGCCACGGCCACCTGTACCATTTACAGGCTTGAGATAGATTACTTTGTAAAGATTCAACATATGGGTAATGTCCGATATATTAGAATAGTAGATCGTATGAGGGAGGTAAGGTCGAATAGCATGATGCTCTTCTAGTTTTTGATGAACGTTCCATTTATGACCTATAGGTTTATTTAAATAATTAATGTGGGGATATTGCTCTTTGAAAGTTTGTAGTAATTTCATACGATGTGATTTTTGCAATCGACAACGGTCAAATATATATTTAGGAATAGGTCCCCATCTACGAGTCCAACGTTTCTGAGTAGAATCGTAACAGTGAGCTCTAACCTTCGCTTGATGCGTTGAGACGTCTTCAGGAGTAAAGACAATGACCTGAATACCGAGCTCGGCGCCAGCGATCGTCATTTGCTCATATATTTTTCTTTCTTCTAGTATTCTGCCGTCATTGAGATATAGTGTTAGTATTCCTAACAGTAGCCGCCCCATGAACTGAACTCCTTTCAAAACGTAAGGTTGCTTTACCAGTAGGGCCTTTAAACATGGATACAGCATGTAGGCCGTTTTTGAAACAAAGTGCCAAACTAGCAACGTTATCTATGGCAACCTGACATGAGAAATGGTCCAGCGAATTGATAAGTTCTTTCATGATTTGAAAGCCGACACCGTTTCTTCGAGCTTCTGGTCGCACAACAATAAGACAATGTCCACTACCGTCACCGATTGCGTATCCTACTCCCATTAATTTACCTTGATCACTGAAAGTAACAACAGAAGCTGGAACAATATCAGATGATGGTTGATAATTAAGTTGTTCATCAGAGAGTAAGCGTAGGCTATGAAGTGTTGCCAGTGTAATTCTTTTTTCTCCATAGTGACTAATAAAATTTAGAATTTTAGCTCTCTGCTTATTCCAAGTTCGAGAATTATGACGAAGTAGCATGAATGTTGCACCTCCTGTTTTCAACTATTGTTTGAGCAGATGCTGACTATATTGAAAAATGCGTTGTAATGATTTTTGGCGAATATGAGGTTCATCGAATTTCATCGGTTTTGAATTTGCTTCAAAAAACCAAATTCCACCTGATTCATCTACTCCAATATCCATAGACATTTCACCTAGACGATAATTCGCACTGCGCTCAATTTGAGTAGCTATTTTAATAGCAACTTTAGATGCTTTATCAATAATATTATGTGCTTCTTTAGTATTGAATGCATGGGTAAGCAATTTAAGAGGTTCATCTATACTGCCGCCACGAGGGACATGAGTTGTAATACTTGTACTTCCCGCGATTCGTGCGCCAAGACCTGTAATCTCCCAGTCTCCACTTCCGTTTTTCTGGATAAGTGTCCGTAAATCGAATTTGCGATTTTGAAAAGTTGCTAATGGAATTCCTTGCTGCACAATATATGGGACAGTACCACATTCTTGTTGTATACGTGCCCAAAGCTTTTTAAAGTTCGAGCAGTTGAAAGTAGTACTGTACGTTTTCTCTTGAATGTTCAAACGATAGGGTAAAGTATTATTGTCTTTTTTTACAATGGTCATAATACCTTTTCCGGCTTTTCCACTCTCCGGCTTCAAGTACAAATAAGCGTGTTGTTGTAATAAATTTTCAAGTGTAGAAGCACTGCCTAGTTTACGAGTCAATGGAATATAGGACTTCGTAACTTTTGAACGACGTAACCAACGATTCAGTTCCCATTTATTAAAAAACGTTGGATTAAATAAAATGAGATCTGAATTGTTCTGGCAAGCTGCTAGTTTCGTTTTCACTGCAGCTGTTTCCTCATCAGAACGTAAAGGGATTCGATTATAAATAATGTTAGGGAATGGCATCCATTTCTGTGTCCAACGTTTCGTACTCTTATGATACACATAGCCTCGTAATTGCTTGCGACTCAAAGCGAGATTCTCCACGGGGAGTACATAAACTTTAAATCCCATTTCCTGTCCCGCTTGAATAATATCAATAAAATTATTGCGATTTCCACGCATTTTACCTTGTTCATCGTTAGATGTTAATATCGCAAATATATTACTTTCATATTGGTTGAGATCAGCGGTTTCTTCTATCAAAGAACTAGTCAAGATACTCCGCCTCCTTGAAACTGACTAAGATATAAGCAATGTTCCACAATATGATTTAATGATTCTTTGCCTTCGAGCCGGAGTGCAGGATGTTTAAAAATAGATCTGCCTGGCTTTGCATTGGCCTCGAACATCCACACATCCCCACTTTGATCTATTCCAATATCTAATCCAAGCTCACCAAGTCGGTGTGAGTAGTTACGTTCAATGGCTTCAGAAATTTTAACAGAAACAAGCTTTGCTTTTTCTAGAATGTCAGGAGTACGATTACCGAACGTGTATTGAAGAGCTTGTTCTGGAGTAAGCAAAGTTCCTCCACTTTTCATATGAGTGGTTACACTACCACGACCTGCTTTTTTCGCTCCAATACCTACAGGTTGCCATTCGTTATTAATATCTTTATGCATATGAAATCTGAAATCGACAGGGCATTTATCTAATTCAATAAGACGAATACCTTGTTGAGCAACATAGTTTTTTAAGCCTTCGCCATGTTTTAATGATAGTGCCCGATACATTTTGTCAAAACTTGTGAATTTCAACAAAGTATTTGTGCCGTTGTTACGATACCGCACGAAGTAGCCGTTTTGTTTGTGATACGTAATTCTGTAGATACCATATCCTAGGCTGCCAGTACCAGGTTTAAAGTAAATAAATTGGTATTGATGAAGCATCTTTTTCATTTTTTCTTGCGAAGGGTTCGTCACAGATTCTGGCAGATGAAGTAGAGCTTCAGGATCATTGTCGAGAAATTCATATACATCAGCCTTGTTCAAGAAACTCCAATTGAAAAAAGGAATACCGATTTTGACAAAGCGCTCTCTTAATGCAGTCATTGAAGGTCCAATTTCAGTTTTACGATTGGGTAATCTATTGTAGATCACATCAGGAAAAGCTACCTCTCGACGATACCAATTACCTTGTGCATTGAGAAAGTAACCGTGTACGGTTTTATTCTGCCAATCTATATCAGCGGGGGTAAAGCCAAAAGTGTATGCTTTGTTATGACCTGCTTTAATCACTTGTTTTACAAATGAAGAGCGTGAGTTGAAGGGAGAGCCTTCACCAGGTTTTATTACGTCTGTTAATATGCCAATAAGAGGTCCTAACTGAATATCATTAGATCCACGTGGTAACAGATGAATGGTGCCACTGCTTGGTATTTTTATGCTTTGACGAATTCCAGTTGAAAGATAAAGATGCTTACCTGAACGTTTTAATGGTTTTATTAATGCTTTTATTTGCTCTTGCCCAAGTCGTATGACAATGGGTTTAGAAGTTTTAAGTTGCAGCTCTTGGATGAGCGATTTGGAAGCATATACGACCTGCTCAGGCTGCTGTGAGAAGTGTATGTTACAAACGGTAAGACTCATCAATGTACCTCCTGATTGTTAGAACAATGCGATTGCTACAACGTAGCTGCTTGCTCTTAAATACTTATCTTACATGACGGCATGTTGCCTATAACGATAATGTTGATACAAAAATTTTGCGTATTGGAGAGGGCGCTCTATTGCGAGTTGTGGATGAATACGTTCTAAGTCGTTAGTGAATGCTTGACGACCTGGTTTGCTATTACATTCTAATAACCATACGCGTCCTTGTGGAGTAACACCAAAGTCTAGTGCAAGCTCTCCAAATCGACCAAAATGTTGCTCTATTGCAATTACTGTTTGCCCACTTATCATATGGATTTCTTGTAGCAAACGTTCTGCTTTATAGCTGCCCAAATTTTGCGAGAGTAGCGGCAGGGGTAATCCAGTCTCACCACCACCATGTAAATTTGATGTTAATCCATCTTGTCTACCTACCCTTGCAACACTGCCTGTCTGTTGCCACTGACCATTATCATCTTTTTGCAAAAGTACTCTTATATCAAATGGTTGCCCCTTATCATTTCGCAAATAGAAATACGGTTGAACAACATACTGTAATTGTTTCTTAAATTTATATAGCCATTTCAGTAAAGAGAGTTCACGAGAAAAGCTAATTTCAAAACTATCGTTACGAAGATTGCGTCCACTAATCAGATAGAGTTTCAGGTCTGGATTGTAATAAATATGAATAACACCTTTACCGTGCATACCTGCAGCTGGTTTGAGAATGATGCCTTGAGGATAAAGTTCTAGCCAGTGGGATATCTCAGATATAGATTGTATAGAGTCAGTATGAGGTAAATAAGGTATCAATGGTTCTTCTGTATTAAGTTGATCATATACTTGTATTTTTGAAGGCAAATTATTATTTATGAGTTGGAACGGTTTTTGGCGACGAATAAATATGAGCGCGGACTCCATCTGAATTCTCTCTTTGGAACTTGCGTAAAAGCATCGATCAAATACAACATCTGGGAACGGTACATATTGTCGTTTCCAACCCTTGTCGGTGTAGCAAAAACCAAACAAGGACTTATTATTTTGATCTAATTCCTCCGCAGAAAAAACGAATACATGTATATTATGTTGCTTACCTAATATACTTAATTCTTTATAAAACTTAGGTTCAGGCAGTAACACATCAGATCTTTTGTTATCTTGAAAGTAATCAATTTTTGCGACGGCCACGCCTAATTCTACGACTTCCATGGGATTTTCTCCCTTCCTTAAAGCCTGTTAGATATTTCGCATAAGAAACAACCTTTCTGACGGAAGGTCGGATCTTATTTTCACGCAATGGGGTATTATCATTTTTAGAAGGTTTAGAATTAACTTCTATTAGCCATACTTTGCCTTGTACATCTATAGCCAAATCTACGCCTAACTCACCAAAATGAGCATCTATATTACGATCGATCGCTTCCGATATGGCAATGGCTGCACGCTTTAAGGCGAGCAACATATCTTCAGTATTTAAATGTTGTGGTAGATTTGTCCGAGGTAACGTATTGGTGACAGTATCAATGGATCCGCCACGTGCCAAATTAGCTACAAAACGTTCATTCCCTGCTGTTCTTGCTACGATAGAAGTTATACTCCAACCGCCTTTAGAATTTTTCTGGACAAGTGCTCTAAAATCAACGGGACTTCGACCTACTTGAATAACAGATAATCCCTGTTGAATTTGATATTGTTTGTGAGATAGATTTGATTTGAATGCTCGATATAAGTTTGTTAAAGTGGAGAATTTCAAGGGCTTTTGAGAAGGTGAACTTGCCTTCTCTAAAGTGAACTTTTTTTGGATATCTAGTGATGTAATGCGAAATATTCCTCTACCTAAGCTGCCTTGTACAGGCTTCACATAAACCACATTATATTTGTTGATCATATATTTCAAAGTTGAAAAATCTTCTAACAGCAAAGATTCAGGTAAATAGTGTTTGATGCTTTCATCATCTTGAAGGGTATGAAAGACATCATGTTTATCAAGAAATCGTTCGTTAAAAATAAATATATTGTGATTCTTTGCGGTTTGGGTAAAGAGTCGCTGTACAGGAGCTTGATTCTCAATCTGACGTGTGGGCAAACGATTGTAGATGATTTCAGCTAACGGCAAAGATTTTTTCTTCCATTCCCCGTCCAATATCCAGCCATTAATAAATGTTCCGTTCAAAGGTATGGAGGATGGTGTGAAAAAATAAACAATTGCACCTATGGCATAGCAAGCTTCGGACAATTCACGACAAAAAGAACTAATGACACCGAAAGGCTTATTCATATCCTCCGGTGTTTCTTTGTTAATGAGGACTGAAATTAATGGCCCTATTTTAATCGTAGTAAGCTTACTCATATACTGAATATTAAAATGCATTGGCTTACTGGAAAATAGTGGAATACCAAGGAGTTGAGCTAGCTTAGGATGAATAAAGAGCCCTTGGTTTTTCTGATTAGGCAATACTTTGACAGCATGGCTATGAACTCCAAATTGAATCGTAATAGGCTGTGCTTTTGGGATTTTCTGATCCTTCATAATCAGTTCACTAATATACACACTGTCTTGAGCAATATGATCGACAATATGAATTGGAACGATAAATTTGGATTTCAACATACTTGAGCTCCTTTCGGAATTCCTTGAGAACTTTACAACAATAACGACATATTTAAGTGAAAGGTTAGAGTATAGTATGTAGTCAAAGACTTGTTGGTGATTCGCAAAAGATAGCATACAAGCCGTATCTTTCTCATATGCTCTAGTAAGTGTTTAATTTTGAGAGAGAGGAAGATCATATATGAAGCAAAAATTATTTCCGTTTATAAATTTGGGACTGGCTGTCGTTATGTTATTTTTTGCATTGCCTAAGATGGGGATGTCCGCTGATCCTTTAGCAAACGCATTTTGGATCGTTTGGGTTGGATTTTCAGCGATTGTTATAGCAGCTAACGGCAATATCATTCTTATGAGTGAGGAAAAGCGAGATCGACTTAAGCAGATTAAACGACAACGTTCATTGCGTTTTGAGAAAAAATTGGCAGCCATGATGAAAAACAAAGTTGATAATGAAGCGAATAACAAAAAAGTAAAAGAAACGGCCTCATAACTTATCGTTTAAATTTACGTTAATCAAGATAGAGTATGACAAATCTACTAATTAGTGCAATATAAAATCCCCATTATTGAACTGCCTTTCAAATGTTAGATATAACATCTAAACATCTGATGGTGTAGATCATTACAATGAGTGGGGATTTTTTCTGTTTTTATAATCCAAATGACGGGAAATTTGATTTTGTAACATACCGAGTCACATGTAGCTTATTTGCGCAGAGATAGATACAATAGTATTGAAAGGGTGAAGATGATGACCACCAAACATTTTGGAATACCTGATGATCAGAACAATGAACAAGTCACAATGACAAAACATGAACTAATCATGAATTATATACAAAGTTTAGCAGTAGGCACACGCATCTCTGTCCGAGCGATTGCTAAAGAATTGAATGTAAGTGAAGGAACAGCATATAAAGCATTCAAAGATGCGGAGATGAATGGTCTAGTCTCTACAAAAGAAAGAATTGGAACTGTTCGTATAGACCGTAAGCGAAGAGAGGCTCTTGACCAATTAACGTTTCGTGAAGTAGCTGAAATCGTTGAGGGACGATTACATGGTGGATTTGAAGGTCTTGAAAAAACACTTCAGAAGTTTGTCATTGGTGCGATGGAGCTAGAAGCGATGCTACGATATATTAATGAGGCATCACTGCTTATTGTAGGTAACCGAAAAAATGTACATAGACGCGCATTAGAGCAAGGGGCAGGAATATTATTAACAGGTGGATTTGAACCTGAGCAAGAAGTAATTGATCTTGCTAATGAACTAGCTCTTCCAATTCTCTCTACCCGTCATGATACATTTACAGTGGCTTCTATGATTAATAGGGCGATGTATGACCGGTTAATTCGCAGAAAGATTATACTTCTAGAAGATATTGTGACATTTACTAAACCGGCAGATGTGATGCACATAGGACAGACTATAGCGCAATATCATGAACTATTCAAAACTACAGGCTCCGCGAGATTTCCTGTCCTAGATGATCGAGGAAGAGTTGTAGGAATGATGACAGCAAAAGATGCTGCTGGTGCAGAAGATAGTACACAACTAGACAAGGTGATGTCAAAGCATCCGATTACGGCAGCACCTAATATTACAGTAACTTCAGCTGTTCATACGATGGCATTAGAGGGAATCGATCTACTTCCAATTGTAGATCGGCATCGGAAATTATTAGCCGTTGTCACTAGACAAGAAGTGCTTGATGCGATGCGTTTTGCTGGGAAGCAACCTGTTACAGGAGAGACATTTGAGGATCTAATCTGGACGGGATTTGTGCTAGAATCAGATATTATTCATGAGGAAGCAAGTATGGTATTTAGAGGGAAGATCACACCTCAAATGTCAGGTGCACTTGGCATGGCTTCAGAAGGTTTGCTTAGTACGCTAATGGCACAAGCATCACGTAATATGATTCGAGAAACGAGCAAAAGGGATTTTCTATTAGATAGTGTTAATACGTATTTCTTTCGCCCATTACCAATTGAAACAGATATATCGATTTCAGCCAAACCATTAGAGCTTAGCCGTATGGTTACCAAAATAGAAATTACTATAGTAGATAAACAAGGCTTAGCCGCCAAAGCAATTTTGGCAGCTCAAATGATTGACCCTTATTAATATTGATTACTATTTTGCTGCTTTTCTTTTGAAATAGCTTAGATTACGTAATCCTGCAAAAAGGTTGAAAATACCAAGAACTAAGAAAATCGCACCAAGTACAATTCGTAATGTAGATTCATTCGATAGGAAAAGCTGAACGAATGAAATGAATATGAGCATAATACCCATGCTTATATTAAGTTTACCGCCAAGAATCCCTTTTTTAATTGGTTCTTTCGCTTGTCTAGCCTTCACGCTGTAGTAGATAGCGAATAACACACTTAGAAAGATGACTGGGGAGAGGAAGTACTGGATTAACTGAGTCACAATCATCAACTCCTTTCTTAAGATGTAGTTCAAAATCGTGGACTGTGATCACGCGGATTATACTGACGAAGAGTAGTCGGCGGCGAAGATGCCCCCCATCGAAAGCCTGCGTGTGCTCGTGTACCAATAACGTACACTGTGCTACTCGTTTCCGCTGAAGGTCATCTTCTTGGTGCTGACAGCCCACGATTTTGAACGTTCATATTAAACCTCGTTCTAAAGATTGACCGCTTGTGTACACAAGCGTACACGTTGCTGAGTGTTGTTTTAGAGAGGTTTGAAATACCTTTAAAGCCTCGTTCTAAAGATTGACCGCTTGTGTACACAAGTGTACACGTTGCTGAGTTGTTTTAGAGAGGTTTGAAATACGTTTAAAGCCTCGTTCTAAAGATTGACCGCTTGTGTACACAAGTGTACACGTTGCTGAGTGTTGTTTTAGAGCGGTTTGAAATACGTTTAAAGCCTCGTTCTAAAGATTGACCGCTTGAGTACACACGTGTACACGTTGCTGGGTGTTGTTTTAGAGCGGTTTGAAATAAGCTTAAAGTTACGTGCATAAAGATTGGACCGCTTGTGTACACAAGTGTACACGTTGCTGAGTGTTGTTTTAGAGCGGTTTGAAATACGTTTAAAGCCTCGTTCTAAAGATTGATTGCTTGTGTACGCAGGCGTACACGTTGCTGGGTGATGCAGGAACTTCTTTGGTGTCAAATATGTAATGCAATAAAAATGAGCTATCGGATGATAGCTCATTTTCCATATGTTGCTTATTGTATCATATTTAGTTCTAGTTTTCGCTAATAGTCGAAGTTCAAGAAGTGGATTTTTAAAGCTCATCTAATAGATCTTGAGTGAAGCTAACTTTTTGTTATGAAGGTGGGGGCGTGTATTTTCGGACGGTCATCCAAACTTGAAGTGTATTATCGACGAGCAGTACTGTTTTCATTTCAATTGTGTAACTATTATTTAATACGCCAGAGTACACTTTCTTTTCTAGTATTTTTCGTGCGAATTGGGCATTGGAATCGATATCGTATATGCTTTGTCCGATAAACATCGAGAGATCTTCACGTACTTGCTTGATGAGCTCGTTTTGTGTTAACGTATCTATCTTTGGCTTTTCAGAAGAGTTATTTTCATCCTCTATTCTTAGTTGCAATCTTTTGATTACGGTATGTTGTGACTTATATTGTGATAGATTGTGAATATCCTTTTCATATTGAATTAACTTTTCCTCTAGTTCAGATCTTGAGTTATAGAAGGCTTCAAATTGTGCAGTATGTAATGTATTCAATAGAATAGCCCCGACTAAACCGCCGATAATGAATACACCTACCAGCTGGAGTAAATGAAAGTAACGTTCAAAGGGCGGTAAACGCATTAGGTGATCGCCCCTTTACAGGCTAGTTTAATAAGTTCAGTAGCGGTATGTGCTCCGAGAAAAGCAAATAGGATAAAGCAAATTTGTTGAATAGCAGGTGAAATCTGTCCGGCACTAATATTACTCTCAATGACCCGTACAGGATCAATAGATCCTCCTATCGCTGCAACAATTGCCCATATTTTTAGTCGTGCAGCAGTATCTAGTATGACAGTCGCTGGAGGCATTAGCATAAACACTGCTCCGACACCTGCAATTAGTGATCCACCTAATACAACACCAAAAGCGACAAAGAAATCAAGTCCAGCTTTTGAAAGAAAATCATTCAATTAAAATACCTCCTAAAATTTTTTATTGGATACTTGATATACTACATTGCAAATAAAAAGTAACTTCGTAAGCATAAGCTACAACTTTTTGTTTGCTTCTCGAATCACTAAATGTAATCAATAGGTAGCTTCAGAAGCATAAACTTCGATAACGCAAATGACTATATATCATTGTATGGGCGTGTCCATAGGTAATATGATAAAATAAAAGGAATAAACATTTACTTGTAGTAGAGGGAGTGAGAATTAATGAGCACAACAATGGCAGAGCAATTTGTACATCTTCACGTTCATAGTGAATATAGCTTGTTAGATGGCGCAGCCAGAATTAAGGAGCTCGTTAAGGCTGCTGCAAGCAAAGGGATGAAAGCATTAGCACTAACTGACCATGGGGTTATGTATGGGGCTGTTGCCTTCTATAAGGCATGTCTTGAATATAATATTAAGCCGATTATTGGCTGTGAAATATATTTTACTGCGGGGTCTCGTTTTGAAAAGGGCAATCGCAAAGAGAATCCAATCTATCATCTCATTCTATTAGCTGCTAATGAACAAGGATATCGTAACTTGATGAAAATTGTTTCTACCGCACAAGTTGAAGGGATGCATTATAAACCTCGCGCAGACTATGAGCTGCTCAGTCAACATTCAGAGGGTATTATTTGTTTAAGTGCATGTCTTGGTGGAGAGGTTAATCAACATTTACTACATCAACGAATAGATGAAGCAAAAGCTGCAGCACTTCGCCACAAAGAAATATTTGGAGATCGATATTATCTTGAAATTCAAAATCATGGCATGTTGGAGCAGAAACAAGCAGAAACGCTTATGATTCAATTGGCTCAAGAACTAGATATACCGTTAGTTGCGACCAATGATGTGCATTACATTGATCCACGTGATGCAGCGATGCAAGAAGTGTTGATCTGTATTGGTACAGGAAAATCACTTCAAGACGAAGATCGACTCAAGATAGAAACAGATCAGTTGTATTTGAGGACTGGTGCTGAAATGCTTGAACGTTTTCAGCATGTTCCAGAAGCTATTCGTAATACTGCGGAAATTGCCGCGCGATGCAATGTAGAATTACAACTTGGGAGAGCGAATTTACCCCAATTTTGGCCAATTCCACCCCAACAAACATCGAATTCATTTCTACGTGAACTATGTCTTGATGGTATGAATTTAAGATTTGCCGATAGCGAGCAATGGCTTAATGATACAAAGATCCGTCAGACGGTAACAGATCGGCTTAATTACGAACTTGCAGTTATTGAGAAGATGGGGTATGAGGATTATTTTCTAATTGTGTGGGATTTCATTCGTTTTGCGAAAGAAAGACATATTGCTGTAGGTCCTGGTCGTGGATCTAGTGCTGGTAGTCTTGTTGCCTATACACTTCAAATTACTGATGTAGATCCTATTAAATATAAGTTACTATTTGAGCGTTTTCTTAATCCAGAACGGGTTAGCATGCCGGATATCGATATTGACTTTGATGATGAACGACGGGATGAAGTTATTCAATATGTAGCTGCAAAGTACGGGGATGAACATGTTGCTCAAATTATTACGTTCGGTACGATGGCTGCCAAAGCTGCGATCCGAGATGTTGGTAGAGCTATGAATATTTCATTCCAAGAGGTTGATCGAGCTGCCAAGCTTATTCCTAATCAGCTTGGGATTACACTTGAGCATGCATTAAATCAAAGTCAGGAACTACGTACTGCTTACGATGGTAGTGCAAACACTAGAAGACTCATCGATATGGCTATTAAAGTAGAAGGTATGCCAAGACACTCCTCTACGCATGCAGCAGGTGTTGTCATCGCGGCTTCACCATTAACGGAGTATACACCGCTCCAAGTGGGTAGTGAGGATATGTTGCTTACACAGTATTCTATGGAGCATCTCGAATCAATTGGGTTGTTGAAGATGGACTTTCTTGGACTTCGCACATTGTCGATTCTAGGGAGGGCACATCGCTGGGTTGAAGAGATTAATAAGAAACAGGTTAATTTCCATCAAATATCAGATGATGATCCCTTAACTTATGAAATGCTTGGTAAAGGGGAGACTACAGGGATATTTCAATTAGAGTCGCCTGGAGTAAGACGTGTACTACGTGATATGAAGCCATCTAATTTCGAAGATATTGTCTCTGTATTAGCGCTCTACCGACCAGGTCCGATGGAATTTATTCCAAAGTATATTGAAGGAAAGCATGGCAAAATTGTTGTCGAATATCCTCATGACTCACTTCGCCATATTTTGCAAGATACTTACGGTATAATTGTATATCAAGAACAAATCATGCAAATTGCATCTCATATGGCAGGATTTTCACTTGGCGAAGCAGATTTGCTAAGACGAGCTGTCTCTAAGAAGAAACGTGAGGTGCTTGATGAAGAGCGAGCGCATTTTGTTCAAGGAAGTATAACTATGGGGTACGATGAGCTAAGTGCCAATAGAGTATACGATATGATTGTTCGCTTTGCTGATTATGGTTTCCCACGAGCTCATGCGGTTGCATATGGCGTTTTAGCTTTTCGTACAGCTTGGTTCAAAGCACATCACCCTATTATATTTATGGCATCAATGCTGGCATCCGTTGCAGGTAATATGCGAAAGGCTGCACAATATGTGGACGAATGTTCTCGTATGGGTATTGCCGTACTACCACCATGTATCAATAATAGTGGACTGAACTTTGCACCAACGAAAGAAGGCATCCGTTTCGGTCTAGCTGCAATCAAAAATGTAGGGACGCAAGCTATTGAATCTATTGTGTCAGGTAGAAGAGAGAAACCTTATCTCACGCTGCTGGATTTTTGTAAACGAGTAGATCTGCGTGTTGTGAATAAGCGAGTGCTAGAATCACTAATTTTGGCAGGAGCTTTCGATCAATTTGAAGGGCATCGTGCACAATTATTAGCGGCACTAGACGATACTTTAGAAGCTGTAACGAAATGGAAGAAAGAACGAGATGACTTGCAAATTGAACTGTTTGGGTTTGAAGAAATTCAGAATTGGGACGTAGAACTACCGAACATAAGAAGTTTTACCATGACAGAGCAGCTAGAACATGAATACGAATTACTAGGTATGTATTTGTCTGGTCATCCGCTTGATGAATTGTTAAATGTACTACAAGGCCAAAATTTCGATTCTTTAATTGAACTTTATGATCGCGAAGAAGGTTACAAGGCTGTAGTTCCAGTACGTATTGCCTCCATTCGTCCTTATATGAGTAAAAATGGACAAGCTATGGCTTTCGCAGAAGTTGAGGATCGTATTGTACGTATCGAAGCAGTTGTATTCGCAAGTACATGGCGTAAATGTAGCACTACATTAGTGAAGGACAGCTTAGTACTTATGCTTGCTTCTGTGCAAAAACAAGAGGATGAGATTAAATTGATCGTGGATGATGTTGTCATTGTTGGTGATGAACCAATTGAAGAAATGGCGAAACATGTAGACCGATTAAGAGGACAAGCTGAAAGGTGGCAACGAAATAAAGGAGCGACCAAGTCTTCTCCACCACCGCGACGAGAAGTTAAGGATGCTAAACCTACACCAACCCAAAAAATATTTATTAAAATTAACGAAAAGCTTGAACAGCCAACTATATTAGCCATTCTTCAAAATAAAATATTGCAACATCAAGGTGATTTAGTTATTGTATTGTTCTATGAAAGAACCGGCCAAATTGTTGCGTTAAGTGAGCAATATCGTGCATCTCCTAATGAGAAGTTTATAGTAGAGGTAGAGCATTTACTTGGAAAAGGTTCCATTGTAATTAAGTAATAACATAGGATGTTCAAAAAGCAGACTTTTTGAACTTGTAATAATAGGCACATTTACGACTCTGAGCGCATATGCATATCGGTACAGCATAATGAGAGGAGTGAATTGTATGATTCCTATTGAAAAATTACTTTTACAACGAGGTGTTAAGGTTTCTGATATTGCGGAAATTGCATTTTTATTGCAGACACAATATAATCCTACTTTAACTATGGATGAATGTATCGTCAGTGTACGTGCAGTACTGTCAAAGCGGGAAGTACAATATGCTCTTTATACAGGCATTGCTTTGGATGAACTAGCAGAGAGAAAACTGTTGCCAGAGCCTCTGCAGTCCATTATGGAGAAAGATGAACCCCTTTTCGGAGTAGATGAAACTCTTGCACTTGGGATTACTAATGTATACGGAATGATCGGCTTAACAAGTTTTGGATACTTAGATAAAGTTAAGCCAGCGATCTTACAGAAGTTGAATAATAAAGCTAATGGTATTCATGTTTTTCTTGATGATCTTGTAGCGGGACTAGCCGCTGCAGCGTCTGCGAGAATAGCACATGGTGATGCCAAAGCGAATCAATATGATTTGCCCGATTGTTAGTAGTTATGTTATCATTGGTTCATCATACGGCCTTTGACGGGAATAGTAGCTGTATAGTGATATACACTAGCTAACGTGGAGTTGTAGGAGGTATTCCCATGTGGACGGTATTCTATATTGCACCTACTGAAAGATCAGCAGAAAATATTAAAAATAAACTTACACAAGAAGGATTTCTAGTTAAGATCCGTCCTGTCAATTTGTCCAAACAGCAATTTGAAATTCTTGTCCCATCTGGTGAAGTAGAAGAAATTCGTGAAGTTTTCGACACCATTATTCGCCCGTAAGATTAGTAGTTTCAATTGCCCCTAAAGAGGTGTGAAACGTGCAAATTAAAGATTTATTTTCGAAGAAAAAATATGCCACAATACCAACTGAGCGTCCTAAACGTGAGGTGCCAGAAGGATTAATGAACAAATGTTCAAAATGTGGAAACATTCAGTACAGTAAAGAATTAGAAAAGAATTTAAAGGTATGCTCAACTTGTGGTCATCATGGTCGATTAAATGCTAGAGAGCGTATTGCCATGACTTTAGATGAGGGCATTATCGTTGAATACGATGAAACAATGGAGTCTGTTGACCCGTTGAATTTCCCTGGTTACAAAGTTAAGTTAGAGCAGCAAAAAGCGAAATCTAACTTACATGATTCTGTAATTACAGGTGAAGGCACAATTGGTGGCTTCCCTGTTGTTGTTGCTGCAATGAGCTTTGACTTCTTTACAGGAAGTATGGGGTCAGTTGCTGGAGAGAAAATAACGAGAGCCATTGAAAGCGCACACTTGAAGAAGCTTCCGATTATTATCTTCTCTACTTCTAGTGGAGCAAGAATGCAAGAGAGCATTCTTAGCTTAATGCAGATGGCAAAAACAAGCGCTGCTCTTGCGAAATTCCAAGGTGATGGGGGCTTGTACATATCTGTGTTTACAGATCCTACAACTGGTGGCGTATCTGCCAGCTTTGCAAGCCTTGGAGATTATAATCTAGCTGAACCTGGAGCGTTAATTGGATTTGCAGGACGTATTGTTATTGAACAGACCATTCGTCAAAAGTTACCTGATAACTTCCAAACTGCTGAATTCAATTTGCAACATGGCCAATTAGATAAAGTTGTTCATCGTAAAGATATGCGTTCAATGATCACTAAGTTACTTGATATGCACTGTGTTAAGGAGGTTACTACTGGTGAGTGAGTTGCCTTTTGAGAAACCGTTAAACGATATGCGTAATAAAATTAAAGAATTGAAAAGTTTGAGTGATGGAAAAGGCATTGATTTCTCGGAAGAGATTGCAAGGCTAGAAGATCGTTGTAAGGAAATTGAAGATACAATGTATCGAGAGTTAACAGCTGCACAAAAAATGCAGCTTGCTCGTCATCATCAACGTCCTACTTCGCTTGATTTCATTCAAGCTATTTTTACTGATTTTATTGAGCTGCATGGTGATCGTCTATTTGCCGATGATCTAGCGATTGTTGGTGGACTAGCTAAGTTTAATGGAATACCAGTAACGGTTGTTGGTCATCAGCGTGGTAAAGATACTCGTGATAATATCGCAAGATTTTTCGGAAGTCCTCACCCTGAAGGTTTCCGAAAAGCACTTCGATTTATGCAACAGGCGAACAAGTTTAAACGTCCGATTATAACATTTATCGATACAAAGGGTGCCTATCCTGGTAATACTGCGGAAGAGCGTGGTCAATCCGAAGCTATCGCACGCAATCTAAGAGAAATGGCAAGTTTTGGCGTGCCAATTATTTGCGTCGTTATCGGAGAAGGCGGTAGTGGTGGTGCTCTTGCTCTAGGTGTAGGTAATCGTGTACTTATGCTTGAGAATGCAATTTACTCTGCGATTTCACCAAATGGTGCTGCATCTATCCTTTGGAAAGATGCCACTCGTGCAGATGAAGCTGCTGAAGCGATGAAAATTACTGCTAAAGACTTGTTGGAACTTGAGATTATTGAAGATATTATTAGTGAGCCGCAAGGTGGGGCTCATCGTGATATGGACGCTCAAGTAGAGTCTATTAGAATAGCACTCAACAAACATTTAACGGAGTTATTACAGATGACATCGGATGAACTAATTGAAGATCGTTATTTGAAATTCCGTAAAATTGGTTACTATACTATGGCTCAGCAAGAAGCTGATCAAGCTGCAGAATAACTACTATTGCAATAAACCAATATATGTGGGTTGCAAATAAAGTAGAAATTAGATAAGATAATACACCGTAAGTAAAAGATTAAGATATTATGTAGTATGAAAAGGTGTCATAATTTGTATTGGAATTATGGCACTTTGGTGATACTATTAATAATGAATTTCAGGCAATATATCGGAGGAACCTATCATGCGTAAAACTAAAATCGTTTGTACCATTGGACCATCCAGCGAATCGTTGGAAAATACTAAGAAACTAATTAAAGCAGGAATGAACGTAGGTCGTCTTAACTTCTCTCATGGAGATTTTGAAGAACATGGAAACCGTATTAAAAACATTCGTGCTGCGAATCTAGAACTTGGTACATCAGTAGCAATCTTGTTAGATACTAAAGGTCCAGAAATCCGTCTAGGTAAGCTTAAAGAAGAACCTATCGAGCTTATTCAAGGTGATGCAATTACACTAACAACAGAAGAAATACTTGGAGATATTAATCGTATTCCAGTAACATATGATAATCTTCCTAATGATTTGTCTGTTGGTTCAACAGTTCTAATCGATGATGGTTTGATTGGCTTGAAGGTTGAAAGCATTGAAGGAACAGAAGTACACTGTCGTATCGTTAACAGTGGTCCTATTAAAGGGAAAAAAGGTGTTAACGTTCCAGGCGTGAAAATTTCACTTCCAGGTATTACTGAGAAAGATAGAAATGATATTATTTTCGGTATTGAACAAGGTGTTGATTTCATCGCGGCTTCGTTCGTACGTAAAGCTAGTGATGTTCTAGAAATTCGTGAATTACTAGAACAACATAATGCAAGTCATATTCAAATCATTTCTAAAATTGAAAACCAAGAGGGCGTTGATAACCTAGATTCAATTCTAGAAGTATCTGACGGACTTATGGTTGCTCGTGGTGATCTTGGCGTAGAAATTCCAGCTGAAGAAGTACCACTAGTTCAAAAATTAATGATCAAAAAATGTAATGTAGCTGGTAAACCAGTTATTACAGCAACACAAATGCTTGATTCCATGCAACGTAATCCTCGTCCAACTCGCGCTGAAGCAAGTGACGTAGCGAATGCGATCTTTGATGGAACTGATGCAATTATGCTTTCTGGTGAAACAGCTGCTGGTAAATATCCAACAGAATCTGTTGAGACAATGTCTCGTATTGCTGAGCGCGCTGAGCAAGCTCTTGAATATCGTGAGATCTTCATGAAACAAGCAAGTGCTCAACAAAATTCAGTAACAGAAGCAATTAGCCAAGCAGTTGCTAACTCAGCGCTTGATCTTAATGCTAAAGCGATTGTAACTTCTACACAAAGTGGATTCACTGCTCGTGTAGTTTCTAAATATCGTCCTAAAGCTCTTATCATTGCAGTTACACCTACAGAACAAGTTATGTGTGGACTAGCTCTAAATTGGGGTGTATTCCCTGTTAGAGGTATCGAAGCTGATACAACGGATGAAATGTTCGAAAATGCTGTTAAAGGCGCAATGAACACTGGTCTATTGTCTGTTGGAGATACAGTAGTTATTACTGCTGGTGTTCCTGTTGGACGTGCTGGTACAACTAATTTGATGAAAATTCATCATATTGGCGAACTATTAGCAACTGGACAAGGCATCGGTAGTCAAAATGTAACAGGTAAAATCGTTGTTGCACGTACGCCTGCTGAAGCTAACGCTAAAATGCAAAAAGGTGATGTACTTGTAACCGTATCTACAGATAAAGATTTCATTCCTGCTTTTGAATTAGCTAGTGCAGTAATTACAGAGCAAGGCGGCATCACAAGTCATGCAGCAGTTTGCGGAATTAACTTGAGTACACCAGTAGTTCTAGGTGTTGCGAATGCTACTGAAATCTTGGAAGATGGAATGGAAGTTACGATTTATTCTGAAACAGGATATATCTACTCCGGACAATCAAAAGTACTTTAATTCAACAACATGATTAAAATTAAGAGCGATGGTGATTTTCACCGTCGCTTTTTGTCTACCATAATAGAATTTATAATTTTCCGAGCGTATCGCTGGGTAAATTATATTTGGCGATAAAAGCTACCTTATAAACGCGGTCACTCATCCTCGAATTTCCTCAGGTAAAGGTTTTATCATAAATAAATAGTAGCTATGCTTACGAAGTCACTTTTCAATTGTGCTAAAGTATTACAATTTAGTTATTGAAAAGTTTGGTTAATGCTTACGAAGTTACTTTTCAATAGCGATGATGTATGACAGGAAGTTATTGAAAAGTTTTAGGAGATGAAACATGAAGGATTACTGGTATACGCATCCAATTAGAGTAAGATATCAAGAAACGGATCAAATGAGTGTAGTTTTTCATGGGAATTATGTAACCTGGTTCGAAATTGGACGTACAGAATGGATAAGAAGTATGGGATATCATTATCGTGATATAGAAAATAAAGGTTTACTTCTGCCTGTTATTGATCTAGCCGTGAAATACGTTTCTCCTGCGAAATACGATGATATGGTCATTGTGTGTACGCGAATGAAAGAATGTACACCACTGCGAATAGAGTTCGAATCACAGGTACGTAAAGTGACTAACGATAATTTCTTCTCTGCTGAGTATGCTAATGAAATCGAACTTCCAGGAGATATGCTCGTTACCGGTGGTACTAAGCACGTCTGGGTTAATACGAACTTTCAACCTACTCGCGTATCTAAAGTAATGCCCGAATTATATGAAGTGATCACGAATAGTTAACGGAGGTGAGTCATATGAGAAAATGGATTTTGGCGCTAATTATTTTGTTACCTATTATTGAAATTTGGGGCATATTACAAGTAGGAGATTGGATAGGTGGTTGGAATACATTTTTGCTTCTATTGTGTATGAGTCTTTTTGGGGCGTTTGCCACTTTGATGGAAGGCAAGAAAGTATGGATGGAAGCGCAACGTCAGATGAGTTCGGGTCAAATTCCAGGTCGTTCATTTATTAATGGTGTATGTGTATTAATAGGAGGGCTTCTACTACTTATCCCAGGATTTTTGAGTGATATCGTTGGTCTGATTTTATTGTTGCCTTTTACACGACCAATTCTGGAAGGATTTATTTTGAAATGGATAGAAAAAAGTATGCGTAATGGTAAATTTACAATTAATAGGTTTTAATTTTAACAATAACTTTACAATTGTTTGCATTAATTTTAATGAATATGTCATATAGTTAAGCTATTGCGGTATTGCTGAATCATCAGTAACAAACATTACTGCATAGGGGGAAGACTCATGTCGAAGCAATTGTCAGCGTATCTCAATCGAGATCTTAGTTGGATTGAATTTAATCGTCGTGTACTACAAGAGGCACAAGATTCAACCAATCCATTATTAGAAAGAGCAAAATTTCTAGCTATTGTTACATCCAATTTAGATGAGTTTATGAGTGTACGTGTTGCAGGAATTCATGAGCAGATTCGAGCAGGATTAACGAAAATGGACTTTACAGGATATTCACCGTCTGGTTTATGGAAGAGATTACAAAAGCGAACGAAAGATATCGTACATGATCAGTATCGTACATATCGAGATATTGTGAAATGTTTGAATAAGGAAGGTATTTTCATTCGCGATATGGCGGATTTGAATAGTACGCAACAAAAGTTGGTGGAGGATTATTTCTACGATATCGTTTTTCCTGTTTTAACACCAATGGCGGTTGACCAGAGTAGGCCTTTCCCGCATGTTCACACGAAAGAATTGTATCTTGCAGTTTCTTTGAGACATGAAAATCAAGGGAATCAAGAAGAACCATTATTTGCTATTATCCAAGTTCCTAGTATTTTACCGCGTTTTGTAACGATTCCTAGTCGTGGCAATAGTAAAAAACAAGACTATATTTTACTAGAAGATTTATTGAAATCTTATATTCATACGTTGTTTAATGGGTACACACCATTTGCAGTAAGTACATTCCGATTAACACGTAATGCTGACCTAACGCTTGATGAAGAAGGCGCAGAGGATTTGTTAGAGGAAATTGAAAAAGAGCTTCGTCGTCGGAAATGGGGAGTTGCTGTTCGTCTTGAAATCGAACATGATATTGAACCATTTGCTTTAGAAATGCTAAAGGATGAACTTGAAATTAATGATGGTCTGTTTATGATAGATGGACCACTTGATCTTAGCTTCTTAATGAAATTTTCGAACTCTATTCCAGGGCGTGATCAACTTCGTAATGAGAAGTTTGAACCAGAATATGCTATGGAATTTGAAGATGCAGAAGATATAATGAGTGTTATCGCTCAAAGGGATGTTTTGTTGTATCATCCTTATGAATCATTTGAGCCGGTAAATGAATTTGTATGGCAAGCTGCCCGTGACCCAGAAGTATTAGCGATCAAAATGACGATGTATCGGGTTAACGGGCATTCCACGCTTGTAAAAGCATTGGAGTATGCGGCAGCAGAAGGTAAACAAGTTACTGTAGTTGTTGAATTAAAGGCAAGGTTTGATGAGGAACGAAATATAGCTTGGGCCAAGCAATTAGAACAAGCTGGATGTCATGTTGTATATGGACTGGTTGGCTTGAAAATTCATGCTAAGCTATTATTGGTCGTACGTCGAGAGCAACATGGATTGAAGCGATATGTTCATGTTGGAACAGGTAATTATAATGAAAATACAGCAAAACTATATACAGATATTGGGTTGATGACAAGTAACGATACGATAGGGGCAGATGCTTCGGCGCTCTTTAACGAGGTCACAGGATATTCTGTACCTCGTAACTGGGAAGCAATTGACGTTGCGCCTAGTGGTTTGAAACAAAAACTAATTAGATTAATTGATCGTGAAATTGAAAACGCTCATGCAGGTAAAGAAGCGAGAATCATTGCGAAAATGAATAGTTTATCGAATCAAGAGATGATAAATAAGTTGTATGAAGCTTCGATAGCAGGCGTCAAAATTGAATTAATTATTCGCGGTGTTTGTTGTTTAAAACCAGAAGTTCCTGGTCTAAGTGAAAACATTAAAGTGATAAGCATAGTCGATCGTTATCTTGAACATTCTAGGATTGTTTATTTCTATAACGATGGTGCTGAAGAAGTTTACTTATCTAGCGCGGATTGGATGACTAGAAATCTAGAGAAGCGCTTGGAGTTATTATGTCCTGTGTTTGACAATGAACTAAAAAATACTCTAATCGTTTTGCTGAATTTGAGTCTTAGCGATAATACGAAAGCTAGACAATTGAAAATGACTGGTCAATATGAAGCAGTTGAGCGAGATCATGAAGAACCATTCCGGAGTCAATATGTTGCTCAGAAAGTGGCAAGGTGGAAGGGCGTACAATAAAGTACGCATGGATTAAGTAACAAAAAAGCTGTACAAGTTCACCGCATACTAGGCGGTAAACTTGTACAGCTTTTGTTATATATGAGAGTTTCAATTGTCATGCAATAGGTGTAACCTTCAAAACAGGTTTCACGTTCCATTGCTTTTTAAAATCATTTGCTAGCTCTTTAATTTTAATTTGTTCGATGGATAACTCTGATTTATCAGCTTGTGCTTGAATGATCATTTTTTCATCCGTAATTGTGAGATTGACTTGGTTAATGCTCTGGGTTTCGCTATGGTCTAGTGCAGCTGCAAGTTGAAGGAGCATTCCTAATTTACAAATAACATCGATATCCTCCGTACTTATTAGCTCACTATAATCTTTCAGCTCATTACGTGTTTTGTTTTTGCTACGGTAAGATGCGATCGCCGCAACAAGCAATATCTCTTTATGAGATAAACCGTTCAAATGAGAATGAATGATTAGATAGAAGGTATGCTTACTGTAATCATAGTAATCAATTGTAGCACCGATACGATATAGATTTGCAGCAGTTTCGAGATACAATGACAATTGAGCTACATTCTCGTTACCATTGTACAGATGCTGTAATAATTGCACGGCTAGTTTACTCACATGTTCAACATGAGTACGAGGTACTGCTGTGTGTAAGGCAAGCAAGTTTTGCACACTATATTGTAGTGGATGTTGTAATAGTGGTTGTTCAGGAAAAAATAGTTTGTGGAATAGGCCATCTCTCAAGCCAGCACCGCAAATGATGTAATGTGTTCCTTGAATATATTGAAAGATCGTAGACATAACAGCAATCCCTGGAACAATGACATCGACACGATCCTTACTTAAACCAGCTTCCTTCTTACGTTTGTCTTGCGGAAGTTGGCTTAAATGTTGAAATAGCGTCCAAACTTGTTCTGATTGAATCGGATAATTATGAGTTTGTGTGAATGGATACTGAATAGCTGCTTGATGAATTTTACCTAATGAACGTGCCGTTCCACCAACTGCGATAAGTGGTAAATGTGCATATTGTGATATCCACTCGTGTTTATTCAATGCAGTAATAACATCTTGTTGTAATGAATGTAGTTGTTGATCAGTCAACCCTTGGTGACTATCATACTTTTTATTGAAGCTTACACAACCGAATGGAAAGGAGAATGAGTGAATGATTTTCCGATTAAGAAATAATGTGAGCTCGGAAGAACCACCTCCAATATCAAGTAGAAAGCCATCTTGAATGGATAGTGAATTGACCATGCCTAAAAAACCGAATTCAGCTTCTTCCCCGCCGGTAAGAACTCTAATCATCATCCCAGTAGCTTCGTATACACGTTCTATGATCGTCTGTTGATTTGTGGCATTACGAATTGCAGCAGTCGCAATGGGGACGAGTGTTACGAGTTTATGTTGTGAAGCAAATAAAGTGAATATTTGTAATGTTTCAATGAGATCATTGATTCCATCATCATTTAGTTCACCTTGTTCATTCACTTTACCGCTTAATCGTGCGGAACGCTTATTACCATCAACGACGCGATGAGCACCAGTTTCAGTTTTTTCATATATTACGAGTCGAATGGAATTCGATCCTATGTCAATAATGCCATAACGTTTCGTCATTATTTTCCTCCTGCTTGACTATCATTAATCCTTGATCATTAGTTTATCATAATGTGACAAAGCTTATCATATTTAACGTACAAATGTTCACAATTGTTTAAGATTAAATTCAAAATGTGATATAATATACAAGTTATATAAATACATACTGATTCAATATATCAATGACTGCGATAAAGCATTTTTATCCTCGTTATTGTTCACTTTTTTGACAAAATCCTATATCATTGAAATTAGTGGTAAAGGATAGTCCGATTTCAAGTACTCATTCATTCAATAATAAAGGAGAGGGAACGATGACAGCAACAAAAGGTCTTGAAGGTATTGTAGCAGCACAATCATCCATCAGTTCTATTATTGATGGAATTTTGACATACCGTGGAATTAATATCGATGATCTCGCTGAGCATGCATCATTTGAAGAAGTTGCATATTTACTATGGTACGGTAAATTGCCAGATCGTGCAGAACTTGCAGATTTGCAACAAAAATTTGATAAGTATGCAGTTATTCCATCGGAAGTCATTGAAGGGATTAAGTTATATCCTAAAGATACCAATTCAATGGCAGCACTTCGAACAGCAGTTTCAAGTCTTGCGCTTTATGATACGTCAAGTAATGAAATGTCACAGCCAGCGAATATACTGAAAGCGATTAAATTACAAGCGCAGCTACCTACGATTGTAGCGGCTTTTGCTCGTATTCGTGAAGGGAAAGAACCAATTGCTCCTAAACAAGGTGTTTCTATCGCTCACAATTTCTTGTATATGTTAACTGGTGAAGAGCCTGCTGATGTTGCCGTGAAAGCACTAGACCAAGCGCTAGTTCTTCATGCTGATCATGAATTGAATGCTTCTACCTTTGCTGCACGTGTAACTGTTGCGACTCTATCTGATATATATTCTGGTGTTACTTCTGCTATTGGAGCTTTGAAAGGCCCACTTCATGGTGGTGCAAACGAGGCTGTAATGGTTATGCTAGAGGAAATCGGTTCCAAAGAAAATGTGAATGCTTATATTGAAAAGGCATTAGCAAATAAAGTGAAAATTATGGGCTTTGGTCATCGTGTATATAAAAATGGTGATCCTCGTGCAAAACATTTGCAAAAAATGTCTCTTGAACTTGGTAAGCTTACAGGTAATATGGAACTGTATGAAATGTCAGTACAAATCGAAGATCTTGTTACAGGTCAAAAAGGCTTAAAGCCGAATGTAGACTTCTATTCTGCTTCCGTTTATACTGCATTAAAAATTCCTCGTGATTTGTTCACGCCAATATTTGCAATTAGCCGTGTTTCTGGGTGGAGTGCTCATATTCTTGAACAATACGAGAACAATCGTCTAATTCGTCCTCGTGCTGAATATGTTGGACCTGTAGGTGCATCATATATTGGTATCGATGAGAGGTAATTCAAAACATTTACTTGTGATCACGCAGTAATTCGTTGTAGCTTAATCGGCATCGAAGCTGCCATTCATCGGAAGCCTGCGATGCTCGTGTACTAAAAATGTACACTCTGCTTCTCGTTTCCTAGCTTCATTGCATCTTCTCGGTGCTGACAAGCAATTGTTTTGAAACCTCATTATAATAAGAGTTCAAAACAAACTAAATATAGATTTAACCAATTTAAGGAGGATTTTATTACATGTCATTATTCGAACAATTCGCAATGCCTACTGAAGGCGAGAAAATTACAATCCAGAACGGCACACTTCAAGTTCCAAACCAACCAATTATTCCATTCATCGAAGGTGACGGAACTGGTCGCGACATTTGGGCAGCTTCTAAACGTGTACTTGATGCAGCTGTTGAAAAAGCTTATAACGGCGACAAAAAAATCGCTTGGTATGAAGTTTTTGCTGGAGAAAAAGCATTCAATGGTTATGGCGAATGGTTGCCTGCTGATACACTAACTGCAATTCGTGAATATATCGTAGCAATTAAAGGTCCTCTTACTACTCCAATCGGTGGTGGTATTCGTTCATTAAACGTTGCACTTCGTCAAGAACTTGACCTGTATACTTGTATCCGTCCTGTTCGTTATTTTGATGGTGTTCCTTCACCAGTTAAACGTCCTGAACTAGTAGACATGGTTATCTTCCGTGAAAATACAGAAGATATTTATGCAGGAATCGAGTATCAAGAAGGTTCTGAAGCAGTTAAAAAAGTAATCGCATTCCTTCAAAATGAAATGAATGTTAACAAAATTCGTTTCCCTGAAACTTCTGGAATTGGTATTAAACCAGTTTCATCTGAAGGTTCAAAACGTCTTGTACGTGCTGCGATTGAATATGCAATCAAACATAACCGTAAAACAGTAACACTAGTTCATAAAGGTAATATCATGAAATTTACTGAGGGTGCTTTCAAAAACTGGGGCTACGAAGTGGCTGAACAAGAATTTGCTGAGCAAACTTTCACTTGGGATCAATATGATCGCATTAAAGAAGCTGAAGGTGTAGAGGCGGCTAACGCGGCTCAATCGGCAGCTGAAGCAGCTGGTAAAATTATCGTTAAAGATGCAATTGCTGATATTGCTCTTCAACAAGTTCTAACTCGTCCAACTGACTTTGATGTTATCGCAACACTTAACTTGAATGGTGACTACCTATCCGATGCACTTGCTGCACAAGTTGGTGGTATTGGTATCGCTCCAGGAGCGAACATCAACTACTTGACTGGTCATGCGATTTTCGAAGCTACTCATGGTACTGCTCCGAAATATGCTGATAAAGATGTAGTTAACCCAGGTTCTGTTATTCTTTCTGGCGTAATGCTTCTTGAGCACCTAGGCTGGCAAGAAGCTGCTGACCTTATCTACAAAGGTATGGAAACAGCAATTAACAACAAAACAGTAACGTATGACTTCGCGCGTCTAATGGAAGGCGCTACAGAAGTTAAATGTTCTGAATTCGCTAACCAAATCATTAGCAACCTATAATATATTGCTTGAATAGAATTCAAACAAAGAGAGCCGGTTCGGCTCTCTTTGTTTACATAAATGATTACATATGAAAAATTAAGTGTATGCTTACGAAGTGATTTTTCAATAACATAGAGGCACATCAAGAAGCATATGGAAAATTAAGTGTATGCTTAAGATGATATTTTTTAATTACATAGAGGCTCAATCAAGAAGTATATGAAAAATTGTAGGAGGTATAATTATATGGCAATTACACGTAAAAAAATCTCGATTGTTGGTGCTGGTTTCACTGGTGCGACTACAGCTTTGATGATTGCTCAAAAAGAGCTTGGAGATGTCGTATTAGTTGATATTGCTCCTCTTGAAAATCCAACAAAAGGTAAAGCTTTAGATATGCTTGAAGCGACTCCTGTAATGGGCGTGGATGCTAATATTATCGGTACTTCTAATTATGATGATACGAAAGATTCTGATATCGTTATTATTACTGCCGGTATTGCTCGTAAGCCAGGAATGAGCCGCGATGATCTTGTGAACACGAATGCGGGTATTGTGAAGTCTGTATGTGAAAACATTAGACATACTAGCCCTAATGCTTATGTCATTATTTTAAGTAACCCAGTTGATGCGATGACATATACAGCGTATGAAACACTTGGATTCCCTAAGAACCGTGTAATCGGTCAATCTGGTGTTCTTGATACCGCTCGTTATTGCACATTTATCGCACAGGAACTTAACGTATCTGTAGAAGATGTTCGTGGATTCGTGCTTGGTGGTCATGGTGATGATATGGTACCTCTAGTTCGTTACTCCAACGTTGCAGGCATTCCAATCGAGAAATTGATCCCTGCAGATCGTATCGAAGCAATCGTTCAACGTGCTCGTGTTGGTGGTGGAGAGATCGTAAGTCTTCTAGGTAACGGCAGTGCGTACTATGCGCCAGCAGCTTCGATCGTTCAGATGACGGAAGCTATACTGAAAGATAAGAAACGAATCATTCCTGTTATTGCTTACCTTGAGGGTGAATATGGTTATAATAACTTGTTCATCGGAGTTCCAGCTGTACTTGGAGGCGACGGGCTTGAAAGAATTATTGAGCTTGATCTTACAGAGGAAGAGCAAGCTGCACTTGATAAATCTGCAAGTTCTGTAACGAGTGTTATTGAAGTTGTTAAAGCAGGTCTAAGCATTTAGTCTTTGCATTAAATAAGGTCCTATCGATGGTATAGAAAACATAGAGAAAGAATCTCTATCATTTCTACATCGGCAGGACCTTTTGTTATGTTACTATAGATAAATAGTATTTAATTTGAGGTGAACGATTAATGAAGCAAGCACAAGCTATGCTTAAAAAAGTATACGGTTTTGATGAGTTTCGACCCGGACAAGAAGATATATTAAATAGCATATTGAGTGGTCAAGATACACTCGCTATCCTTCCGACAGGTGGAGGTAAATCAATTTGTTATCAAATACCTGCCATGATATTACCAGGGACAACGCTTGTTATATCCCCATTAATATCTTTAATGAAAGACCAAGTAGACGCACTGAAACGTCT
Source organism: Candidatus Pristimantibacillus lignocellulolyticus (assembly GCA_023639215.1). Taxonomy (NCBI): domain Bacteria; kingdom Bacillati; phylum Bacillota; class Bacilli; order Caryophanales; family Paenibacillaceae; genus Pristimantibacillus (SeqCode); species Pristimantibacillus lignocellulolyticus (SeqCode). The sequence continues at coordinate 3,175,286 of CP097899.1, forward strand.
AGGCGTACCAGCAGCTTATTTGAATAGTTCATTAAGTGCAGAGCAGTATCGCAACACATTACGCAACGCATTTGACGGGGAATATCAGTTGTTATATATCGCACCAGAGCGTTTTGATGCTCCGATGTTTCAACAATTAACGGAACATCTAACGATTCCATTAATCGCAATCGATGAAGCTCACTGTGTGTCACAGTGGGGGCATGATTTCCGGCCAAGCTATCGTCAATTAGCATTAGCGATTTCGAGTATGAAGGATCGACCAATTGTAGCTGGATTTACCGCAACTGCGACTAACGAAGTTGCGGAAGATATTGTTAATATGTTAGCCCTGCAAAATCCTGCACAATACGTTACAGGCTTTGCTAGACCCAATCTATCGTTATCTGTCGTTACAGGTGTGAATAAATATAGCTTTTTGAGCGAATTTCTGAAAGAACGAGAACAGCAATCAGGAATTGTATATACGGCAACACGTAAAGAAGCCGAGGCTGTACATGATCGACTTATAGAGATGGGTTTTAGTGCTGAGTTGTATCATGGAGGGTTATCTGACCAAGCTCGAATGCAAGCTCAAGAGAAATACCGTTTTGATGAAAGTAAGATTATCGTAGCTACGAACGCATTTGGGATGGGGATAGATAAACCGAATGTTCGGTTTGTACTACATTGGCAGATGCCAGGCGATGTTGAATCTTATTATCAAGAGGCTGGAAGAGCTGGGCGTGATGGGGAAGAGAGTGAGTGCATCTTACTCTTTGAAGCAAGTGATCTTCATATTCAACGTTTTCTCATTGAACAAGGTATGGGTGATGAATCAAGAAAAGCTGTTCAAGCAGCAAAGCTTCATACGATGATGAACTACTGTCGTACCGATCAATGTTTGCAACAATATATTGTTGATTATTTCGGCGAAAGATCAGTTACTCCTTGTGGTAAATGTAGTAGTTGTCTAGATACGAGCGAGAAAATTGATCGTTCATTAGATGCTAAAATGGCTTTGTCATGCGTTGGACGAATGAAAGGACGCTTTGGTGTGACGATGGCTGCGAAAGTGCTGAAAGGATCTCAAGATAAGCGACTACTTGCTTCAAGACTAGATCAACTATCAACCTATGGGTTAATGAGACAATATTCAGAGAAGGATATTGCGGATTGGTTGAATTGGCTAGTTGCTGAGCAATATCTCGTACTTAGTGACGGACAATATCCTGTCGTTAATGTAACAGAAAGAGCATTGCCTGTTCTTAATGGTTCAGAAGAGGTATGGCAGCGTCGTAGAGGCAAAGTGAAACAATTACTTGCAAACTCATCACAAGATGCCTCACCTATCTTTGAGAAGCTTAAGGCGTGGCGTAAAATTCAATCAACTACTGAGAATATTCCACCATTTATGATTTTCTCTGATGCGACACTACGTCTTATTGCAGAAGCTCAACCAAAGAATATCGAGCAATTGCTAGAAGTCAAAGGTATTGGACAAGCAAAAGCTGCGAAATATGGTGAAGCTGTAATGGCGGAGTATGCTAAGGAAGATGCAGAAGTAGTTGAGGAGCTTGATCTAGCTGAACTTGCTATGCAACATCAACGAGCATCCCGTCAATCATCTACAGAGTCAAGTCATCTAATTAGCTATGAAAATTATGTGGCTGGAAATTCGATAGAACAAATCGCGAGCGAACGACAGCTCTCGCAGCAGACGGTTGAGAAGCACATATTACGTGCTGCGGAGGAAGGACATCCATTGGATTGGGAGTCATTGCTTTCAGCGGAGGATGAAGCTTTAATAATGGCAGTTCTTCCTGAGGTAGATGCAAGTTTACTAAGAAACATTAAGGAAGCATTACCTGATCATATTAGTTATTTTCAAATCCAAGTAGCGTTGACGAAACGTAGTCTGCAATAGAAAGATTTTATAATCACTTCAAAGTGTTTCCGGAAATAATAATCGAGAAGATAAGATTCGGGGCACTGGTAGGATGCTCCATGAATTCAAACCAAATCGATTCTCTTATTTGTATTGTTTATCATACACGAGAGAGAAGAGATTTGGTTTTTTTGTAATTAGATGTAGATTGTCTTTTAGAGGCTTATGGGACATTTCAATACTAGGTGAATTTCGAAATGAAGGTAGTGGTAATATTTGTTAAATTATGATACAAGTTTGATAAGGGGAGCTGTAATATGGGTGTGAAATTCACAGTAATATTCAATAATAATATGATGATTTTTTAATAGCTTAAAAGGTTCCAAGAAGATGTGTTGAATGACTGGAATGAGTATACCGCTAATCAGACGACATTGGAATGGATTTTCATTTGGCAATTCGATTAACCCTGAAATAATAGGAGGAAACGATGAAAAGCTTCTGCTTATAATATTTTCAATCACTTTGTTAAGTATCTGCGTCTATTTTTTAGTTAAATTTAACGATGATGAAGTGGTCAAAATCAGATTTGAACGACATGGTGCCCATGGGGATGAAATAATGTTAATGGTATCTGAATCAGGTAAGTTAGACACATATGTGAGTCATAGTAAGATTGGAAGTGATGATGTTGATAAGTGGACACAGGCAGACGCTACACATAAAGAAACAACAATTACTTTGGATCAACTAAAAGAGATTAAAAAAATTGCAAGTGAGGTTTTTTGGCAGCAATGGTTTTTTATGATGGTCATATCATATGGGACGATATCGAAGGATATTGGTATCGTATCGTGAACATTCAGGGTAAAGAATATGATTTTTACAATTATCCTTATAGCGAAAATGGTCTTAATCAACTCGTTGAAATGGTAGTTAAGCTTTCACCAATTGAAATTGAATTAGATAATAAAGGAAATGTTATTTCAGTTGGAGGAGTAGTGCAGTAAGGATAATGTGGGGGCATAGCCGACTCGGTAATTAGAAATGACGAAAGGGGGAATGGTTTATGATTAATTGTTATTGTCCAGGTTGTAAAATAAAAATACCATTTAAGCATTATTACTTTGGAAAAATGTATGGTCCGTATATATGCAAGTACTGTAATAGATTGCTTAAATGGAATAGGTATCGCATTTATTCATATATTACCCCATTCTTTATTACTATTGGTTATGGATTTATATTAGGAGTGATCATTGAAATACAAAGCAAGAGTCTCTACTTTTATCGTTTAGGAGCAATCTCATATATTATTCTTGCCATAATGTCGTTTTTTTTAAGTCAATTACTTTATCCTAATTCTTTGTCAATAAAAGAAGAGGTGGTAGAAAGTGAATAACGATTGTGAAGTTAATGTTATAAGTCCAATATTACCGGGGGTAGGTATTGGAATTTTCACTTTGAAAAATCATATCAAAAATTATTACGACATACTAAAATATTACACAGTCGATAAGTTAGATCCATATTGTGAGGATGATCGAAAATATGCATTTCTTCGATCACCATTTCAAATGGTTTTTTGTATTGCTGATTGTGTGCATGTAGTCTTTCATACTATGAATGGAAAACTAATTGAAGTAACAGTGCTAAATGGGTATAAAGGATGTTTTAATAATAGAATTTATGTAGGTATGCCACTTTCAAAGTTTATTGAACTAGAACCAGAATTCTTTTGTGATGTAGCTGCAGGAATAGAATGTTATAAGCATCCACAAATTAAAGGTATCTCAATTAATCATGATCCCTATTTCAAAATTGTTGAATCTATCTCTGTTTATGTAGAAGAGATGTATGATGAAAACCTTGAACAAATTAGAAAATTTGAGAGAGGAGATTGGTAATAGGTTAGTTAACGCCTTTTAATCTTCAGCCGTTTCATATATAGTATAGTGTAGCTTATATGTAATGATTGTGAAGAAAATAACAAGCTGATCAGACAACTTTAAAGGAGGCGAAATCCCATGGGGAATGACCATACTAAGACATCGAAGAGAAAAGATGAGCATATATCGATCTGTCTTCAAGAAGATGTACAAGCAGATGGAATTAGTAATGGACTGGAGCAATGGAGATTCAAACACAATCCGCTTCCTAATATAGATTTTCAAGATATTGATCTCCCTACAATGATATTCAACAAAAAAGTCGCAACGCCGTTATTAATTAGTTCGATGACAGGAGGAACTGAACTTGCCTCTAGAATTAATCAACAGTTAGCAATTGCTGCAGAGGAGCGAGGTTGGTCTCTTGCTCTAGGTTCGATGCGTGCAGCGATTGAGAATGAGGAACTTGCATATAGCTTTCAAATGAGAAAATTTGCTCCGACGATTCCAATTATTGCAAATGTTGGTTTAGTTCAATTGAATTATGGGGTTACAAATGATCAGTGTCTACGCCTCGTAGAACTTTCTGAAGCAGATGCGCTAGTATTTCATATGAATAGTATGCAAGAAGTATTTCAACCTGAAGGAGATACGAATTTTGCTGATCTATTACGAAAGTTAGAGACAGTTATTAAGGAAACCGACATACCGATTGGTGTGAAAGAAGTGGGCTGGGGAATAGACGGCGAAACAGCTAAAGCATTGCAAAATATTGGCGTACAATTTATTGATGTAGCTGGAGCAGGTGGTACATCTTGGAGTCAAGTTGAGCGATATCGCACATCATCGAAAATCCAATATGCAGCGGCAAGTAGCTTTGCCGACTGGGGCTTAAGTACAGCAGATAGCATTAGAGAAGTATCTGCCGAGGCAAGTGAATGCCTTATTCTCGGTAGTGGTGGGTTACACACTGGTGTTGATGCTGCAAAGGCTATAGCTTTAGGTGCACATGTGGCAGGGTTTGGGCGAACTTTACTTCAGTATGCAGTTCAGTCCATTGACGATCAGTCATTATCAATACCACAATTAATGAGCCCGAAAGAACTGTCATTACTGCAACATATGGAGAAGATTGAGTATGAATTAAAGGTAGCGATGTTTGGTATTGGTGCTGAAACAATAACACAATTAAAAAAGCATGATCGACTTATTCGTCAATAAGTTGATCATGCTTTTTTGTGCTATCGTAACAATCCTGCTCCTTGTGTTATCATCTTCGTCTCAACTTTGAATATCATCCTCTTGTAAATGTCCGGCCAATTTTCATCAAAGTCCGCTAGATCATAGGTAGCTCTGTATCGTAACCCAAAACCTAAAGGATCTACACCTGATTCTTGAATTTTTACAAGTAACTGCTGACATTTTTCTGAATATGCATTTTGTAACTCCTTAAGCACTTTATGTTGATCTTCAGATTTTTCGTTAACAGGTTCTTCTTCAAAAGTCACAGCCTGTTTAATCTTCATAATAACAGTAGGCTGTTCTTCATTTGATATGGAATATTTAGTTTTTACGTTATTTAATGATACGACGTAAGGCGGACTTGGGAATGAACCGAAAACATTTGTAATCTTTAAATGCCCAGATATTTGATTAAATAGTTGCGTTTCTTCTGGGGTTAGAATAAGGTTGATTTTTTCTTTATTAAGTAAAGCGACACGATTTACAACATAGGTAGTATCGTTCTGAATTTCAACTATAGGTAGAATGGGATCGAGACCTTTTTCATTAACTCTTCGGAAAAGATCGGTCAAAAGCTCTACATAAGTAAATGATGATTCAGTGGCATCATTACTGAAAAATAGATTCAAGGAGTTGCCTGGGAAACGTTCAACGGTTGGTTGCTTGGCAATGACACCTTCAGCGCTAGGTGACCCAATGCCAAGGGCTGCGATGTTCTGGATATCTCTTCGTCTCGACATCCAATACACAACATCTTGAATATTACGATTAGCCATCTCTTCACCGATAAGAAATACATTGCAATGGCCGAAATCGATCTCTTTATCTACTTGTGCTTTCAGCATTCGCACACCTTCAGCAATAGTTGCACTGTTTATCGCTTCGATTTGAGTTTTTGAATTACCAGGATCAATGCTGACCGAGGGTACAGCTAGCTTTATCGTTATCCGAAATGGCTTCTCATCATCACCAGAATAGTCAATGCCAGTACCAACAACAAAGTAGCGTTTATCAATATCTTTGAATCCACATCCACTGAGAAGTAAGAAACAAATCATATAAAGAAAAATGGTACTAAGAAGCAGCTTCTTTCTCATACTTTCTCACCTTTTTCCTACTTAAAATAAAGATCCAAGTTGTTGTTAATGTTTCCGAAAACAATCTAAATATTAGAAAGTAAGATGAGAATTTTAACATTTGGCCATCCTTAACCCTTAACATTATGACAAATGTTATGATAATAATGCTTCCTGCAATAATATAGTTTCGAATAGGTGCCTTCTTCTCATCAGGATTTACAACATTGTTCGGAATAATTGTTCTAATATATTCAATAACCATATGCCATCCAACCATAGTAAACGTTAGTGAAAGGTTGATGAGCACAATGAGGAAAACGAATAACATTCGCTCAATAAAGCCATACATCATACGAGTGGAATCCGCAGTTGCACTCCATAGAAAAATATAATGAGCTACCGTTTCAGTTCCATGTATCCCAATCGGTACAAAAAATGTAATTAATAATACGACAAACGCAATGATTGGATATAACCATATGTATTTGAATTTGAAATTTGGTGGTAATATTCGGTTGAAAAGACCCATATTCAAATAGCCCGTAAATACAAAAGTGGCACAAGCAAATGAAAGTAACGTTGGCATGTGATCAACATGATTAGCAATGACATGTATAGCGTCCCAATCCATCAATGGGTTTTTAATTGTTTTGTACATAACGAAAGCGATAACTGGAAGGCTCAGCACCAATGATATTTCTAAGATGAAAGCAATACTGACGGTTGAGCGAGTCGCCGCATAAGCACAAATTAATAACAGTAACATAAGCATGACATATTGATTAGCATTAGGGTTCAAAAAGCTAGTAATGATCACCGCATAGGTAGAAATAACTAATGCTCCAGCTATACCAATAAGTATTGCTTTATAGACCATAACTATGTTTACTATCCACTTTGGGTAGAAAAGGCTGAATATTTCAGGTAAACCTTTACCTGGAAATTTCGATAAACTTGACGTGAACATATATAGAAATATATATCCGAAAATCGGACTTAGAGCAATCGAAATAACAGCACCACCGTATCGATCAGATGTCAAAAAGTAGGGGATAAGTAACATCAAATTTGTAAAGCAAACAATAAAGTAGTTGTAGAAAAAGTATCGATTCATCTTGCACCTGCCTGTCCAATATCTCCTTCTTGCGGAGTGAATTTACCACGTAATCGGAAATAATACTCACCAAAACTTCTCATATTACACAAATATACAATATAGAAGTATAACCCTACGCATACGCCAGATAAGCCGAAGAAAATGGCAATAATGATAATCGGATACTTCAAGAATCTAACTGCCAATGTCATTGAATATACTGGAAGCACAAAATTACTAATGGCCATAAGTGAAGTTACAATGATCATTACACTACTCACTAATCCAGCTTGTTGAATAGCACTACCAAGTATTAGACCGCCGACGGTTGTCGATGCTGGCCCGATAAATCTCGGAATACGGATACTTGATTCCAATAGCATTTCAATCATAACGAGCATAATGAATACTTCAATGAATGATGGATATGGAACAACAGATCGACTCGCGACGAGAGAGAAGGCGAGTTGAAGTCGGAAAATTTCCGGGTTATAGGATAAGACAGCAATATATAGCCCTGGCAAAGACACTGTAATGAACAGCGCGATATACCGCACCACAATAAGGAGTCTAGTCATCCAGAATGACTCGTAGTGATCCTCAACAGCATGGATAAAGTCAAAGAATGTAACAGGTAAAATAAGCGCGTATTGAGAACCTTTTAGGATAAGCACAATTTTCCCAAGTGACAATGCTCTCGAAATACGATCGACTCTTTCAGTCATAAGTAATGTAGGGAATAACTGATATTTTTTGCTGGAAAGTAATCGTTCAAGCTCTCCAGTTGAATTAATTAAATCCAAATGAATCGCCTCTATTTTATTCATTACAAGTTTCAATGTATCTTGATTTGCTTTTCTTTGGTCATATAAAATATAAAGACTAGTCTGCGATATTGTACCTACTTGTGTTTGATCAATTGTAAGTTCTGGTGACATATATGAGTTGCGAATTAGATTGAGGGCTATGATCGGATCCTCACTAATGGAATGTTGCGGACCGCGAATAGTGCTTTCAACTTGTGTTACAGGTGCGTCGTTATATTTATAATGCATCGCATCGAATGCGTAGATTACATTTTGATGTTCTATCAAAGCTTGTCCACGTAAGATTAGATCTACCCAACTAGCAGGGTCCTCGACGATATAAAAGTTAGAATTAGATTGAAACAAACTTGAAATAGGATATTCATTTTTAGAAAAAGGAACAGTAATAAATTTATGAACTTTCGCTTCATCAACCAACGGCAAGTAAAAAGCAAGTTCAATCGTTTGTTTGTTGATGGGATGTTTTAGTTCTTTTTGAATGAGGTCTTCCGATGGTGATAAGATAACTTTTAATCGTTCAAGCATTGTACCCACCCTTTTCCAAATAATTAAAGGTAGTATGCGCTATTTTTCCTAAACTATGCTAAAATGACCGTGATTATATATGACTGACCAAGACTATTGCAGAAGGTTGGGGAGAGTAAGATGGAACAGTTGTGGCAACGACAATTTGAAAATATTATTCAAGTAAAAGTACCTGTCCCATTTTCATTGAAATGGGTAAATAGTTATCTCATAATCGAACAATCTGGTTACACCATTATTGATCCTGGGTTAAAAACAGTGGAGAGTATTGACGTATGGGAGCAAGTTCTTTCAGAACTACAGCTAGAGTGGGAACAATGTGTACAAATCATCATAACCCATCAACATCCTGATCACTTTGGATTAGCAGGTTTTGTACAGCAACGAAGCGGATCGCCTGTCTATATGACAGAAGAAGCACATCGATATACGATTAATTTATGGGGTGAGGATAGAGGGGATTATGAGCATAATATGTCAGAGCTACTACATAGACATAACGTTCCTGTGGACGTTATTCAAGCCATATTACATAATCTTCAAGAGTTCCAATCTAGAGTTGAACCTTTTCCAAATGTTACATATATTAAAGCAGGTAATCCTATTGAAATAGGGAATTGCACATGGGAGATCATAGAAACAAAAGGTCATGCCTATGGGCAAGTGATGTTCTACCAACCTAAACAGCAAATCTTAATATGTGCTGATCAAGTATTACCACATATTACGCCACATGTAGGTGTCATTCCTGGTGAAGACAGAAACGTACTAGATGAGTTTATTATGAACTTGCGTCATCTTGCAGAACTAGAAGTAAAGCTTGCCCTACCAGGGCATCGTGAGCCATTTGAATATTTTTCGAAGCGGGCATATGAAATCATTGCTCATCATGAACGTCGTCTTGATAGAATCGAACAGTATGTTATAGAACATCATGAAGTAGATGCTTTTTCTTGTTGTGAGTGGATATTTGGCACTCATCTTCGTCTGAATGCTCATAATATACGTTTTGCGCTTACTGAAATTATTGCTCATTTGGAAGAGTTGGTTCGACAAGGTCGCATCAAATCTATGCGGAAAGATGGAGGAATAATATTTACGAGAGCAATATTCGATAAGTAATTCTATCCAATAAAACTTCGAAATCATATGCTGTATATAAAGTGAAATCCAATTTATATGCGCCATAACGACAAAAAGCAAGGGAATATTCCCTTGCTTTTTTCTTTTTATACGAGTTATATTAGGTGCTTTCATTAGTTATAGAGCATTAGTCTAGCGGAGGAGTTGTAACACCTTCACGCTCAGCTTGCCTACGATGAGCATAGCGACTAGCTGCAGAAGCTGCAATCGCCCCAACGATATCATCAAGGAAAGTATGTATATCTTTATCATTTTTTTCATTAAGCTTCATCAGAATTCCAGGTTTTAATTTATCCACATAGCCGAAGTTAGTGAATCCAATACTTCCATATACATTCACAATAGATAAGGCTAATATCTCATCACAACCATATAGACCTTCGTCGTTTTCAATCATTTCTTGAAGAGGAGCAATTAATTGACCTTGTTCAGCAAGAATGTCTAATTGAATTCCCGTTAAGATAGCATTTTGAACTTCACGTTTGGAAAGCACTGCTTCAACATGAACGATACAATCTTCTACTTTAAGATCAGTTGAATAATCTTTTTGGAGAAAATGAACAAGCTCAGCGATATGGGTTGTTGTTACCCCACGTTCTTCTAATAGTTTATATGTCGCTTGTGCAACAGCATTGCTATTCAAACTATATTTACCTGTGTGTGACATATCAAAACCTCCTTAAATTTTTCTGTGCCTAACATATTAACTTCCGGGTACAGAAAAATACTTCGGAAGCATTAGCTAAAACTTTCGTTTATTAATGGATTGACCTCACTTTAAAGAAAAATACTTGATCAGCAAATGTTTTTTTGGACAATATTGGTCTAAAAATTGGAAGGGCTCGTATACATATTACTACAAAAGACAAGTTGTACAAAGTTTTTGATGAAAATAGGGGAGGATTTATACAATGGAAATGAAAAAATGGTTGCGTTCAACAGCGCTAGTAAGTTTGATGGTGGTACCGATGTTAGTTACAGGATGTGGGTTATTCTCGAAATCTGCGTCTGAGGCGATAGATCCTCCACAGACAGAAGTTATCGAAGGTCAAGACGAACAGACAAGCAGTTGGTTCAGTGATGTTGAGGGAGCAACACAATACACGGTGTATTTGCAAGATAAGAATGGTTACCTTGCTCCAATCTCACTACCAATGGCATTAGCTGAAGACGAAGTTGTAGGTATCAAGTTACTTGAAGTAATGGTAGACCAAGGTGTTTACTCAACGGCTTTACCAGTAGATTTTCGTGCATTAGTTCCACAAGGTACTGAAGTGTTGTCCTATGAATTGAATGCAGAGACAGGTATCGCTACAGTTAACTTCTCTGAACCATTTGTGGATTATAACGCTGTAGACGAGCGTGCCATTGTCGAGGCAATTACTTGGACGCTAACATCTCTTGAAGGTGTAGAAGGTGTTACGATTCAAGTTAACGGTGAAGCACTAGGTGAAATGCCTATCGCACAATATCCACTTGCGAATGTAATCGATCGTTCTATCGGAATTAACATCGAAATCGCTGAAGGTGTGAATTACTCACAAGCATCGCCAGTAACAATCTACTTCTCAGGAGAAACTGTTAATGGCGAGCAGTATTTTGTTCCAGTTACGCGTATGATTAACCGTGAAGATTCTCAAGCGGTAGCAGCGATTGAACAACTTATTGAAGGTCCACAAAATACGAAAACGTTAACTTCAGTAATTCTTCCAGATGTAGAAGTAACTTCAATCGAGGAATATGATGGTGTTGTTCATATTGATCTACAAGATGATGCTTATGAACCAGGATTATTCGTACCTTCTCAATTGTTACAAGCAGTTATTCTGTCTGTTGCTGAAAACACTGGAGTAGCATCCGTTCAAGTGCGAATGAATGGCGACATAAATATTTTCGATGAAAACAATAATTCTTATAGTACTCCAGTAAGTATTCCAATGAATGTGAATGCTTTGAAAATGTAATTTGCTCGTGAAATCCTCTCTATTGAACATACTGTCATTATTCCATGAGAAATTGTGGATAATACATTATGATATAGAGAGGATTTTTATTTATTTACAATTTTTTCTTTATATGTAAAATTAATAAGATATAATGATGAGATGTTGTTAACTTTAAGAACTATTTATTAGGGGGCATTATGAATGGCTTTTATTATTGTGTTCATAACACCAATAGTTGCAATTATGTTTTTTGTTAATGTTGTATCATTAGCCAAAAAAATTAAAAAAGGTGATGAGAATACTGCGAACAATACAGGTTGGGGTGCACTTATGCTGGGCTATATTGTATTCTCTATCATAATATCGTCAGGACTATTTTCTAATTGAGAGGTGTATATCGTTTGAAAAAGAAACTTATCATTGCTACGGTTTCGATGAGTATTATTGTAACAGGGACAGCTATAATCTACACACAAACTTCAAGTGCTCCATCAACTTCGCATAAGGATTTAATAAGTGTGCACGAATTTGAACAAATGTCAGATCTAATTATTAAAGTGAATAAAGGTGAACTACCAGTTAGTGCTCTGAAAGATGCTAAGCGACTCATAGACAAAGATGGTTTACAACAATTATCTGCTACTGTTAGGGAGCAATATATCGAGCTACAGTAGTTTCATCAAGTAATAACAACATTAAACAATAATTGAAAGAAGCTAATCTACTGTCAATCGACGTGAGATTAGCTTCTTTCTTTGCACCATATTCTTTTTGGCTTATTAAAACCTTGTTAATTATTGGATACATAATAAGGGTTTCGGTTTTGAGGGTAATGGTTAACATAGCCTCAGACGTGTGCTAATTGCAGTAAAACAGGCTAAGTCATTGAATTAATGTCTGTTAAGATTGTTTGAGGGAGTAGGTTAAGGCAGCGAATAGTAGGCAAGTATGAATAGCTAGATACAATTTACTGGTGCATTTACATATGTGCTTTGTTACAATAAGTAAGGTTGTACATAAATATATTACAATTAGATAGAATTTTCTTATCCAATACTTTTCAACTATGAGATGTATTACGGGAGAAAATGAAAAGTTTTAGTCTATGCTTCCGAAGTGACTTTTTGTCATATAGAGGCTACCCAAGAAGCAACAAAAAGTTTAGGAGGCATATTAATATGAGAAATGACAGTCGTCAGCCTAATGAGCTTCGGCCCGTTACAATAACAACAAATGTTAACAAACATGCTGAAGGTTCAGTACTAATTCAATTTGGTGATACTAAGGTGCTTTGTACAGCATCCGTTGAAGAGCGCGTACCGCCATTTATGAAAGGTCAAGGCAAAGGCTGGGTAACAGCAGAATACTCAATGCTTCCAAGAGCAACGAATACGAGAAATCATCGTGAAGCGAATCGTGGTAAATTAACAGGACGTACGATGGAAATTCAACGTCTAATCGGACGAGCACTTCGTTCTGTTGTTAATTTACAGGCATTAGGCGAACGTACAATTACATTAGATTGTGATGTACTTCAAGCTGATGGTGGTACGAGAACAACATCAATTACGGGTGCTTTTGTTGCCCTTTGCTTAGCAATTGAACATCTAGCGAAACAGCATAACTTTGCTGTTTATCCGATTAATGATTTTCTTGCTTCAGTAAGTGTTGGCGTTATTAATGAAATTCCGATGCTTGACTTGAACTATGAAGAAGATTCAAAAGCAAAAGTAGATATGAATGTTGTTATGACTGGCAGTGGTAAATTCGTAGAAGTTCAAGGTACAGGTGAAGAAGCTCCTTTCACAAGACTTGAGCTTAATGAATTGTTAGCATTAGCAGAAGTAGGCATTGAAAGTCTAATCGAAAAGCAGAAAGAAGCCATTGGTGCTGCTGCTGATAAAATTAGAGGTGAGTAGATGAGCGCCATTACGACAATCGTCATTGCGACGAAAAATGAAGGTAAGGTGAAAGAATTTGCACATGCTTTTGCCAAATTAGGCATTGAAGTGAAAAGCTTATTTGATTATCCGTCTATTCCCGACATTGTCGAAGATGGAGATACGTTTATCGCTAATGCGAAGATAAAAGCAAAAGTTACTGGAGACGCGATTGGAGTACCGGTGCTAGCTGATGACTCAGGTCTTTCTGTAGATGCATTAGATGGTGCGCCAGGAGTTTACTCTGCACGTTATTCTGGGGAAGGTGCGACGGATGCAAGTAACAATGCAAAGCTTATTCAACAACTTAAGCAATTGGATTCGAAGGTAAATCTTGATCCACTTGCAGATGGTTCTAACTTATTAAGTCATGCACAGTTTCGTTGCGCTTTAGCATTGTATTTTCCAGATACGGAGCAATTCGTTGTAGCCGAAGGGCTTGCAGCTGGTATTATTACAGATACCCCTCATGGTGATGGTGGATTTGGTTATGATCCTCACTTCTACGTTCCAGAGTTAGAATGTAGCATGGCTCAGTTAAGCAAAGAGGAAAAAGGCAAGATCAGTCATAGAGGTGAAGCATTGAAGCAATTGATGCCACAACTTCATACAATGTTTAGTATTCAATAACTAACAATATGTAAATAAGGATGAATTATCTTACAGTACACTTCTGTAATGATGCATTCATCCTTATTTTTTTACACTATACTGACTTTGTTTTCCTTTAACCACACATTTATTTGATATAGATAAGCATAGAGTTGCGGACCAGACATTAATTGTCCAAACCAAGGTACAAGTGAAGCAGATTGATCGGATTTCAATAACTTATTAATAGTGTCTTTATTAATGAGTTTCAATATTGGTGAAGTATCGTCATTCATAATATCGTTCATTAATCCTGTAACTGCCGTTAAATAAGCAGGATTATGCGTCTTAGGATAAGGGCTTTTCTTCCTAGTAATAATCTCTTCAGGCAATATACCACGCAATGATTTACGTAAGATTCCTTTTTCACGATCTCCCGATGTTTTGAAATCCCATGGAATATTAAATACATAATCAACCAAGCGATGATCACAGAAAGGGACTCTCACTTCAAGTCCTGCTGCCATACTCATCCGATCTTTACGATCTAACAATGTTGGCATAAATCTAGAGATATTCATATATGACATTTGTCTGACTGCCCGTAGATGATCATTTTCGCCATGCAAGTGAGGAACTTCATAAGTTGCTTCTTCAAATCTTTGTGCGGCATACTGCTGCGGCTTAATCCAATCACTTAGTTCAGGTGAAATAATATTACTGCGGAATTCAGTTGCCAATGACCAAGGGAATTGTCTCGCATGTAACGTTTCTTCTTTATGAAACCATGGATAGCCTCCAAAAATTTCATCAGCTGCTTCACCAGAAATGGCAACCGTGGCGTTCTTTTTAATTTCGCGACAAAATAGTAATAGTGAAGAGTCGACATCAGCCATACCCGGTAAGTCTCTTGCGATCGTAGCGTCATGCAATGCGGAGATAAGATCAGGAGTATCAAACTGAACATAATGATGAACAGTAGATAGGTGAGAGGTCATGAGTTCGATAAATGGGGTGTCACTATTAGGTTGGAATGAATGTGCTTTGAAATGTTTATCATTGTCGACAAAATCAACAGAGTACGTATGAAGAGGACTGGCGTCCTTATCACGATAAAATTGTACTGCCATTGCGGTTAAAGCACTTGAATCTAGACCGCCTGATAACAAAGTGCAAATAGGTACATCGCTTATCATTTGCCGGTTCATAGTATCTAGTAATAACTCTTGTACATGATCTATCGTTTGTTCCATAGTGTGTTCATGCTCTCTGCTTTCAAGTTTCCAGTAGGTTTGCAACCTCGAACCAGACTTATTAATCGTCATACATTGTCCTGCTTTAAGTTCGGATATTCCTTCGTATACGCCATGACCAGGTGTTCGAGCCGGTCCTACGATAAATATTTCTGCTAATCCTTCACGGCTTACTTCCGGCTTTACTTCGGGATGCGTTAGTAATGCTTTTAATTCAGAGCCAAAAATAAAGCGAGAGCCTTGATCCGCGAAAAATAACGGTTTTACACCAAGTCTATCTCTAGCCAGAAACAATTCTTCTTGCTGAACATCCCACACAGCAAATGCAAATATACCGTTCAAATGTTCCAAGCAATCCTTGCCCCAATGCATATACGCTGTTAACAATACTTCAGTATCGCATGTTGTTGTAAATCGCCAGCCATAGGAAAGTAATTGTTCGGTAAGCTCTTGTGCATTGTATATTTCACCATTATATACGATGACAAATTGATCATTGTCACGATATCGCACCATAGGCTGAGCACCGTTACTTGGATCCATTACTGCAAGTCGTCGATGTCCGAATGCACAATGAACAGATAACCAAGTTCCAGCGGCATCTGGTCCTCTTGGTGTGAGAGTATCTGTCATTGCTTCAAGTGTTTCACTGCTATGCAGTAAGTTGTTCTGCCAGTCTATCCATCCTGTCATACCACACATAGGCTTCATTCCTCTCTATCTTCACACTAACCTCACGTACTATAACGTATATGTGCAAATAGAAATAAAATGTCTGTCCAATAAGACGGAAAAGCCTATAACTGTAGGAATTGTGGGGTAGTGGAGCGGTTGAAGATTATAATATACTTTTTATACCATTGTTTACCCTTTCAATGTTCGCTATAATGTTATAGTTAATTAAATTGAATACAACCCTCATCCGATCAAACGATGAGGTAGAGGTCGCGGTTGTTAGAAGTAAATCAGTGGAGACGCAGAGAACGTCATTGAAGCTGTTGAAAGGAACAACCGCCGAAGTTTGATTGCTGCTCTGGGCAATTGGGCTGGGACTGTTGCCGAAAGGTGCAGAACTGTCACAAATTTATGAAAAGTAATTTGTGATGAGCTATCTTCAAAGAAGATGAGATGGGAATGATATAAAACGTTCACCTCTGTGGGCGTTTTTTTGTTACCATAAGAAACGAATATTCTGAATGACAGAGTCACCGTTTCTTCTTGTTTCCCACTCCACAACAATGGATCGACATCATGATTAAGGAGTGTTTTTAATGGCATCAAAAAATTCGACTGAGTCACAGCAGTTGAAACGCGGGCTCAAGGCTCGTCACCTCACGATGATTGCACTTGGAGGCTCCATTGGTACAGGCTTGTTCCTTGCTAGTGGTAGTGCAATAGCAGAAGCTGGTCCTGGGGGGGCTCTTCTCGCTTATATAGCGGTGGGAATTATGGTGTACTTCCTGATGACTAGTTTGGGAGAACTCGCAACCTATATGCCAGAATCGGGATCTTTTAGCACATATGCGAGCCGCTTTGTGGATCCTTCTTTGGGATTCGCCCTTGGATGGAATTTCTGGTTTAACTGGGCGATTACGATTGCCTCTGAGCTTGCTGCAGCAACTCTTATTATTAAATATTGGTTTCCTGATAGTCCTTCTTATCTGTGGAGCATCCTGTTCCTTGCCATTATTTTCGGTTTGAATTTACTGTCTGTCAAAGGATATGGTGAATCGGAATACTGGTTTGCATTGATTAAAATTGCCGTTGTCATTATCTTCTTGATTGTTGGTGTACTTATGATATTTGGTATAATGGGCGGCTCGAAGCCAACTGGCTTCAGTAATTTTACACTAGACGGTGGACCGTTCCATGGTGGTTTTCTAGCGTTTCTTGGTATCTTTATGGCAGCGGGTTATTCGTTCCAAGGAACAGAGCTTGTCGGCATTGCAGCCGGTGAAAGTGAGAACCCACGTGAGAACGTACCGAAGGCCATTAAACAAATCTTCTGGCGTATTCTGCTTTTTTATATTTTTGCAATCTTTGTAATTGGCATGTTGATTCCTTTTACACATCCGAGCTTAATGCAAGCTGGTATTGAGAATATTGCAGTTAGCCCGTTCACCCTTGTTTTTGAAAAAGCGGGATTCGCCTTCGCGGCTGCTATTATGAATGCCGTCATTTTGACTTCAGTGCTGTCTGCTGGTAACTCGGGGATGTATGCATCTACACGTGTACTATGGGGACTTGCCAAAGAGGGCAAAGCACCTAAATTTCTAGAGAAATTAAACAAACGCGGTATCCCTATTAATGCGCTGCTAGTCACTTGTGCAATCGGGATGCTTGCGTTCCTAGCTTCCTTCTTCGGTGATGGGGTTGTGTATTTATGGCTACTGAATGCTTCTGGCATGTGTGGATTTATTACATGGCTTGGAATCGCAATTAGTCATTACCGTTTCCGTAGGGCATTCGTTGCTCAAGGTCGGGATTTAAGTGAACTTCCTTATAAAGCCAAGTGGTTCCCGTTAGGTCCACTCTTTGCCTTTGCATTATGCATAGTCGTTATTATCGGCCAGAACTTTAAAGCTTTCATTGGAGAAACGATCGATTGGTATGGCGTAATTGTTTCTTATATCGGTATTCCGTTATTCTTAATTGTATGGCTAGGCTACAAATTTGTGTACAAGACCAAAGTCATTTCTCTCAAAGATTGTAAATTTGACTAGAATGATGGGACGAACGAGCAAAGGTGAATCTTTCTAAAAGAAGGATTCACCTTTTTTTAAGATTTAAGTGTATATCGATGATAATATCAGATAATACATAACCTACAAATAACAGTTGTCTGTCCGTTCTCGAGGCCAACTGATAGTCAAGACGAGAAAATACACCAAAATCTGAAGAGGTACAATCATGTTATATATCATTATGAGTTAAATATTGTAAGATCATTAAATTTATGGTATCAAATAAATAAAGAGATTGTTAAACCATCTACATATCGCAAGCACATCAAATGGTAATAATATGGCACGAGATTTATTTCAAATTCAGAGAGGAGTTTCGCCATCATGGAGCAAACTATTAAACAAGCGATCATCAGGGGAGAAACCTCGCTTGGCATTGAGTTTGGATCGACACGAATCAAGGTTGTATTAATTGATTGCAATTTTGAAACAATTGGTTCCAGCAGCTATGAGTGGGAAAATCAATTACTTAACGGATATTGGACCTATGATCTCAATGAAGTGATTTACGGATTACAAGAAGCTTATCGCCAATTAAAGCAAGAAGTCGAGAGTAACTATGGTGTAACATTACAAAAAATCGGATCAATTGGATGTTCTGCCATGATGCAGGGGTATATTGCTCTTGATCAAGCAGGGGAGCTCTTGGTCCCATTCCGCACATGGCGCAATGCTACAACAGGTGTTGCTGCATCAGAGCTAACAGAGATATTCCAGTTTAAAATTCCAGAGCGTTGGAGCATAGCGCATTTATACCAAGCGATATTGAATGATGAAGAGCATGTCGCAAACATAGACTATATTACTACTTTGTCGGGTTACATTCATTGGCTGTTGACTGGAAGCAAGTCTCTTGGTTTAGGAGATGCCTCCGGTATGTTTCCAATCGATAAATCTGCTCAGCAATATAATGAAGATATGATCAAGCAGTTTACCAAATTAATAGCCGATAAAGGCTATCGGTGGAGCCTTAAAAATATATTACCTAAAGTTTATGCTTCAGGTGAGAATGCTGGTTATCTCACTGAAGCTGGCGCTCGGGTATTAGACCCATCAGGCAACCTGCAAGCAGGTATTCCGCTATGTCCTCCAGAAGGCGATGCAGGAACAGGCATGGTCGCTACGAATAGTGTAAAACAGCGTACTGGCAACATTTCCGTAGGTACATCGATTTTTGCCATGTTTGTATTGGAGGAGGATTTATCCACTATATACCCTGAGATTGATATCGTTACTACACCTGATGGCAGCCCTGTCGGTATGGTTCTTGCTAACAACTGCTCCAGCGATATTAATGCATGGCTGAGCTTGTTTCGTGAATTTTATGAAGCAATGGGGCTGAAACCCGATATGAACCAGTTATTCAGCGTCCTGTTCAATAAAGCGCTGGAAGCAGATGCTGATGGTGGCGGCTTGCTTAGCTACGGCTACTATTCAGGCGAGAACCTTACCGGGATTACAAAGGGGCGTCCGCTGTTCGTTCGTTCTCCCGAAAGCCGCTTTAATTTGGCAAACTTTATGAGAGTACATCTGTTTGCAGCATTTGCTGCACTGAGGCTTGGGATGGATATTTTGACACAGAAGGAGAATGTAAAGATTGACCGTATTTTGGCGCATGGTGGATTGTTCAAAACGCCGCTAGTTGCACAAAAAATGTGCGCCGCGGCATTGAATGTTCCTGTTTCAGTCATGTCTACGGCTGGTGAGGGAGGAGCATGGGGGATGGCAATTTTGGCATCGTATATGATAAGTAAGGAGCAGCACGAAACATTGGCCGATTACCTTACCACTAAAGTGTTCAATGATAAAGAAGGGCAAGAGGTTTATCCTAACAGCGAAGATGTGAATGGTTTTTCCTTGTTTATGGAACGATATACGGAAGGACTGGCAATTGAGCAGGCAGCGGTAGATCATTTTGTAGAAAATTAGCATTTTAATAGTCATATTCCCGCAAAATAAAGGCCCGAACGTATTCTACGCTCGGGCCTTTATTTTTAGAATAGAAAGAGTAGCTAACTAAGGAATAGGACTTCCTAGACAAATTGCGGATATAAGATGTGTTTGTTTTATTTACTTTACAAGCCCTCTATTGATTTCAGTAAGTTTGGAATTAATGGCAAAGATTTTTGCATTGATATCTGTTATACCAAAACTAGCTAATCTGCTTGTGTGCATAACGTTATATTTTTCAGCTGTTTCTTTTGTTTCGAACAAATAAATGCCACCGGCTTCTTTTCTTTCAGAACTTTCTGTCCAGATTTTCCACATGAATCCATCTTCTTCGTTAATACTCTTTGCTAAATCAGAAAACGCCTCTGCCATTTCATCACCGAAAGGTCCGTTCATTTTAAAATCCACTTGTAATACATATGACATAATGGTCACTCTCCATTGTTTATAGTAGTAGTTAAATACAATTCCCCTAAAATTTCGTTCACTTGATAACGCTCTTTTGAAAGTTCTTGTTCAATAAATGATTTAATATTTAATGGTTCAACATCATACAGTACTTCAATTTCTTTGGAGAAAAGAAGTTTTTCTCTCTCAAGTAAGTTAGAAAGAGAAGGTAGTGGATTAGTTTGCAAATCTTCGAGATTTAGAACTTTTTTCAAACCATCAATATAATACTCCAACGGACGGGCACCGACAATTTTTACGCCTTTGTTCTCCGCATTGGTCATAATAATGGTTGGGAAGCCTCTGACGCCCAAGCTTCTAACTTGATCAAAATCTTCATTCAACAATTGAAGACCGACCTGTTGTTCAGCTTCCATAATAATAGCTTCACCATCAAGACCGAGTTTATTTACGATGTCAATCATAACGGATTTTTCTGAAATATTTTGATTAAATGCGAACAATGCTTCTCTTGAACGGCGCAAATATTGTGCTGCTATTGTATCGTTATGATTTTTTTGAATGACCTTAAATACACGAGATGGTGGATAGGAAGATTGCACTGGATTATCAAGCATTAGAGTGCCATCAATTGGCATTCTTGAATATTCTCCTACTTCTCTCCAGTGAGGAGCCACGTCAGCTGGTTTATTAATTCCGTTTGCAGGATCAATGGGCCCTTCATGCCATTTTTCCAGTAAACCACCCATGACCGTATGAAAGTTAAAATACTCACCATACTGCTCTACAAAACGACGAAGAACAGGTTCAAGTGCCCAGCAATGAGAACAAATAGGATCGGTCACATAATAGAGATTAACCGCTTTTGAGGGTTGATTAAAATCTATTACTTCCATATCTTCATCTCCAGATACTCCGCATGTACCTGTTTGTAAATCACAAACCATATTATTATTGTTCGACAATATATTTTCCTCATTTCTATCTCAATTGTGTAACAAAATAGCTTATATTCCCTTTACTTTTCAATTTATTTGCTTACAATTGAATTTTAAATCATAATACAAATCATCAACACCAATAGTTCAGCGAATTTGTCGTTTATACAACATATTTAAGAACTTGTTTAAAAAGTAGGAGGTTAACATAATGACCGAATTAAAGACGGACCCCCGAGTTATACGTACCCGCAAATTAATTATGGATTCTTTCATTGAACTTTCAGGAAAAAAAGAATTTAAGGATATTACTATAAAGGATATAACTACAGAAGCCATGATTAATCGTGCAACTTTTTATTATCATTTTGAAGATATATATGACTTATTGGAAAAGGTACTGTCAGAAGTATTGTTAGTTAATTTGAATTATGATTACTATCAAAATGATGAACTAAATGAAGAAGTCTTTGTTAATATTTTTGAATCAATCACAAATTTCCAAAAGTCATTGTCTAGTCGCTGTCATAGAGGTTACGAAGATACTATTGCCCGAATTATTAAAGAACAGCTCGAAATTATTTTTCATAAAATGTTATTAAAGCAACATAATACCGAAAAGGATGAAGCTCTAAAACTTACAGCTACACTATTGAGTTGGGGAATTTACGGGGCTTCAGTAGAATGGAAAAGAGATAATCAGAAGACACCTCCGGATGAATTTATCAAATTAGCGATTCCTTATATACGGACCGGAATCGATAGAATATAAGGGAAATGATTTAGTAGGAATAAAATGTCTGTCCGTATGAGAAGCTAACGATAAGCTTTTATACCATACGATGATGGAGGATAATTAACGATATGAACGAGAATGGTTCTACAGAAGACATTCGTAAGGTCTATTATGTAAATGTACAATCAAAACAGCTTTACGAACAACCAGACATTGCTGATTACCATCTAGTTATTACAGCAAATACTAAAGAGTATGATCGAATCATTGAGCAGTTTCTAGAAGTGGATGATAGTGATGAATGGACACTTGAAACGATGTTCTTCCAATTGCGCAATAATAGCCCAGACATGAGCATGGTAAATGATGAGCATGATTATCGTCTGAAGCAACTGTATAAGGAATTGTACAAGTTAGGCACTGATGAGACGAGACGGCATATTGAACAAATGCGCATATTGTAATTCAAAAAGTTGGTGAGAGTGTACATAGACGAGCATGTCTAGTTAACTAATATGACGATATTATGAGACATCAATGTTAATTAATATATCGATTACTTAGTATTGCAGTTGACAATTTTCTATAATTTGTGAGAGATTAAGAATATCATGTTTTCACAACAAAATGGAGGATATCATCTTGCAAAAATTAGTTTTCTTCGTAGGGGTAGCAGGCACAGGAAAAACAACAGTAGCAAAAATTTTAAGTAAACATCTACCAGCAGCATTTCTTGATCGCGACACAGTAGGTGGTCGTTTTGTAGAAGCTTTTCTTGCAATGAAAGGTTTTGATATTAATGATCGCGATTCTCAGTTTTATAAAGAGAATCTGCGTGATCTTGAATATGATACAACAAAAGATATTTGTATCGAAAATTTAGCTGCAGGACAAAACGTTTTTATGATATCACCATTTACAGCAGAACTTCGTAACGAGCAATGGATTGAGGATGTTATCGTAGCAGCAGGATTGACCAAAGAGCAAGTAGATGTAAAAGTTATCGTCGTTACGCTTGCTGATATTGAGCTTCAACATCATCGGATTGTTGATCGTCAGACAGAACGTGATCGTTGGAAGTTAGATAACTGGAGTGCCTTTGAACAACGAGTTAATTTTGTACCGGAAATTAACTGGAAAATTCCACAACAATCGATATTAATATTCGATAACAGTGGAGAATTGACATTAGAAAAACAGCAACAAGTTATTGATTTTGTAATGAATGATTGAATGATACACACGACAAAGCTATAGCGCATTTAATACAGTACCCTTTAGAGTAGACAAGATAAAGTCTATCCTATAGGGTACTGTTTATTTCCACCGAACATTTTTGCTAGGGTACTATTATTACTCTGTAAGTTGTTCCCAGTCGATTTCGATATAGTCGATTTTTACATGGTTACGATCGGATTTGAATTTATTGACCCAGAATGGTTGATTTGGAAGGTCTTTCGAAGGTTCTGTTAGAAAAAGGGAATCAAAATAACGTTCGATCAAGTGGTCTGATCTTTCATATGCGGACAATATAGATTCATAAGTCTGACTGTTTCTTGATCGAGATTTTGATCTCTATCAACTAATTGAGCACTTACTTTTTTTATTTTTTTCTCAGACCAATTTTGTCCAAATTTAAACTTGCTCGTCATCTCTTCCACACGGATTTTAACAATGGCAGCAGCAGTTACCTGTTTGGCATATCCTTGATCAGAAGGAACAATTGCTTCATACCCGCCCTCTGGTTGTAACTTCTCCATAAATACTGTAAATACATCGCATTTTTCTTGAAGATCATGAACGATTTCTGCTTGACCTCTGAATAACACGGATTTGAAAAATGCGGTGGCAGGACATGCGTATTTTGGATCATTCATATAAGAAGGGATAATAGAATACTCTTTCGCAACTGAGAAACTGACTTTTGAGTTGTCAGCAAGAGAGGTCATCTTTTCTCCAATTTTACTTCCATGAAAATAAATATCTCCATTATAGTAGACATAATTAAGCGGAGTAATATTAGGATAACCATCTGCTCCGATCGTACCAAGGAATCCAAAAGTCATTTCATCGAGAAAGGCATTGACGTCCTCAATTTTATCTTCAGCTATTGCAAATTCTTTTCTTCTCATGAACAATCACCTCTACATTAGTAATGTAATTTATTGTATAAATAAGAGAGACAATTAAAAAGATCCAATTTGTGATTTTTTTAATGTACCACTTTAGTGGAGGGATTACGTTGGAATTATATATACCTTACGATAAATTTCTAGAAAAATATGGTCACAAAAGTGATGCTTTGTTTCTTGCACTTAAGGAAGGGATATTAAGCGGAGAGATTCAAGCGGGTACAAAACTTCCTTCTAGTAGGCAATTAGCATCGGCTTATCAATTATCACGTGGCACCGTTAACGCAGTCTATGAGCGGTTGCATTCACAAGGTTTTGTTCGGAGTGTTATGGGAAGTGGTACATTTGTTGCTCATATCGAATTTAATAAAGACGATAGTCCGATCAACTTGCCTGCCAATGAGGTGAATTTGTCGGATTGGGGCAAACGATTAGTAGAAATTGACCTTAACCAAGGACTAGCTTCAAATGTTCAAAGAGAAGGTATTGAGCTTATTTCATTCACTTTAGGAGAAGTAGACTTAGTACACTTTCCAGCGAAACAATGGAATCGGCTACTGTTTGAACAAGTGCGAGATCAATATAATAAAGAGAGTGTCGATTCTTATTCATCAGAAGGGCATACATCACTTAGAGAAAGCATTGCTCAACATTTACATACATTTAGAGGTATAAATGTGAAGGCGGACAATGTTGTTATTGTGAATGGATCTCAGCAAGCACTCACATTAATTATCCAATTGTTAATTAATGAAGGTGATATCGTAGCAATGGAAAATCCGCATTATGTGGGAGTACGTAATGCTGTACATTCTGCTGGAGGGAAAGTTCACGCTTTTCCTATCGATAACGAAGGAATTGTTTTTCCTGAAAATAAAGCCTGTCCTTATAAATTATTATTTGTCACACCAAGTCGTCAATTTCCAACTGGTGTAGTTCTTAGTATGGAAAGAAGACTACAACTATTGCAGTGGGCCGAGGAAAATAACGCCTATATTATTGAGGATGATTATGACAGTGAATTTCGTCATTATGGAAGAGCGAATGAACCTTTAAAGTCTTTAGACACAAAAGGAAGAGTAATCTACATTGGGACATTTTCGAAAACGATGATGCAAAATATTAGACTTGGATATGCGGTGCTCCCAGATTCATTGCTAAATTGGTTTACAATTGCTAAAAAGGTGTATGAAAGACATCCTAGTTCAATCATTGAGCAACGTGCAATGGCAGCCTTTATGAATAACGGTTTATATGATCGACATATTAGACGAATGAAGCGAATATATCGAAAAAAAGCAGAATTATTTTTAAGTCTTTTAACTAAGTATATGCAAACTGTTTTAGAACTTTATCCAATCGATGCCGGCTTACATATTTATACAAAGTGGAAAGGCACAGAAGCGGAATTTGAATTGTTTTTAACGCGTTGTGAACAATTGAATGTGTGGGTATCAGATGCTAGAGGGTATTATCTTGGGGAAAGTAAGCATGCTTTTTGTTTAGGTTTTGCTCATCTTAGTGAGCAACAAATTACAGATGGTGTAATGCGAATGGCAGAAGCTCAGAAAAATGTTAAATAGTAAAGAGGCACAACATACATGTTGTGCCTCTTTACTATGACCTAATAGATATTGTTAAGTATCGTTGCGTAGTAGCGTTTCATACTACTTCTACAAAAAAACTAAACATGATTACCACTCAAGCTAGTTTCAAATGCATCGATAATCACAAGGAAATGTTCTGCTTCTCGAAAAACATGATCAGCTAGTAGCGGATGAATAATGCTTTTTATTCGGCAGGCTTCGATTAAGTCGCGAGCTGTTTTCTTGAAGTCACGAAGAGACGTAACGGATACTCTATTCTGATCAAGGAATTGATCAAGAAGCGGCACCGTTTGCGCTTGCGGGCGCATTGAGCTTAAGTCCTGTGCTTGGAAAAGTAATTGATCAAATTCTTGGCTGAAGTTATTAGCTTGCTCTACGAGCTTACGCTCAGAAGGATCGAGTAAATGACTAATGAATTTAGCATGATCAGCCATAATTTTGAGGAAGAATACATTTTCATCGATGATTGCATCAGGTAGAGGCTCCAGATTACCAGTATTTAATTCTTCCAGACGGTTACGGAAGTAGTTTGCTTCTCTACTAACGTGATCAACGAGTAGTGGAAAGTTATTGGCACCAGGAAGCTGACACGTAACGATTAGACCTAGCACTTTTCTTTTGAATGCCCAAATATAAGAAACGGCAGTATGAACTTCTTCATTAAATCTTCGGATTACAATAGGATCTGTTGCAAATGTAAGAGCATTTGCTTTATTCTCGATAGCTTCAAAAGTAGAGTAGAAATGGTTCGCTTCATTAATTAGTTTAGTATCCTCGCATCTGAACCCTAATTTTAGAAAAAGCGAATGTTCTTTCATAATTCTTGACCAAAACCGTACTTCTTCCAAAGAACGAATGACAAACAGATCAGCC
Organism: Candidatus Pristimantibacillus lignocellulolyticus; assembly: GCA_023639215.1. Taxonomy (NCBI): domain Bacteria; kingdom Bacillati; phylum Bacillota; class Bacilli; order Caryophanales; family Paenibacillaceae; genus Pristimantibacillus (SeqCode); species Pristimantibacillus lignocellulolyticus (SeqCode). The sequence goes on from CP097899.1 coordinate 3,202,072, forward strand.
AATAACAACAGCTCCTTTGTAATAACAATCATTAAGAACTATATGAACGTATAAAACTAAATAGACTATGACCATATTTCTATCCGGATTTTGTGAATTCGATTTTAAATGTTTTTTCCCAACGAAAACCGACTTACTATATAAGAAAAATAACTTAAAACAAAGCCGATCAAAACGATTTGGAAGCATTGAAGATAGCAGAAGCTGCAGATCAGCGTCAGGAATCAAAGTCAAGTAAGACCAGCAATGAATTGGTGAATTTCAAAAGTCTCATGAAAACGAAAAAAAGCGCCTAAACCTTGAGAGGTTCAGGCGCTTTTTTGAATATATGTAAATCTTTCAGTGGAGTCTAAGCTCTGCTTCTGTTCCTCCGCAATCACAACAATACAGTATCTCTCAACGTCAGGATCTTGAACGTACACGCCTTATTCTCTAAAGTAAAAGTCAGTTAGTTAAGAAAAGTTGCTTAAACAAGATGATGAAAAAGGTAATCGTTGGAAAAAGTTGTAGTATGTCCTATACTATCTGTATAGATTTAGCAAAGGGGAGAATCGATTGAATAAATTAGCAATAGCGATTATTACAGTACTTATGCTATTAGCTGGTTGTAATAGTAACGATGATAGCCATTACTAAAGAAAATACAATTCAAACATAAAGGGGATGCAATAATGAAGAAGTTACTAATTGTAGCATTGATAGTTTGTATTAGTTTACTTGCAGGCTGCAGTAATAGTAATAATAATAGTGGTAGTGGATTGAAGGAAATAAAAACATCAGATTTATGTGTAACAAATATCAATTTAGACGCTAAAATTTGTTATGGAGATGAGAAAAAGAAAGTCGAAACTATAGTCGGCGAAGGTGAAGGGTCGTCTACGTTGATAACTTACGACAACGGCATCAGGGTCATGTATCGTGGTGATAAAGTTGCTGGAGTGATTTTGACGGAAGAATCGGATGGAGTGTTTGAATCAGTAATTGATGTAAGTATGGGAGATTCTAAGAAAGTCATAAAAGATAAACTTGGAAATGATAACGCTATCGATACTATTGCAAAGAATTTAGATTACTTTTATGACTCAGATGTAAAACATTTTATAAAGGAAACATCTTCTAACAAGAAAAGTACTAAAGAAGAGATGGAAAAAGTCTATGTAATATCATTCCTGTTTGACCCTGCAGGAAAAGCAGACACGATTATGTGGCTAGATTGGAGAATGGCGATGTATTTGCAATAACAAAAAACGCCTAAACCCTTGTGGTCACTAAGGTTTAGGCGTTTTTTATGTATATGGAAATCGTTAAATGGAATAGCAATGGCGTCCCAGGAGGGATTCGAACCCCCGACAACTCGCTTAGAAGGCGAGTGCTCTATCCGACTGAGCTACTGAGACGCGACATCAAATAATATATCATAACGGAGAGAGTGATGCAAGACCTTTTTTTGGAAATAATCAATTAATATCAATTTTTTTATTGATATGTTCGTGGTATAATTTGACGAAAGTAAAAAATAAGTCGTTTCTTAGCAAATGGTTAGGTGGTGTTAATATTTCCGATAACATTAATAAAGAGCAGAATTTTTCTGAAAATATATTTTTGTTCCCTTCTATGCTGGATCAATATCAAATTGAGTTGACCAAGTTACTTGAAAGGGAACAGTTTGAAGAAGCAAAGGATTTATTAAGATTTTTATTGCGATGTCAAGGTGATGAACGACAACATGCAATAGAATGGGAGCATCTTTTGAATTGGCTTGAAGAATCTTTTCCTACTGTCGATGAGGCAGATGGACTTGAGCATGAGGATTTAGAGGAGCAATTTAGAAGAGCGGCATTAAGTGACTATGGCTCAACTAATTCAACTGAGGCTGCCTCTAAGCTGATGGATACTTTAAAATCATCATTACCTATGGATCAGCAAATGCTAGCACTTGAGCGTGCAACTTATTTGGACGCTCCTGAATTAGATGAACAGTTGATTAATTGGCTTCAAGAGGCTACACTATCCTCTGCGGTACAATTTAAAGCATTACAATGTTTGAAAAAAAGAGGTTGCTCTGGTACGGTACAATTGACCCGCATGGATGAAACAGTGAATCTACTTATAGAAGAAACTCCATTATCAATGAATGAATTTCCGGATTCTGTCAATGCTATATTAGAAAAAGCTGTGTCAGCACTTGAACAAGTAGATGTGACAATGCCAATATTAGTCACTGAACTTTGGCTCGAATGTCTACAATGCATATATGGTACACGTAGCTACGGATGGATGTTGAATGAAGAAGAGTACATTGAAGATTGTTTTGCTGCCGGTTTACATCATACTATGCAGCTCATTGTATATGGGTACGCAGTGGACGATGATATCCGTGAAACATACGGAATTACTAATGAGTATCGATTCCGCTATGAGCAAGCAAGTCGAGTAATTCGTGAGGTTGCACTATATTTGCAAGATTCTGATTAATTATTACCTTGAAAAGAATCGATAACTTGTATATAATAGAGTGGTTTATTAGACGTGAAAACATGTAATGCATGAGCATTTTGGAGGGGAAAGCATAAAATGAAAGCAACTTGGGAAAAAATAGAATCGAACACTGTATCAATTAACGTAGAAGTGGATGCTGAGAAAGTATCAGAATCACTAGATCAAGCTTTCAAAAAAGTTGTAGCACAAGTAAACGTACCTGGTTTCCGTAAAGGTAAGGTACCTCGTTCAATTTTCGAAGCAAAATTCGGAATTGAAAGCTTGTACCAGGATGCAATTGATATCATTCTTCCTGGCGCATACTCTGCAGCTATTCAAGAAACTGGTATTCAGCCAGTTGATCGTCCAGAAATCGATGTAACTCAATTTGCAAAAGGACAAACATTCATCTTTACTGCAAAAGTTACAGTTAAACCTGAAGTAACTCTAGGCGCATACAATGGCGTAGAAGTTGCAAAAGTTTCTGCTGAAGTAACAGAAGAAGAAATCGCTGCTGAACTAGAGCGTCTACAACAACGTCATGCTGAGCTTAATGTTGTTGAAGAAGGCGCTGCTGAAAATGGCGACGTTACTGTAATCGACTTTGATGGTTATGTAGATGGCGTTGCATTTGAAGGTGGTAAAGCTGAGCGTTACTCTCTTGAACTAGGTTCAGGTTCATTCATTCCTGGATTCGAAGAGCAAGTAGTAGGCATGCAACTTGGAGATTTCAAAGATGTAGAAGTTACATTCCCAGAAGCTTACCAAGAAGCAAGTCTAGCTGGTAAAGCAGCAATTTTCAAAGTTAAATTGCATGAGCTTAAACGCAAAACGCTTCCAGCACTTGATGATGAGTTTGCAAAAGACGTAAGTGAATTTGATACTCTTGAAGAGTACAAAAAAGATCTTGCAAGCAAACTTCAAGAAAACAAAGTAAAAGAAGCTACACAAGCTCAAGAAGCAGAAGTTATCTCTAAAGTTGCTGAAGCAGCTACAGTAGAAATTCCTGCAGCTATGGTAGAAACTGAACAAAACTACATGCTACAAGATTTCGAAAACCGTCTACGTTCTCAAGGTATGACGCTTGATCTGTACTACCAATTCTCTGGTCAAAACGAGCAAGTGCTTCGTGACCAAATGAAGGGTGACGCAGAAAAACGCGTTCTTAACAACCTTGTACTAGAAGCAATTGCGAAAGCTGAATCTATTGAAGTATCTGAAGAAGATATCAACGAGGAACTAGCTAACCTTTCTACAGCATACAATCGTCCTGCTGAAGAAATTCGTGAAATCTTCACGCAAAATGGTAACCTAGAAAACTTGACTGAGGATCTATTGCTTCGTAAAGCAATCAAATTCCTAGTTAGCAATAGTGTAGCTGTTTAATTTGTTTAACACATATAGCAGAACATAAGATAAGGGATAAGGCACGTGTGCATACGTGCCTTATTTTTAAACTATGGACCTGCTCAATGAGATTTCTATCTACATAACATACATATAGCTTTTTGAGTGACCGTATACATATGAGTAATAAAGATTAAAAGTAGACATAGACTTGATCGAAAAAATGACATCACTTCTTCAACGTGATACAATAAAAGTGTTCATATTAAGTCCAAGATGAAAGAAGGTTGATCGCATGAACTTAGTTCCAGTCGTTGTAGAACAGACGAATCGTGGGGAAAGATCTTACGATATTTATTCTCGCTTGCTTAAAGATCGTATTATATTTCTTGGTAGTGCGATTGATGATGATGTTGCGAATGCAGTAATTGCTCAATTGCTATTCCTAGCTGCGGATGATCCTGATAAAGATATCCATCTCTATATCAATTCACCTGGTGGTTCAGTTACAGCAGGTATGGGTATATTTGATACTATGCAATACATCAAGCCTGAAGTAAGTACAATTTGTATGGGTATGGCCGCAAGTATGGGGTCACTACTTCTTACAGCAGGTGCCAAAGGCAAACGTTTTGCGCTTCCAAATGCGGAAGTGATGATTCACCAGCCGCTTGGTGGCATTAGTGGTCAAGCTACAGATATTAAGATTCATGCTGATTGGATACTTAAAACGAAGCAAAAGCTGAATCAAATCTACGTAGATCGTACTGGTCAAACATACGAGAAGATTGATCGTGATACAGATCGTGATAACTTCATGAGTGCGCAAGAAGCATTGGAATATGGCTTGATAGATAAGGTGATTACTTCACCGATACTGTAATATTGGAATGAAGGGGTGAAATAATGTTTAAATTCAATGATGAGAAAGCTCAATTGAAATGTTCTTTCTGTGGTAAATCGCAAGAGCAGGTACGTAAGTTAGTAGCTGGCCCTAGCGTTTATATATGTGATGAATGTATTGATCTTTGTTCTGAAATCGTAGAGGAAGAGCTAGGACAAGAGGAAGAAGTGGATCTGAAGAGTATTCCAAAACCAATGGAAATTCGTTCTACACTTGATTCTTATGTTATTGGCCAAGACTTTGCCAAAAAATCACTATCTGTAGCAGTTTATAATCACTATAAACGTATTAATACAGGTAGCAAAATTGAGGATGTTGAGTTGCAGAAGAGTAATATTTTACTTCTAGGGCCTACTGGTTCAGGTAAAACATTACTAGCGCAAACAATGGCTCGTATTTTGAATGTACCATTTGCTATTGCAGATGCTACGTCTTTAACAGAGGCTGGTTATGTTGGTGAGGATGTTGAAAACATTCTTCTGAAATTAATCCAAGCTGCTGATTATGATGTAGAAAAAGCTGAGCGCGGTATTATTTATATCGATGAGATCGATAAAGTAGCTCGTAAATCTGAAAATCCATCCATTACACGTGATGTGTCTGGTGAAGGTGTTCAGCAAGCGTTACTTAAAATTCTTGAAGGTACAGTAGCTTCTGTTCCTCCTCAAGGTGGTCGTAAACATCCACATCAAGAATTTATTCAAATTGATACTACTAACATTTTGTTTATCTGTGGTGGTGCATTTGACGGTCTTGAATCAATCATTAAACGTAGAATTGGTAAAAAGGTAATCGGTTTTAATTCTACTGGAGAAGTTCAGAAAGATCTAAAACCAGGGGAATACTTGTCAATGGTATTACCTGAAGATCTATTGAAATTCGGGTTAATTCCTGAGTTCGTTGGTCGTTTACCTGTTATTTCTACTCTAGAGCCTCTTGATGAGCCAGCACTAGTACGTATTCTTTCTGAACCGAAAAATGCGTTAGTGAAGCAATATCAAAAATTGCTTGAGCTTGACAATGTGAAGCTAGAATTCCAGGCTGATGCACTTGATGCGATTGCGAAAGAAGCAATTAAGCGTAATACAGGTGCTCGTGGTCTCCGTGCAATTATTGAAGGGATCATGCTTGATTTAATGTATGAAGTGCCATCTCGTGAAGATGTCACGACTTGTGTAATAACTGAAGATACAGTAACAAGCAAAATTGTTCCTGAACTTGCTCCTGCTGAGAAGAAGGATAGCAAGAAGGAAGAAAGTGCTTAACGTTACTTGAATACAGACAAAGAAGGAACCACCTCATGCTTTGAAAGCTCAGAGCAAGGGGTGGACTTTGCCGTTCATGGGAGAGATAACTATGTACTTACGTCAGAACACCGTACCTGTCAAAGTTGGTAATCTAACGATTGGTGGAAGTAATGAGGTTCTTATTCAAAGTATGTGTACAACGAAGACAGCTAATGTTGATGCTACTGTTGCAGAAATATTGCGTCTTGAGGAAGCTGGATGTCAATTAGTTCGCGTTACGGTTAACAATATGGAAGCTGCGGACGCGATCAAGGAAATTAAGAAACGAATTAATATTCCTCTAGTTGCGGATATACATTTTGATTATCGTCTTGCTTTACGTGCTATTGAAAATGGGATTGATAAAGTTCGTATTAATCCAGGTAATATTGGTCGCCGTGAAAAAGTCGAAGCAGTTGTTGCTGCGTGTAAAGAAAAAGGTATTCCTATTCGAATCGGTGTTAATGCTGGATCACTTGAAAATCATTTGCTAGAGAAGTATGGATATCCAACTCCTGAAGCTATGGTGGAAAGTGCGATGTATCATATCGGTATTCTAGAAGAATTAGATTTCCATGATATTATCGTATCTTTGAAAGCTTCAGATGTTCCGATGGCGATTCAAGCCTATACTATGGCTGCGGAAGTTATCAAATATCCACTTCACCTTGGTATTACCGAGGCTGGTACCTTGAATGCTGGAACGATCAAAAGTTCTGCAGGTATTGGCGCGTTATTAGCGCTAGGTATTGGTAATACTTTGCGTATTAGCTTATCAGCAGACCCTGTGGAAGAAGTTAAAGTTGCACGTGAGCTATTGAAAACATTTGGCTTGATTACGAATGCGGCAACGCTTGTATCTTGTCCTACATGTGGTCGTCTTGATATTGATCTGTTCTCTGTTGCGAATGAGGTAGAAGAGTATATTTCTAAGATCAAAGTACCGATCAAAGTATCCGTACTAGGTTGTGCTGTAAATGGTCCTGGTGAGGCGCGTGAAGCTGATATCGGCATTGCAGGTGCCCGTGGTGAAGGTATGTTGTTCCGCTACGGAGAGATGATTCGTAAAGTTCCTGAGGCGGAGTTGCTTTCAGAGCTGAAGAAAGAAATCGATGAAATTGTACGTGTGTATGAAGAGACAGGAGAAATCCCTGGTCGTAAAGCACATATTAAGCACTAATAATAAATATGAAGCCCTAACATCTTAAGATGTTAGGGCTTTTTTCGTGAAATAACTTTTGCGGGTAATTTGATGATTTCGTGTAAAGAGTTCTAACAGATGTAATATATAGAATAATATGGTAGTTATATGGGCATTAGAAAGGGGTTATGTGATGGATTTCGGAATGTCTATACTATGGTATAGTATAGTTTACGTCGTAGTTACTCTTGTTGGTATATTACATACTTGCTTCAATGGATATGTGCTCAAGATGGATAAAGATAATACTAAACCGATTAAGTCAATGTACGATATTAAATCTTATGCTGCAACAGTAAAGTATCATGCACTTTATAACATTATTCTCTGGCCGATTGCTGCTTATTATTATTTGATTAAAGTACAACCAGATAATCTATGGCTCGAAGCTTTAATTATCGGATTATCATGGATGCTACTGACCATCATCGTTGATTTAATTGGATGGGTCTTAATTCGTCATCCATGGGCAATGACATGGAAAGAGATGTATGTCGACTATCAACCACACATTACATTAATTTATGTAGCAATATTAGTGAGTGCATTTGTTGGCGCTTGGTTCGTATAAAGCAAGGAAATAATAAATACGAACTAGAATAATGAACATCATACATACAAATAGTTAATAGGGTGAGCGTTACTTAGTTGCATTATAAATGCAAACATAAGTAACGCTTTTTTGTTGATTCTCTTATCCACTAGCGGAGAGAACTAATCACTAGTGGAAAAGCGATAGCGGTCTTTTTTGTCCTCGGATTTATACCACTATTGTTTAATCCAATAAATCCGAGGCCAACGGCGATTGGAACAGTGATTAGTTCTCGTAGCGGTCTCGGAGTGTCCACAGATTAGTTCTCGTAGTGCCCTTCGATTATTTCTCTGTTCACCCAAGATTATTCCATCTACTAGAGGGTAATACTATAGAATACGAGAAAAATTTGTTTGCTAAAAGCACTAATTAAGAGGAGTGGAGTAAAGTAATGAATATGAGCGTATTGTTAATGGTAATTCAAGTGTTTTTTGCTGTCGTAATTGGATTATATTTTTTCAATCTACTACGCAATCAGAAGATGAATAAAGTTGCAGTAGATAAGGAATCGCGTAAGGAGATGGACAAACTACGCAAGCTTCGTTCAATTTCGTTAACGAAGCCTCTAGCAGAGAAAACAAGACCGCAATCACTACATGATATTGTAGGACAAAAAGACGGTTTAAAAGCTCTTAAGGCTGCCCTATGCAGTGCTAATCCACAACATGTCATCATCTATGGTCCTCCAGGAGTAGGTAAAACAGCTGCTGCGAGGGTAGTGCTTGAAGAAGCGAAGCGTAATCCGTCTTCTCCATTTTTACCAAGTGCCAAATTTACAGAGATAGATGCTACGACTGCGCGTTTTGATGAAAGAGGTATCGCAGACCCTTTAATCGGTTCAGTCCATGATCCCATATACCAAGGAGCTGGAGCGATGGGTGTAGCAGGTATTCCGCAGCCGAAAGCAGGAGCGGTAACAAAAGCACATGGCGGAATTCTATTTATTGATGAAATAGGTGAATTACATCCTGTCCAGATGAATAAGTTATTAAAGGTACTTGAGGATCGCAAAGTATTTCTTGAAAGTGCATACTACAATTCAGAAGATAGTCATATTCCTAGCTATATCCATGATATATTTCAAAATGGATTGCCTGCTGACTTCCGTTTAGTTGGAGCGACAACTCGTTCTCCTCAAGAAATTCCACCTGCAATTCGGTCTAGATGTATGGAGGTATATTTCCGTCCGTTGCTAGCTGATGAAGTAGCTGAAGTGGCAGAAAATGCAGTCTTGAAAATTGGTTTTTCACCTTGTCCAGAAGCGATCGATGTTGTAAAGCAATATGCAACAAACGGCCGGGAAGCGGTGAATATTATCCAACTTTCTGCTGGTCTAGCTTTGTCAGAGAAAAGAGATAAGATTACGGCGATGGATATTGAATGGGTTGTGAATAGTAGTCAAATTCCACCAAGACCAGAACGAAAAGTTCCATTAGTTCCACAAATCGGATATGTTAATGGGTTAGCAGTCTATGGACCGAGTATGGGTGCGCTGCTTGAAATTGAAGTAAGTGCTATTCCAGTTGTTAAGGGAAAAGGACAATATATTATTACAGGTGTTGTTGATGAAGAAGAACTCGGCGGTGGCTCTCGTACGTTAAGAAGAAAAAGTATGGCCAAAGGATCGATTGAGAATGTACTAACAGTGTTACGATTAAAAGGCCTTAATCCTCAAGACTATGACTTACATATCAATTTCCCAGGTGGTTCACCTGTAGATGGACCGTCAGCTGGTATTGCTATGGCAACGGCGATTACGTCGGCGATATTGAATGTACCTATCGATAATCGACTGGCCATGACGGGTGAGATTGGAATACATGGCAATGTGAAACCGGTGGGTGGTGTGCTTGCGAAAGTAGAAGCAGCCTTCCAAGCTGGAGCAGTTCGTGTTATTATTCCTAGAGAAAACTGGCAAGAAATATTTGCTGACCTGAACGGACTGCAAGTTATTCCAGTTTCGCGAATAGAAGAAGTACTTACTCATGTATTCCCAGAATTGGCCAAATGGAATGATGAAGATCAAACGGAGCAATGGAAGTTGAATTTATTCAGCTCACCAACATATCCATATTTGCAGGCTGAATCATTTGAGTGATAAGATGTTAGAGAATATATAGAATGGAGGTGCTGGAATGGGTACTAGCAAAACAAAAACACGCCGAATTCCTCTGCTCCCTCTTAGGGGCCTACTTGTCTATCCCAGCATGGTTCTCCACTTAGATGTGGGAAGGGATAAATCTATCCGCGCGCTTGAAAAGGCGATGCTTGATGATCAAAATATTTTACTAGTATCGCAAGCTGAGGTGAACATTGAGAACCCGCTTGAAGAAGATATTTTCAGAATAGGTACGATTGCTAAAGTGAAGCAAATGCTTAAACTTCCTAATGGAACGATTCGTGTTTTAGCGGAAGGGATAGTTCGTGCCGAAATTCAAGATTACCTTGATAATGAACAATATTACGAAGTTATCGTGCAGGAACTACCTGAACCAACAGAGCAATCTCCACAAGTAGATGCTTTAATGCGTACAGTACTAAGCCAGTTTGAGAATTATGTTTCACTTTCCAAGAAAGTAACACCTGAAACGTATGCGGCGGTATCTGATATCGAAGAGGCAGGTCGATTGGCAGATGTGATCACAAGCCATCTTGCTTTGAAAATTAAAGAGAAGCAACTTATTCTTGAAACGACAGATGTTGAAAAACGTCTTGAGGCATTACTTGATCTACTTAATAATGAACGCGAAGTGCTTGAGATGGAACGCCAAATCAATCAACGTGTGAAAAAACAGATGGAAAAAACGCAAAAGGAATACTATTTGCGTGAACAGATGAAGGCAATCCAGAAGGAACTAGGCGAGAAAGAAGGTCGCCTTGGAGAAGTGGAAGAACTTAGAAATCAGTTGGAGGAAGGTCAATTACCTGATGCGGTAGCAGAAAAAGTTAACAAAGAAATCGATCGACTCGAAAAAATGCCACAATCTTCAGCGGAAGGTGGAATTATTCGTAATTATATCGATTGGCTCCTGGCATTACCTTGGCACCAATTAACTGATGATGATCTTGACATAATAAATGCTGAACAAATTTTGAATGACGATCATTACGGTCTTGAAAAACCGAAAGAACGTGTGCTAGAGTATTTGGCTGTGCAAAAATTAGTCAAGAAGATGAAGGGGCCGATTCTATGTCTAGTAGGACCTCCCGGGGTTGGTAAAACATCTCTAGCGAAATCTATTGCTAAGTCATTAGGGCGTAAATTCGTACGGATATCACTAGGTGGCGTTCGAGATGAAGCAGAAATTCGCGGGCATCGTCGTACATATGTTGGGGCAATGCCAGGTAGAATTATGCAAGGAATGAAGTCAGCGGGAACGAAAAATCCAGTGTTCCTACTGGATGAAATTGATAAGATGGCATCTGATTTCCGAGGAGACCCATCTTCAGCATTGCTTGAGGTGCTAGATCCTGAACAGAACAGTACATTCAGCGATCATTTTGTAGAGGTGCCATTTGATCTGTCATCTGTTATGTTTGTAACGACTGCCAACTCTTTGCAGACTATTCCTCGTCCACTACTTGATCGTATGGAAATTCTGCAAGTTCCAGGTTATACCGAGTTAGAGAAGTTAGAAATTGCGAAGCGCTATCTATTCCGTAAGCAACGTGCTGACCATGGTTTACAAGATGAACAGCTTACGATTGATGATGAAGCAATTAGCTTTATTATTCGAGAGTATACTCGAGAAGCCGGTGTGCGTAATCTAGAACAACAGATTGCAGCGTTATCTCGTAAGGCAGCAAAAGCTTTTGTATCCGATGAACAGTTGCAAACGATTCATATTGATCGGCAGCAAGTGAAGAAATGGCTTGGACAACCGAGGTTCCGATATGGTATGGTTGATGCTCGCAATCAGATAGGTGCCGTTACTGGGCTAGCTTGGACGGAAGTCGGCGGAGATACACTAGTTATCGAAGTTTCAACTATGCCTGGTAGTGGTAAGCTTAATTTAACGGGTAAGCTTGGTGATGTGATGAAGGAATCTGCGCAAGCAGCATTCAGTTACATTAGAGCTCATGCTGATGAACTCGGAGTGTCGTCAGATTTCCATGAAAAGTTAGATATTCATATTCATATTCCAGAGGGTGCAATTCCTAAGGATGGACCTTCGGCAGGAATAACAATGGCAACAGCACTTATATCGGCACTTAGTGGTCGTTATGTATCCAAAGAAGTTGCAATGACAGGGGAAATAACGTTAAGAGGTAGAGTATTGCCGATCGGTGGTTTGAAAGAGAAATCTTTGGCTGCACATCGAGCTGGTATTAAAAAGGTACTTTTGCCTATTGATAACACTAGAGATCTTGATGAGATTCCTGAAAGTATTAAACAAGAGGTGGAATTTGTTCCTGTCGCTCATCTGGATGAAGTGCTCGCACATGCTTTAGTAGCAAAAGAGAATGAGGAGCAATAACATGATAAAAATTAAAGATACTCAATTTATAATTAGTGCCGTACGTCCTGATCAATACCCTGCAGATGGCTTGCCAGAAATTGCTCTGGCAGGTCGTTCTAATGTGGGGAAGTCATCCTTAATTAACAAGATGATTATGCGTAAAAACTTAGCTCGCACGAGTTCACAACCTGGTAAGACACAACAATTGAACTATTACCGTGTGAACGAAGATATTTATCTAGTCGATTTTCCAGGTTATGGTTATGCCAAAGTATCCAAGAAACAACGTGAAGAATTTGGCATTATGATCGAAAGATATTTGCAATCCCGTGATCCGCTAGTATTGCAACTACTTGTCATAGATATTCGTCATGAGCCGTCCAAAGATGATCAGTTAATGTATCAATGGCTGAATCATTATGAAATTCCTACATGCATTGTTGCAACGAAAGCAGATAAAATTCCTCGTTCCAAATGGGACAAGCATTTGAAAATGATTAAAACTACATTAGGTGCTAGCTCGAAGGATAGAGTTGTACTATTTTCTTCAGACACTGGACTTGGCCGCGATGAATTATGGGGGCATATCTTGCAAGCGATAGAAGATGCAGGGATGTCACTACCGAATGTTGATGGTGTAGTAGAACAAGTGGACACAGAAACAAATGGTTCACAACAATTAGACGAAGCTTTCCACGAGCAACAATAGTTAAGGATAGTCTTATTCTCAATTAATCGATAAATTTGTAGTTTTTGGTAAGCAGGGTAGGATACACAAGAACTTCTTAATAATTAGTAAGCATTGTGAGTAATAGTTCCAGATTTTTTGCGATAATTCCGATATTTCGTGAAATACGATGGATTTTCAAGTATGGAGAGCAGGAAAAAGGAAAGAAAATCTCGTATAATATAACATATGAGTATGTATTTTAGCCTTTCTAAGTTCTAAGATATTCTTCATCTACTTGGAAAGTGAAGAATTGAGGAGATTTTTATGGCTAAGCGGATAGCCACGGAGTATGTTAATGCAAGATTTGAGTTAAGTAGTTCTGAATTAGCATCGTTTATTGTTTTTATGGAGGAGCAGCAATTACGCCTTCAGGTACTTATTCTTGAAAATGGTAACCAATCACTTTTACTTGAAGATGTAGCAGGACATGAATCTATTCGTATGACGTTTGAAAGTCAATATGACGAATATGTGTGTGAACTTTCATGCCGAATTGTCCAACTTAAGCTGACTAATGCAATGCGAAAAGCGGTATCCGCATTCCGTGGCAATGCGATTGTCAATCGAATTTATAGTCATTATACGATGGTATATCAATATAAGAATGGTGGTGTTCACCGTATCATTGAAAAAAATGATCATGGTGAACGCACAGTGTTCGAAAAAAAGAATATTGTCCAAAAAATACAACGTGTATTTGATAGTTGTTTAATTGAAAGAGAAATCAAGCTTGTTCATCAGACGATTGATGAGTGGTTAGATCTTCGGAATCAAGCAAGCAATGATCTAGAGTTGGATAAGATTGATGAACATTTGAAGGCATTAAAGTTTAAGTTATTCACGTTGGAAGCGAATTGAACTTGTGCTAGTAAAAACGAACAGGTTGTTCCTGTTCGTTTTTTTGTTTTGTTTTGTTTTGTTTTGTTTTGTTATTAAAAGTATTAACTTCTTCTATCGTATTTAGTCAAAAACAAATTACAATTTTTTCGTAAATTATAGAGATATAAGTAGCAATAGCTAGCTATATTGAGTAATGTAAAGAGAGTCTTGAAATATTAGGAAATATTGCAGGAAATTCACAAAAAAACTATTGCATTTAACTCTATTAGATGTTATTTTAATTCTCGTTGAAAACAAATTGGTTGTTCAAAATTAGGAACCAGGATTCACTCAGGACATTGTAATGTTACGAGAGATTATACCCTCGAGAAGTGAATGACGTAGGTCCTAGCGGATGAAATTCTTAAACATTTTATTGCTAGGAAGGGGGAACCGAAGGATGGAATATTCTACTTTCGGAAGACACGTTGCTGTTGATGCATGGGGTGTTGATTTTGATTTGCTAAACAGTGCGGAGATATTACAATCTCACATGGTTGAGGCAGCGGAGGCTAGTGGAGCTACAGTGCTATCTGTTCAATCAAAACAATTTGAACCTCAAGGTGCAACGGTACTCGTACTGTTGTCAGAGAGTCATCTCTCGATTCATACGTATCCTGAAAGAGGATTTGCTGCACTGGATTGTTATACTTGTGGCGAAACGGTAGATCCACAAGTAGCTATCGATTATATGATGTCTGTGCTTAAGCCCCAAACAACACATGCTAAGAAATTAATACGTGGTGTGGGTGAATTCCAAATTGTTGAACCTGAGTTGAAACAAAGCGAGCTAGTATAAGATTGCAGATATAGGTAGGCCATGGATGAAAGTCCATGGCCCTTTTTCTTGGAGAGATTGTGATCTTATGAATGTTCACGGACTCTTTTGTGGGTAGTTCAGGGTGATTTACACTTTATTAACCTCATCTGAGAAGAAAAGGTATAATACTTTCTTATAATTCGAATAATAGTCAAATGTAGAGAAAATTACGAAATAGTATTATGATATAATTATTGTATATTATAGGTTACACACTTCGGAAAGGGGATCACCATGCATATTATTGTTGTTGGCTTAAACTATCGTACTGCTCCTGTCGAAGTTAGAGAACGCTTCGCATTAGGTGAAGAGCAACTAACAGAAGCACTTTTAAAGCTAAAAAGTACAACGAGCATTATGGAATGTGTGATCGTCGCAACCTGTAATCGTACTGAAATTTATGCAATCGTTGATCGTACACAAATCTGTGGACATTATGTAAGATTATTTATGGAACAATGGTTTGGACTGCCACGTGAGCAGTTTACAAACAGTTTATATATGTATGAGGATCATGAAGCGATTGAGCATTTATTCAAAGTTTCATGTGGTCTTGATTCGATGGTTATTGGTGAAACACAAATACTTGGACAAGTGAAGCAAGCATTTCTTGAAGCTCAGCATATGAAAACAACGGGTACTGTATTTAATATGCTATTCAAGCAAGCGATAACTTTAGCTAAGCGTGCTCATTCTGAGACTAGAATTGGTGATAGAGCTGTATCTATTAGTTATGCTGCTGTAGAACTTGGAAAACATATCTTTGGGAATTTCGCTAACAAACAGGTGATGATTTTTGGAGCTGGTGAGACTGGAGAATTAACAGCGAAACATTTGCATGCCAATGGCGCATCTCAGATTAATGTCGTCAATCGTACATTAGAGAAAGCAGAGCAAGTAGCTGCTCAATTCAATGGTGTTGCTTATAACTTTGAACAAGCTAATGAGCAAATGCATCATGTGGATATTATGATTAGTTCAACTGCCGCTAAGCAGTTTGTGCTTACGTTTGAAGATGTACAAGCTATTATGGCAAAACGTCGTTCCAAGCCATTATTTATGATCGATATCGCTGTACCTCGAGATTTTGATCCGAAAATTGCAACAATTGATAATGTATTTTTATACGATATAGATGATTTACATGGTATTGTAGAAAGTAATCTAGCACAACGCAATCAAGAAGCTACTAAGATTAATGTAATGATTCAAGAAGAGATTACCGCGTTCGATAGTTGGTACAAAACATTAGGTGTTGTTCCACTTATTCGTGGCTTACAAACGAAAGCTGCCAATGTGCATGAAGAAACAATGGTAAGCTTATCTAATAAGCTACCTAATCTTTCAGAGCAAGAATTGAAAGTCATTCGCAAGTTAACGAAGAGCATGGTCAATCAGATGATTCAAGATCCTGTACTTCGAGTCAAAGAATTAGCAGGAAGTAAAAAATCAGATGAAGCTATGGATCTATTCGTACAGTTATTTGATTTGAAAGAACAATTGCACGAGATGGAAAAAGCAGAGAAAAAGGTGCAAGAGACGGCTATACAAGAGCGCTCACAGTTTGTCCGTTCTGCTAAAAAACTCGCTGCGCTTGTACGCTCTTAATATCGGTTTTATGCCCTATCGTTTCGAAGAATACAAAGAAGTAGAACACAGGGTGGTGCAGTGATGAATATGGATTTATGGATATATGATATTTTTGTATATATCTACGCCCTGAGTCTGTTGTTTTATTTTTCTGATTTTGTTTCTGAGAATCGGAAAGCGAAGCAACTAGGCACAGGGCTACTTGTTTTTGTATGGTTAATTTCAGGAGCTTTTTTAATCTTTCGATTACTTACGGAATTACGTATGCCAGTATTTCAATTTACTACCTTTGATGTATTGCAATTATTCTCATGGATATTAATTACAGCATCATTTATTATTGGTAGATATTATAAAATCGATTTGATTGTGTTTTTTGTCAATGTTATTGGATTTTCGATTTTTGCGCTTAATATGTATAGCTCTCCGAAAGAAGGGCGATCACTTGAGTTATGGCAAGCTACTCGCGAACTACTATATGTACATATTAGTCTTGTTATTAGTGCCTATGCTGTTTTAACTATTGGTGCTTTGTTATCGATTATGTACCTCGTTGTACATCATAGCTTGAAACGAAAGAAATGGACAAAATGGTTGCGTAGATTTCCAAGTCTGGAAGTTATGGATCGTTCAATTGAAAGAATGGTCGTTATTGGCGTACCACTTTTAATTATGTCTTTGGCGATTGCTACAATTTCACTAGTTGTGGAAGGAAGAGCATATTTACTGTTAGATATTCAAATTGTGACGTCACTTTGTGCGCTTGGTATTTATGGTTACTTTATTTACCAACGGTCTGTAAATGAAAGATCAGGCCAGAAGATCGCCCAATTATATTTGCTAGCGTACGGCTTTCAATTAATTAATATGTTCTCCACTGAACTATCGGCATTTCACTAAATGTGCAGGAGGTGACTAGAATGGAACAAAACTCTCTGTACTATCCAATGATGGTGAATTTATACGATCACAAGTGTCTCGTTGTTGGTGGAGGTATCATTGCCACGCGCAAAATTACCGGACTACTTGCAGCGGGCGCAAGCTCCATTACTATCGTCGCACCGGTTATTAGTGAATCATTGCTAGAACTACTGCTACTACACGATTCGTTAACTTGGATTCAGTCTACCTATGAAGAAACACTGATGAAGCAGTTCACTATTGTCTTTGCAGCAACCGATGTCGTAGAACTTAATGCCACGATTACTAATGATGCATTAAACAAGGGTATACTAATATGTAATATCAGTGATGGTGAGCAAGGAAACTTTATAACTCCAGCGACAATAAGAGAAGGTCAACTTACATTAGCGATTTCAACATCAGGAAGTAGTCCTTCTTTGACGAAACATTTGAAACGTCAACTAGAGGTTCAATTCACAAAACCTTATGCTAATGCTTTGCAATTAATGTCACGCCTTAGAGTGGATCTAGAGCGGGATGATGTTGAGTTAACGATAAGTGCTCTAATTACTGAGCAGGCATTGCAAGAAGTACTTCAAGTTTTACCAGTAGATTATGAGATTTGGTATGAAAAATTGCGAAAGAACTTTACGACGTAAGTGCATAATGAAGGTGAGGAATTAGCGATGGAAGCTAGAGTCATTAAGGTTGGTACACGACAGAGTCAATTAGCATTAACGCAATCTGGACAAGTAATTAAGCAACTTGAAGATATTTGTGAGCAACATGGATTACCTTATACTTTTGAAATACATAAGATTATTACAAAAGGCGATCAAATACTCGATGTTACGTTATCTAAAGTAGGCGGTAAAGGATTGTTTGTAAAAGAAATCGAACAAGCACTACTTGATGGTGTGATCGATATGGCCATACACAGTATGAAAGATATGCCGTATGAGCTTCCAGAAGGGCTTATTAACGGAGCTGTACCGAAGCGCTTGTCTCCACAAGACTGCTTAGTTATGCGTAATGGAGATTCGTTTGCTGATTTACCTCAAGGTGCTAAAGTCGGTACGAGTAGTTTGCGCAGAAGTAGTCAGTTGAAGCATGTTAGACCAGATCTTGATTTGCAATGGATTAGAGGCAATATTGATTCTCGTATTCGCAAATTAGAAACTGAAAACTTTGACGCAATTGTACTTGCCGCGGCAGGATTATCACGAATGGGTTGGCAGGAAAAGATATCTACATTGCTTCCACTCGATGTATGTGTTCCTGCTGTTGGACAAGGCGCATTAGGTGTGCAATGCCGTCAGCAAGATGATGGAGTTGTACAGTTATTACAAATATTGAATGATGCAGATTCCGCGCTAGCTGTTGCAGCAGAACGTAGTTTTCTAGGAACACTTGAAGGTGGTTGCCAAGTACCATTAGGTGCACATTCTACTATTGTTGAACGTTCAGCAGATGGGGTGATTCTGGAATTAACAGGTATTGTCGGTTCTCCAGATGGTAAGATATTGTTAAAAGAAACTCGTCGTGGTAAGGATGCATTGCAGTTGGGAGCTGAAGTTGCCCAATTGCTGTTAGATGGTGGTGCACGTGAAATTTTAGCGGAAATTGAGGTTTAATTCGATGAATCAGGGGAAAGTATATTTGGTCGGAGCTGGGCCGGGAGACCCTAGACTCATTACCGTCCGTGGTATGCAATGTATTCAAGAATGTACAGCAATTGTGTATGATCGCTTAGCAAGTCCGAGATTGCTTAGATACGCACCCGATCATGTGAAGCGAGTGTATGTAGGTAAGTTGCCAGATCGACATACGATGAAACAAGAAGATATTAATCAATTATTAGTTGATCTTGCTCTTGAAGGTCATACCGTAACGAGATTGAAAGGCGGAGATCCTACCATTTTCGGTCGAGTGGGGGAAGAAGCCGGATTGCTACGCCAGCATAATATTCCTTACGAAATTATTCCGGGTATTACATCTGCCATCTCAGTTCCCGCTTATGCAGGAATTCCAGTTACACATCGGGACCATGCATCATCGTTATCGATTATTACAGGGCATGAAAGCCCTGATAAGTTAGATGTTTCAATCTATTGGGATAAAGTTACGAATGCAACAGGAACGTTATTATTCCTTATGGGTGTTGCCAAAATTGATTATATTGCTAATCAATTGATGAAGCATGGTCGTAGTTCCGATACACCAGTAGCATTAGTCCGCTGGGGAACAACACCTGAACAAGAGACTATCGTTGGCACACTAGGTACGATTGCGGAGCAAGTTATTACTACAGGGTTCAAATCACCAGCAATCATCATCGTAGGCGATGTTGTGAAGCAACGTGAGCAACTGCAATGGTATGAGCAGATGCCATTATTCGGCATGCGCATACTAGTTACTCGTGCTAGGTCGCAAGCGAGTGAATTTGCTTCACTTATTGAGGATCTTGGTGGTGAACCTTGCGAATTCCCTGTTATTCAAGTGAACAAAAGCTCACTTCCTGAACAAATTCAAGCTATTGAACACCACTTAATGCAAGCTGAGCAGTATGACTGGCTTGTATTTACAAGTGAAAATGGTGTTAATTATTTCTTCGATTGGTTGAAACAATATAAAGTTGATATCAGGCGCTTCAATGGTGCGAAGATAGCAGCAGTTGGACCTAAGACTAGCGAAGCGCTGATTGAACGCGGTTTGATTGTTGATCATCAAGCAACACGTTATGATGCTGAAGGATTATTGGAAACATTAGAACAGTTCGCTACTGAGGGACAAAGAATGTTGCTTCCAAGAGGAAATCTTGCACGCTCTGTTCTGCCTGTTCAGTTACGAACGAAAGGTATTATTGCTGATGAGATAAGCATATACGAGACTACAGTGGCAGTGCAGCAAGAACCTATTGTATTTGAATGGTTGAGAGAAAAGCATATTCATGTCATTACTTTCACAAGCTCGTCCACTGTGAAAAATTTAATAAAAGTGTTAGAGCAAGGTGGAATTGAAGATCCTATTGCTTTGCTTAAACAATATCCGCTTGCAAGTATAGGTCCTATTACATCAGATACTATTCGTGAATGTGGTCTTGAAGTTGCGATAGAAGCAGAAGAAGCAACAATTGAATCGTTAACAGCCGCACTTATACAGTATCGTGGAATACGCAACAATAATGGAGGCAAGTAAGATGACATTTCCAATAACAAGAAATCGTAGATTACGTCGCTCTACTGCATTACGTAGTATGGTACGAGAAAACAGACTGCATGTTGAAGATCTTATCTATCCTGTATTTGTAACACATGGTCACGATGTTCGTGAAGAAATTCCATCTATGCCAAGTGTTTATCATTTATCGATGGATCAGCTAAAAGTAGAAATAGAGGAAGTTGTAGCACTAGGAATCAAGTCTGTTTTAGTTTTTGGTGTTCCGAATTATAAAGATGCAGTTGGTAGTTCTGCTTATGATGACAACGAAATTGTGCAGCAAGCAATTAAAGCAATTAAGACTTGGGCGCCCGAGCTTGTTGTTGTAGCTGATACCTGTCTTTGCCAATTTACTGATCATGGTCATTGTGGTGTCGTTCATCTTGATCAAGCGACGCAAATAGCTACAATCGATAATGATCAATCACTTCAATTACTAGTAAAAACTGCGGTGTCGCAAGCGAAAGCTGGAGCTGATATTATTGCTCCTTCTAATATGATGGATGGTTTCGTTGCTGCAATTCGTCAAGGCCTTGATGAAGCGGGTTACGAAGATATCGCTATTATGTCATACTCTGTTAAATATGCTTCAGCATTCTATGGCCCGTTCCGTGATGCAGCTCATTCGGCGCCACAATTCGGGGATCGCAAAACTTATCAAATGGATCCTGCTAACGCATTGGAAGCATTGCGTGAAGCTGAAAGTGACGTTGCAGAAGGTGCTGATTTCCTTATGGTTAAGCCAGCATTAGCTTATCTTGATATCGTTCGTACATTACAGGATCAATTCGATCTACCTATTGTGGCTTACAACGTAAGTGCAGAATACTCTATGGTGAAAGCTGCATCTAGTAATGGCTGGGTAGATGAGAAATCGATTGTGTTAGAAACGTTGCTAAGCATGAAGCGTGCTGGAGCATCGATTATTATTACCTATCATGCCAAAGATGTAGCCAAGTGGTTGAAGGAGGAATAGAAGCGATGACGCAAAGAATAGATACTTTATCCAAAATAGCATTTGAACGTGCTAAAAAAGTTATTCCTGGTGGAGTGAATAGCCCTGTGCGTGCCTACAAATCAGTAGGATTAACACCTGTATATGTTGAGCGGGGTGCAGGTAGTCGTATATATGATATCGATGGAAATAACTATATTGACTACATACTCTCATGGGGTCCACTTATTGCTGGACATGCTCATCCAGAAGTTATTGAAGCTATTACTTCAACAGCAGCGAAAGGCACGAGTTTTGGTGCACCTACTGAAATCGAGACTTTGATGGCTGAATTAGTATGTGAACGCGTACCTTCTGTTGATATTGTGCGTATGGTTAACTCAGGGACTGAAGCAACAATGAGTGCTATTCGATTAGCTCGTGGTTATACTAACCGAACGAAGATATTGAAATTTGAAGGTTCATATCATGGGCATGCCGATAGTTTGCTAATTAAAGCAGGCTCAGGTGTTGCTACACTTGGTCTACCAGACTCTCCGGGTGTTCCTGAACAAGTTGCGGTTAATACGATTACCGTTCCTTACAACGATCTAGAGGGTGTTAAACTTGCATTTTCTCGATATGGAGAAGAACTTGCTTGTGTGATCGTTGAGCCAATTGCAGGAAATATGGGCGTTGTACCTCCACAACCAGGGTTTCTGGAAGGATTAAGAGAGTTAACATCGCAATATGGCAGTTTACTTATATTTGATGAAGTTATGACTGGCTTCCGAGTGGATTATCACTGTGCACAGGGGCGCTTTGGAGTAATCCCCGACTTAACTTGCTTTGGTAAAGTTATTGGTGGTGGCTTACCAGTTGGAGCATACGGTGGTCGTCGTGACATAATGGAGCAAATCGCACCAAGCGGACCAATCTATCAGGCGGGAACATTATCTGGTAATCCGCTTGCGATGGCAGCCGGTTACGCGACTTTGAAATTAATGACCAAAGATGCGTATGAGCAATTAGAAGTTAAAGCGGCAAGCTTGCAGGCAGGATTCGAAGCTAATGCGGTTAAGTATGGTATTCCGTTAACAGTTAATCGTATCGGTTCTATGGTATGTCCATTCTTCACGAATGAGGCTGTTATTAACTTCGAGACGGCTAAATCGTCTAATCTTGATCATTTCAAAGCTTATTTTGCCCAGATGCTGAATCAAGGTATAAGTGTTCCACCTTCTCAATTCGAAGGGCTATTCTTATCAATTGTACATACTGATGAGGACATAGCAAATACAATTGCTGCGCATGAGATTGCACTATCAACTTTAGCAAAATAAATATAATGAGGTAGTTCAAAACAGACACTTGTGATCACGATGCGATAGCTTCGATCGAAGTTAATTCGACGTCGAAGATGCCATTCATCGCTAGCTGAGGCATAAGCTTTCGAAGTATGTTTCTTGCAGAAACATTGTAGGTGCTCGTGTACCAATAACGTACACTCCACTCCTCGCGTCACTAGCTTCATGGCATCTTCTTGATGCTGACAAGCAACTGTTTTGAACTTCTATTGAAAATGAGGTGAATGCTGTGTTTCATCAGCTTATAACTCGTCAAGGATTAGATCTCGTATTGGACTGGAAACGGTTTGGAGAGATGTTAGACAACGAGCAAGCACATACACAGCCAAGGGCTGGTAGTCATCCGCATGAAGTGCGGCAGTGGCTACTAGCCCATTCCTTTTTCCCAACCAAATGGCTGAATCAGATATTTTCTGTTGGTGGGATTAAGTGGAATGGCGATCAGTTACATTTGTTAGCATACAATGAAATTGATATTTCACGTGACGATGTGTATCGAAGTGCTGGACAAAGATTGAACTCAGGTCAAGAAATGGTTCAAATACTTTACGAGGATGACCATTGCCTAGTCGTTTATAAAGTTGCTGGTATGCCAGTGCATGGTTCGAGTAAAGGTCAATTGAATACACTCGACGTTGCTGTAGCAGCATATATGCTAAACAAGAAAGATCCAATACTAGTTAGACATATCCATCGACTGGATGATGAGACATCAGGTCCTGTTCTATATGCGAAACATCAACTTGCACAACTCAAACTAGATGAGCAAATGCGTGATAAAGAAATTGATAGACAGTATATTGCAATTGTTCATGGTGAATTAACGCCCGAAGAAGGAACAGTGAATGCACCAATTGGAAAAGATAGACGTGAACCGAAGAGAAGAGTGGTTACATCTAGTGGAGACTCAGCAATAACACATTATAATGTACTTGCGAAATACGCTCGTTATACTGAAGTTGCATTGAAACTAGAGACGGGTAGAACGCATCAAATCAGGGTTCATATGACACATCTTGGTCATCCTCTAGTAGGTGATAAATTATATGGTGGAGAGACTAAATGGCTTAAACATCAAGCATTGCATGGGGCAAGTCTAACCTTCATTCATCCTTTATCATCTGACCAAGTATATGTACAAGCAACGATGCCATCATGGTATGCAGAAATAAAGCAACATATAACAAAAAGATAGTCATGCTAAAGCACCCTTCACCATATAGATAAATAGTGAAAGCTAGAATAAAACAAGCATTCATTATGTGAAGGGAGGCATTGAAATGTCTGAAGTAAATAATGGTCTGCGATTTGATATTTATGAACGTGTACATTTGCCAGACAATGTCGCGGCGATTGATGAACTTGAAGAAATTGAGCTTGTTCCACGCATTCAAGTGATAGAACAGGGAGATCAGGCAGTGTTGCAAGGTCAGCTTGTGTTGAACGGGATTTATCGTGCACAAGGAGCGGAGGACGAGCAAGTCGCGTTAGAGCATTGGATACCAGTAGAAATATCGCTACCAATGAATCGAGTGTCCAGATTAGAAGAAATTACAGTGGATATTGATACGTTTGATGTCGTATTGTTATCGTCTAGGGCTCTCAATATTACAGGTATCCTTTCATTACGCGGGATTACGCTTGAACATGAGGAAGAAGTCAGTGAATGGGAATCTGAAGTGTTTACCGTATCTCACGAACGTGGTGAAGCGGAAGAAGAAATTGATTGGAATATCGAAGTAACGGATGAAGAACTAAGTGAGCAGTCTGTTGAAGATGAGCAGCAGAGACAGTTTGCTCAAGAAGAAGTGGCTGAGAGTGAACCCTATTATGCTAGTTATTTGCAAGAAGAGCAATCAGCAGAGCAAGTTTTTGCTCAAACCCAAGAACAGTTGCGAACAGAGCAATATGAAGCAGTTGAAATCGACGAACAATTTGAAAGTGTTGAGAATGACGAACAATTTGAAAGTATAGAGCAAGAACAAGAGCAACCAGTCTTATATGAATACACAGAAGAAGATCTAATGAGGGAAATAGAAGCACAACAATATACTGCAGATGCCTACGTAGAGGAACCCGTCTATGTAGCTCGTGATGTTGCGACAAGTCATTGGGGGCAATTTGTTAGTGAAGTGCCGGTAGAGCAAGAAAGAGAGCAACAAGAAGAGTTTGAGTACGAAGAGGTACAAGAGGCACAATCAGACGGAGAGGCACAATTAGGCGAAGAGGCACAAGAGGCACAATCAGGCGAAGAGTTTGAAGAGGCTTCTGAGCGTCCATTAGAGGAAGAAGTTAGTGAGGAAACTACGCAAGAACGATCCGTTCATATCGCATTAAATAGCAGTACGAATCAGAATGAAACGTTAGGCATTCGTTCTATTCTTACTTCTAGCTTGCGGGAACAAGCGGCACATCAAGCCACGCTCTTACAACAAGAGACAGAGCGACAACAGGAAGAAGCGTCAAAGCCTCATGTTGTTGAAGAAGAAATTGAATGGCAAAACTTATTTTTAAGTAAACGCCCGGATCAGAACGAATTCCGTCGGATTCGTATGTGTATTGTGCAGAAAGAAGATACGCTAGAACAAATTGCTAGTCGCTATAGTATTAACCCGCGCGAGCTATTAGTACGGAATAATTTGCATGAGACAGCAATTTCCGAAGGGCAATTGTTATATCTTCCATAAAAATGTCAACCTAACTCGTCAATATAATGTCATTTTACAAGCAGTTCGAGCCTACCCTTTGGGGCTTGAACTGCTTATTTAGTTTTGGTATGACAACATTAATAATGAGTGCGACTAACAATAAAAACGGTGGAAATTTCAGATTTCAAAGTATCATTCGACATAATTTCCGTTTATTCTAAAAATTTTAACAGTTTTCTAACAACAAATGTTCAGTTATCCGATATAGTTGTGAGAAAAGAATTATGACGGAGGTATTTTCATTGGCTAAAAAATTATCAATACGCACACGGCTTATCTTGTTATTTGTAATTCCGACTCTAATGTATGCAGGGACGAGTGTGTATTTATTGGAGCAACAAAACACTAATATAGATGAGTTGACTTCATCTTTGTATGATACGACGGGGCAAGCTACCTCAATCATCCTGAATGCTGATCGCGATATGTATCAAGCGCTGACAGCTTACCAGTACATTACATCAGGTGTATTAAGTGCGGATGAGGAATCAGTTCAGATGAAAGTTTTTACAGAAAATATTGAACAAGCGAATGAAAGGGTTGGACAAGCTCTTGAGATTTTCACAAAGAAAGAGCTTTTACAAACTTCTCACGACGATACGAATGTAACGATTGAACAAAATTTATCGAATTTCCAGACCTCCTTTGATCAATGGGCCAAAGATACGAATGATATCATACAATCAGGTGTTGTTGGTGAAGGGGTTATTAATAACGCGCAAACACTAAGTACTTTTGAAGAGGGACGCTCCAGCTTGAATCAAGTCGGAGAGATTTTGGATACTTTCGCTAAGAGTAGTATTGAAAATATAAATAAAAGTAAAAGTGATAATGCTCGAGCGATTTATTCAGGTATTGTAGCTGCAATTGTAATTCTCGGTATTGCTGGTACCATAGTAATTAGAAGAATAATGAAAACCATAAAAAAAATCATTGTTATTACTGGTCAGGTTGCAGCTGGTGATTTACGCCACGAGATCCAGACTAATTATGATAATGACGAACTTGGTAAAATTACGGAATCCGTTGATACGATGATAGTCAACATAAAAGGGTTAATTGGTACAATTTCTTCCAATACCAAATTTGTTCTAGATGCCTCAGTTGAACTGTCAGATAGTTCTAGGGAATCTGCGAAAGCGGCAGAGCATGTGACATTGAATATTCAAGAGATGAACCAGAATGTGGAAGTCCAAGCAAGAGCGAGTGAAGAGAATAGTCGAGCAATCGAGGAGATGGCAATAGGAATTCAAAGAGTAGCTGAGAATTCAACAGTTATGGCGGATCATTCCTCGCTTACATCACGTAATGCGGAACTTGGCAATGAATTACTAATAAATCTTCAGCATCAAATTGTAAATATGATTGACTCGGTTGAAAAACTATCGGATACTGTTCAGTCTTTGACACATAAATCTGATGAAATCGGTAATATTGCAGAGAGCATTACAACTTTTGCAACTCAAACTAATCTACTTTCTTTGAACGCCTCTATTGAGGCTGCGAGGGCAGGAGAGCATGGCAAAGGATTTAATGTTGTTGCTAATGAAATTCGTAAGTTGGCTTCACAATCACTTGAATCAGCCGAAGGTATTAATAAGTTGATTCATGAGACGAGAGTTGAGATTACAAGTGTATCTGAATCAATGAATAGGACTAAGCAAGAAGCTTCCGCAGGTTCGAGTATGATGGAGGAAGTGAATCAAAGTTTTGCTACGATAATGGAGTCGGTTGCTCACGTTGTAACTCAAATTCATGAAACATCGGCGATTACAGAACAGATGTCTGCAAGCTCTGAGGAAATTTCTGCGACAATGGAACATTCTGCGGCTAGTTCGTCTCAAATTCTTATGAGATCTCAAACGGTCGCAGCAGCAACTGAAGAACAATTAGCGATGATGCAGAATATAGCTGCTTCATCTGAACAGTTAAGGTCCGTCGTGGATACATTGAATGAATCGGTGTCTTATTTCAAAATCAAATAACGCAATTGCTTTAAGAAATTGACTACAGAGTTATCTTAAGTTATTATATTGATATATGTGTAATAATGTTGATGAGGAATAATATACTTATGTTTCCTTCAGAGAGTAGAACTGTTCGCTGAAAGGTTCTGCAGGATAACAGGTATATGGGTCGCCTCTGAATTGCCTTACTGAACATAGCATAGCTATTATGTAAGTTAGGCCGGTCACAGCCGTTATCTGTTATGAGAGCCATGCTACGTTTTGTAGTGTGGAATTAAGGTGGTACCACGGAAGCTAGCCTTTCGTCCTTTTGTAGGATGAAAGGTTTTTTTGTTGCATAATTTTGGTAAAACCCATGCTTTCGATGTAACTTTTCACTACAGTGAAGTTATTCAGAGAAGCTAATGAAAAGTTGTAGCCCATGCTTTCGATGTAACTTTTCACTACAGTGAAGTTACTCAGAGAAGCTAATGAAAAGTTGTAGCCCATGCTTTCGATGTAACTTTTCACTACAGTGAAGTTATTCAGAGAAGCTAATGAAAAGTTGTAGCCTACGCTTTCGAAGTAACTTTCTTTACAATGAAGTTAAATCGAGTAGCTTACGAAAAATATTAGGAGGATGAACAAATGTCAGATAATCAGTCTAATTTAACGATGCCGACGACTTATGATCCGAAGGCAGCTGAACAGAAATGGTATGACTTCTGGGTAAAGGGGAATTACTTTCAAGCCGGTCAACGCCCCGAAGCGCAGCCATATACAATCGTAATACCACCCCCGAATGTAACGGGAATGTTGCATATAGGTCATGCACTAGATTTTACGCTTCAAGATATTCTTATTCGTGCGAAGCGTATGCAGGGGTATGATGCATTGTGGCTGCCTGGTACAGACCATGCTGGCATTGCAACACAAACGAAAGTAGAACAAAAACTTCGTGAACAAGGTATTTCTCGTCATGATCTTGGTCGTGAAAAATTCCTCGAGCAAGTATGGGAATGGAAAGATCAATATGCTGAGACAATTCACGATCAATGGGCGAAAATGGGTCTGTCTCTAGATTACTCTCGTGAACGATTTACACTAGATGATGGTTTAAATAAAGCTGTTCGCGAAGTGTTTGTTCGTCTATATGAAAAAGGACTAATCTATCGCGGTAAGAAGATTATTAACTGGGACCCTGTAGCTCGTACCGCTCTTTCTGATATAGAAGTAGAGCATAAAGAGATTAACGGTCACTTATATCATTTACGTTACCCACTGAAAGATGGTTCTGGCTTCATTACTGTAGCTACAACTCGTCCTGAGACAATGTTAGGTGATTCTGCGGTAGCTGTTCATCCAGAGGACGATCGCTATAAGCATTTAATTGGACAGATGATTGTACTTCCAATTGTTAATCGTGAAATTCCGATTATTGGTGACGAATATGTAGAGAAAGACTTTGGTTCAGGTGCTGTGAAAATTACACCTGCTCATGATCCGAATGACTTCGAGGTTGGCGAGCGTCATAGCCTACCGCAAATTATCGTTATGGATGAAACGGGTACGATGAACGAAGAGGCAGGTCCATATAACGGAATGGATCGTTTTGATTGCCGTAAGCAGTTAGTAAGCGATCTTCAAGAGCAAGGCGTATGTGTATTGATTGAAGATCACTTACACCAAGTTGGTCATAGCGAGCGTAGTGGTGCGGTTGTAGAGCCTTATCTATCTACTCAGTGGTTTGTAGCTATGAAACCACTTGCTGAAGCTGCTATAGCTGCTCAAAAGTCTGGCAAGGGCGTACGTTTTGTTCCAGATCGTTTCGAAAAGATTTATTTGAACTGGATCGAAAATGTTCGTGATTGGTGTATCTCTCGTCAATTATGGTGGGGACATCGTATTCCAGCGTTCTATAATGATGAAAATGGCGAAATTATCGTATCAACTGAGGACCAGACGGATCCAAATCTTCGTCAAGATAATGATGTGCTTGATACATGGTTCAGTTCTGCATTATGGCCGTTCTCAACACTAGGTTGGCCAGATAAGACGGATGATCTAGCTCGTTACTATCCAACTAATGTACTTGTAACTGGTTACGATATTATTTACTTCTGGGTATCGCGTATGATCTTTACTGCGCTTGAATTTACAGATGAAATGCCGTTCCAAGATGTTCTACTTCATGGACTTGTACGTGATAAAGATGGTCAAAAAATGTCTAAATCACTTGGTAATGGTGTTAATCCACTTGAAGTTATCGAGCAGTACGGTGCGGATGCAATGCGTTTTATGATCTCAACAGGTAGTACACCTGGTCAAGATTTACGCTTCCGATATGAGAAAGTAGAGCAAGCTCGTAACTTTGCTAATAAAATTTGGAATGCTTCACGATTTGCTTTAATGAATCTTGAAGGTTTCACTTATGATGATATTAATATAAAAGGTAATCTAGGAACTGCTGATCGTTGGATTTTACATCGCTTGAACGAAACAGTTCGAGATGTTACGCGTCTAATTGATAGTTATGAGTTCGGTGAGACTGGCCGAGTTCTTTATAACTTCATATGGGATGATCTATGTGACTGGTATATCGAATTCTCGAAATTAAGCTTGAATGGTGAAGATCCGGCAGCTAAAGCAGCTACACAATCTGTACTTGCTTATGTGCTTGATCGTACGCAACGTCTGATCCATCCATTTATGCCGTTCATTTCCGAAGAAATTTGGCAGCATCTACCACATGATGGCGAGACTATTACTCTTGCTGCATGGCCTGAGTACGAAGCTGAACTTGAAGCTCCAGAAGCTGTGAAAGAAATGGAATTACTTATGGAGATGATCCGTGCCATTCGTAACATTCGTGCAGAAGTAAACGTACCGATGAGTAAAAAAGTTGAACTTATTGTGAAACCAGCTTCCGATGCTGAGTATCGTATTTTAACTTCTAATGAAGAGTTCATTAAACGTTTCTGTGGAACATCTTCACTTGAAATTTCTACAGATATGTCAGCACCTGATAAAGCGATGTCTGCAATTATTACTGGAGCAGAACTATACTTGCCACTAGCTGGTCTACTTGATATTGGTCAAGAGATTGCTCGTCTTGAAAAAGAAGTCGATCATCTGAATAAAGAAGTAGAGCGTGTAGAGAAAAAACTTTCAAACGAAGGATTTGTAGCTAAAGCTCCTGCCAAAGTGATTGAAGAAGAACGTGCGAAGATGAATGACTACGCTGAGAAGCGTGATAAGGTAGTAGCTCGTATTGCTGAATTACGTGCAAATTAGTGATTAGAGTAAGGTCAAAAAGCGGGCTTTTAGAACCGAGAATATGGAGCGCTACTTTCCAAGTTCGCTCCATATTCGACGCGAATAGGCTACAATGAATTACATTGTTATCAAAGTCCGCTTTTTGACCAACTACTTCCAATAAAGGTTCAAAAAATGATCTTTCGAAAGCCGAGCAGGTGAGACGCTACTTGAGAAAGGCGGAAGCGCAAGTGTACATGATTACGTACACGCGAACCGTACTTTCCAAGTTCGTTTCAGATGCGATGCCGAATATGCTACGTTAGCATACTCATCGTTATCAAAGTCCATTTTTTGAACATCCTATTATAGAGAAGGGGTATCCTGATGAGCGTAGAAACGAAGCAACAACAAGTAAGCTCTATGGAATCTTATGTGGAGGCTGTCGATTGGATCAATTCTTTGATTCCTTTCGGCATTCGCCCTGGTCTTGAACGCATTGAACTATTGCTGGAGAGCCTAGGTAATCCTCATCGTCGACTGAAGTTTATTCATGTTGCAGGTACGAACGGTAAAGGTTCTGTATGTTCATATCTTACTCATGTGTTACATAAAAGTGGATATGACGTAGGTACATTCACATCACCTTATATTACGAAATTTACGAATCGTTTACAGTATAATGGTGAAGATATTGAAGAAGAAACACTTTTGCTTCTAGCAAACAAGGTTCGTCCTTTAGTTGAAGAAATGGCTGCAACTGAATTGGGTTCTCCAACAATGTTTGAAGTTACAACTACGATTGCTATTCTATTCTACGCAACTGTAACGTATCCTGACTATGTAGTGTGGGAAACTGGGCTTGGTGGTAGACTTGATGTAACTAATGTTGTTACACCGGTTTTGTCAATCATTACGAATATTGGTTATGATCATATGGACAAATTAGGAGATACTCTCGAAGCGATTGCCTTTGAAAAAGCTGGCATAATTAAAGCTGGTGTGCCTGTTATTGTCGGGGCAACGCAACCAGAAGCAATTAAAGTGATTTCGCAATATGCGCAAGAGAAAAAAAGTACGATCTATTTATATCAACAACAATTTGATCAAATGCCATTGTATGTAGATGAGTCTGAACAACAGTTCCGTTTTGAAGGTTTGTTCAGGAACATAGAAGATGTGACTATTACATTAAGTGGGGCACATCAACGTCAAAATGCTGCCGTTGCTATGATGGCTATTGAAATTTTGCGTCAATATCAAGCATTAATTGTAAGTGATGAAGATTTACTAGATGGAATGAAAATGACAACATGGCCAGGACGTCTTGAGATGATTGGACAGCAACCACGCTTACTTATTGATGGTGCACATAATCCAGAGGGTGCTGCTGCACTAGCAAGTGCATTACAAACAACTTATAAATACGAAAAATTGCATCTTGTTATGGGAATGATCGAGAATAAGAGTCACCATGACACGTTTAAGCATATATTACCTTTAGCGGATACTTTGATCTTAACAGAACCTAATTATCGTATGGCGAAAAATGCTGATGAATTAGCGACGCTCGTTCAAGATCTTATTCATGAACTTAAATTAACCAATCCTCCTCGCATTATTATTGAGAGAGAATGGAAAAAAGCAGTTCAGCTATTACTTGAGGAAACGAATGAATCTGATCTTGCAGTTGTTACTGGAACATTGTATTTGATAGGAGACGTACGCTCGTATATGCTACACAACAAGGATGCAGAAAAAGGCTGGTGAATTCTCTTTGAAAGCAAATGAACAAGTTCATTTCATTGGAATCGGTGGATACGGTATGAGTGCTATCGCTAAAGTCGTTTTGGAAATGGGCTATAAAGTAACAGGATCTGATGTTGCAGAATCAGCATTATCCAAAAAATTATCAGCGCAAGGTGCATCTATTGTTATTGGACACGATGTCTCTAACATGAAAGGGGCTTCTATCGTTGTATATTCTACTGCTATAAGTCAAGATGATATTGAGCTTGTAGCAGCAAAAGAAGCGGGAATTACCGTATTACATCGTTCAGAAATGTTAGCAAAATTACTTAATGCCACTTCGGGTATTGCTGTTGCTGGCGCTCATGGTAAGACGACAACTTCTTCAATGATTGCACTTGTAATGGAATTGACGAAGCAGGACCCTACTTATATTATTGGCGGTGAAATCGTCAATCTAGGGACTAATGCCAAAGCAGGCCAAGGATCATACCTTGTTGCTGAAGCAGATGAAAGTGATGGAACATTTCTTCATTACTTCCCTAAGATTGCAGTAGTTACAAATATTGAAGCTGACCATCTTGAAAACTATGATGGTGACTTTGAAAATATTAAAAAGGCTTACGTGCAATTTTTGAAACAAGTGAAGCCAGATGGTAAAGCAGTGGTATGTTTGGATGATCACAATGTAAGAGAATTATTACCTCGTGTATATAGTGACAATGCATTGCAAGATCAACAACTTATTACTTATAGTATTCATGAGCAAGCTGATTATATCGCAAGTAATATAGTTGAAGGTGACCGTACGGTTAGTTTTGAGCTATCTAATCATGGAACATCTTTAGGACAATTCGTGCTCTCAGTTCCAGGTATGCACAATGTATATAATGCAATGGCGACAATCGTTACATGTTTAGAAGCGGGTGTTGAACTTGAAGCACTACGAAAAGCGATCACATTATTCGTTGGTGCAAAGCGTCGATTCCAAGTTCTTGCAGATGTAAAAGACATTCTTGTTGTTGATGACTATGCTCACCATCCAACAGAAATTGTTGCAACAATTAATGCATCAAAAGCTACTGGTAAAAGAATTACAGCAGTATTCCAACCACAACGCTTTACACGTACGTTCTTCTTACTCGATGAATTCAGTAAAGCATTCCCAGAAGCGGATTCTGTAATCATTACAGATATTTATTCGCCTGCAGGTGAAGAGGCAATTGAAGGTGTATCATCGCAAAAATTAGTTGAACTTATTAAAGCCAATGGTCAACAAAATGTTCAATATATCGCAACGAACGAAGAAGTGCTTGAGCAATTGAAGGCGAATATTCAATCTGGTGATATGGTTATTACGATGGGAGCCGGAGATATTTGGAAAGTATCTCATGCACTGGGTGAACATATTAAATCGTAAATATTATTTTATACTGTAAAAAGCATCTAACTGTAGTCGTACATATGACTACAGTTAGATGCTTTTTTATTGGCTCAAAATAAATATCAGTGCTTGAATTTATCAATCAACGTTGAATTTGGTTTCCTCACTCGATAGCTAACGGACCAAAGATACCTTATTTGCTAGGAATGCCTCTCTCATCTATCCTTACGGACACAGATGCAATTATTCCACCCTACTATAGTTCAATAAATCTTTTTTTCTTTGAATCCATTAACTCTTTTCAACTATCATATTTTGTTTGAAAGTTTCATAGACTAATAGAGATAAAAGAAGGAGAGTGATAGAAATGCAACATCAAAACCGAATTACTTACCGATTTGATCGTAATGGTAATAAAATAGATTCTTCACAGCAACCAACAGTAGTCAGCGATTCTAATTCTACGCAAGAGTTAAATATTGAGCAGTTAGAGCAATTAATACGTGAAGCTGATGGAGTTATAGCTCATACTGAAGAAGGAAATGAAGTACCCTATATTACTGGACCAGCAAAGGAAGCGAATCATCGTACACGTTACGAGCTAGACCTAGAAGAACATGAGGAATGGCAACATGTTCGTGCTTCTTATGAAGCAAATATCGGGAAGATGAATACACATTCGTCAACAAGTAGAGTCGATGAACATTTTACTAGTCAATCATTATATGATGAGCAGCTTTCTTCGAAAGAGATGGAACATGATCATCGCATAGATATAGATCATTATAATTTGGAAGCAACACGCGCTACATATCCTTTGCAACAACCAGATTGGTCAGTACCCATTATTGATGATGGGAAAACAACAAAAAGTAAGCAAAGATTTAGTTGGACTCATGGATTAGTTGCTGTATTATGTGCGGTAATAACCGGTACATTGCTTGGTTATTTATTACTAGTTCAAGTATTTGGATCTACACTTTGGCCAAGTGACAAGTCAACTGAATCTGTAAATGCAGAAGAACAAGTAGTGGATCAGGTGGATGCTTTGCCATCTACAGAGGAAAATGTACCGACTGTATCTATAAGCATGTCTGAAGCTCTTTATAGTTACCAATTGTTACAAGCAGGTGTTTTCAGTAAGGAAAATACTAGGGATGAAGTTATTGCAGCGATGAAAAAAGCGGGTTACTCAGCTGTTTTTTCGCAAGCAAATAGTGGAAAATTTTTTGTGTATACGGCAATAGCTACTTCTGCAAATAATATAGAGCCACTCAAAAATAATGTATCAGGATTTGAATTATATCGTAAAGAATTAGCGTTACAACTACCAGAAAAATTGCAATACAATGGAGAAGCAGCGCAATTAGAATCGTTTATAAAAAGTAGTAATCAGCTCATTGGAATGTATGCTGATCTCGTAGCTGCACAGCTAGAGCAGCCTACACTTAGTGTTATAGGTTCATCTGCACAAAAAGCATCGCAAACGCAATACGATCAATGGGAAATAATCGCGCAAGAAACGATGGATGGATTCAAGGGTACTACGCACGAATCACAAGCGAAACAATTACAACAATCATTACAACTAGCACAACAACAGTTATTAAAATACCAAGAAAAACCAAACTCGAAAAACATTTGGAGTGTAGAAGAAGCCATTGTGAAAGCGGTTCTAGTACAAAAAGAATGGTTTGAGCAAGTTAACGGATTGTCATAGACTATATTGGTGCGTATAATAGAAATAGTACGATAACGTTCGAGAAAGGAAGTGAACTGTTGAAGAAAAGTAAGTGGTTATTGCTATTGCTAATTCTACTAGGTTTACTTGCAGGTTCACTCATAGGATACTGGCTTGATGCGGTACCTGGATTATCCTTTCTAACAAATGCAATTGAGACAGATTGGAAACCTTCCTTTGATCTTCATGTCATTGCCATTGACTTATCGATACATATTAACATTAGTCTATTAAGCATCATTGGGATGTTTGTAGCGATATGGTGGTATCGTAAATTGTAGATGAAATTCAAAATACTAATATTTTGAATCTTTATTGTAATTGAAGTGACAGTGAAGAAGGGGTAGTTAAGCAGATGAATGAGCGCATAATGCCATATGATAATAAATCGATTAGTCGGTTAATACTGGCTTCATCGTCACCGCGCCGGAAGGAACTGGTCGCAACACTTGACCTTTCCTTGCCGGTGTCTGTTTTTTCTTTGGATACGGACGAAACTATTCAAGCTGATTGGTCGCCAAGTGAAACTGTAGAACAGTTAAGCTTGGCTAAGGCAACTGCAGTCAGACAAGCCATACTTGATGGAGAAGCATCTGAAATTTCTTTTGATGAGAATTCACTAATATTAGCTGCAGATACGATTGTATTGTTGGATAATGATATATTAGGGAAGCCTAGTTCCATCGAGGACGCTGTTATGACACTGATGCGCATGCAAGGTCGAGAACATCAAGTGTTAACGGGCGTAACCTTACTTCATACACGTACTGGTGAGACGCTTGTACAACATCGAGTGACTAATGTAAAGATGCGACCTCTCACTGAGAAAACAATTCGTGCCTATGTTGCAACCGGAGAAAGCTCGGATAAAGCGGGTTCTTATGGAATTCAAGGGAAAGGTTCTATCCTCGTTGATTCCATTACCGGATGCTATTTTAACGTCGTAGGTTTACCGATTTCGCTTGTAGCAGAGATGCTACTTCATTTTGATGTGATGGTCTTACAATAACGATCTTTATATGGAATGGTGGGAATTGGACATGGCAGACAGTGGGTCTAGCTTGCATAATGTCCCCCATAATGAACGTCCTAGAGAGCGCATGATGGCATATGGGGCCGATGCATTAAGTCATGCAGAGTTATTAGCGATATTGCTTAGAACTGGTACGAAAAGTCAATCTGCTGTAGCATTAGCAACAACGGTACTACAGCATTGCGGAAGTTTAAGACAACTGGTAGATATGAGTGTAGATGAGCTTACCGCTATTAAAGGAATTGGACAAGCTAAAGCATTGCAATTACATGCTGGAATCGAGCTAGGAAAGCGCGTTGCACGTAGCAAACTTGGTGACACTGTAATTGTAAAAAGTCCTAATGATGCAGCAATGTATATTATGGAAGAACTGCGATATTTGAAGAAAGAACATTTTATATGTCTGTTTTTGAATACGAAGAACGGGATTATTGCGAAAGAAACATTATCTGTTGGTACACTGAATGCATCACTTGTTCATCCAAGAGAAGTATTTCGTTCAGCAATTCGGAACAGTAGTGCTTCTATAGTTTGTGCACATAATCATCCTAGCGGTGACCCTACACCTAGTCCAGAGGATATCAAGATTACGAAGAGACTGGTTGAAGCGGGCTCCCTAATTGGTATAGAAGTACTTGACCATATCATTATTGGCGATGGAAAATTCGTTAGTTTGAAGGAGCAGGGCTATCTATAATATAATGTATAGGGATTGACCGACTAGAAGGGAGTTACATCATGTTTGGAAGTTCGAAAGATTTAGGAATTGATTTAGGCACAGCTAATACTTTAGTTTATATTAAAGGAAAAGGTGTTGTCGTGCGCGAGCCGTCTGTAGTCGCGATTCGTAATGATACAAAGGAAATCGTAGAAGTAGGGGAACATGCAAAACTTATGATTGGACGTACACCGGGTAATATTAGTGCAATTCGTCCAATGAAAGATGGCGTTATTGCTGATTTCGACATCACTTCTGCAATGATTAAATATTTCATTAAAAAAGCTCAAAAGAGCCGCTCTTTATTTGGTAATCATCCAAATATTATGATCTGTGTACCTTCTGGTATTACAGCAGTTGAGAAACGTGCTGTTATAGATGCTGCGAAACAAGCAGGTGCTAGGGAAGCTGAAACAGTTGAAGAACCATTTGCAGCTGCAATTGGGGCAAATCTACCAGTATGGGAACCGACTGGTAGTATGGTCGTAGACATTGGTGGAGGAACAACTGAAGTTGCCGTTATATCACTTGGTGGTATTGTAACTAGTCGTTCTATTCGTGTTGCTGGCGATAATATGGATGAATCGATTATTCAGTTCATCAAAAAAACATATAATTTATTAATTGGTGAAAGAACTGCAGAACAACTTAAAATGGAAATTGGTTCAGCTACTAAGTTATCTACACCGAAGACGTTAGATATTCGTGGACGTGATATTTTGTCTGGATTACCGAAGACATTAACGATTTCATCAGATGAGATTACTGAAGCGTTAATGGATACCATTGCAGCTATTGTTGAAGCAGTGAAAATTACACTTGAAAAATGTCCTCCTGAATTATCAGCAGATATTATAGATCGTGGAATTGTATTAACAGGTGGTGGAGCACTACTTGAGAATTTGGATCAACTATTAAAAAAAGAGACGGGAATGCCGGTAATTGTAGCGGACAATGCTTTAGATTGTGTTGCGATTGGAACAGGACTTGCTTTAGAGCATCTTGATCTGTTCAGATCAAAAACTTCACTTAGATCTAAGCGCTAAGCTTATGCCTGTAATCTCACACATGGCAGGTGAAAACTATTGTTCAATTTATTAAAAAATAAGCGGCTTTTTATGCTTATGATCGGTTTTCTAATATTTATTGTCATGATTGGGTTGTCTATCGGTGGTAGACAATCCCTTTCTTGGCCTGAGAAATTTGTGAAAGATGCCATAGGTGGCATTCAACAAATGATTTATCGGCCCGCTGGTGCAATAGCGGGCTTCTTTCAAGATATGAAGAACCTTAATTCTATCTATGAGGAAAATGAGCAACTTCGTATGCTTGCTGCTCAGTATGCCAGGGATAAAGTTGAATATAATTTTGTGAAGAATGAGAATGAACGGTTACAAAATGAGCTTGATTTTACTGCACACCAGAAGGAAATGTATGATTATACATATATGATCGCGCAAGTTATTTCTGTCAGTAATGATGCGAATAATCGTACAATCAACATTAATGTGGGTTCCAAACAAGGCGTTCAAAAAGATATGGCGGTAGTAACTGTCGATGGTTTAGTCGGTTTAGTTAAAGCTGTAACACCGTTTACTGCTTCCGTAACGCCTTATACAGAACTTAATTCGTTATCTACGGCATTTAATGCTATATCAGCTACGATTATGGATAAAGAAAATCAGTCGTTTGGTATCCTAACAGAATATGATGCTGAACTTGAACGCATTATAATGACAAAAATTGGTGAAAATGACCCAATGGCCGAAGGAGATACCGTTATAACTTCTGGTTTTGGTAATATTTATCCACGAGGTTTGCAGATTGGCACAGTTGAATTTAAAACTGTGGGTGATGCAGTTCTGACCTACAAAGCGACAATTAAACCTTTTGTCGATTTGAATCAATTAACTGAAGTGTTCGTTGTGAAAATTCCGCAAATAAACGAAGATGAGGAGCTTACGCCATGAGCTTGAATCGGATCGTTCTGATCATACTTATTGTCTTCGTATTAGAGGGGGCTTTAATGCCTTGGCTAATACCTAACAGTTTTGGAGATCGAATTATTCCTCATTTCACTTTTGTAATGGTGATTTTTGCAGCGTTGTATGGTAGCCGACATCAAGCACTTGGATTAGGGATGGGCTTTGGACTTCTGCAAGATATTATGTATTATGGTCATGTTATGGGAGCGCATTTCTTCTTCATGGGCTTAATTGGATATTTAATTGGTATTCTACTAGAACGTAAGAAAGCTACTTTAATGCTTGCTATTTCTGCTATTGGTTTTGCAAGTATAGGGTACGATTCGGTATTATATTTTATTAATAAAGTATTTAAGCTTACGACGGGCTCTTACCCATGGGCACTAATTCAATTCATTTTACCTAGTTTATTTCTACAACTTGTATTTGCACTAATTATCTATGTACCAGTACGTAAGATGTTCGAGTCAAGAAGACAGTT
Source organism: Candidatus Pristimantibacillus lignocellulolyticus (assembly GCA_023639215.1). Lineage (NCBI taxonomy): Bacteria > Bacillati > Bacillota > Bacilli > Caryophanales > Paenibacillaceae > Pristimantibacillus (SeqCode) > Pristimantibacillus lignocellulolyticus (SeqCode). Next base: position 3,241,782 of record CP097899.1, read on the forward strand.
CCATTCTTCAGATTCAGCTGAGGAAATGTAGCTACTAAGAAGGAAAAGCTTGAACATATCGAGAATACATTACGTTGGGAGGGACTTAGATGACTGAAAAACAGCATATTATGATAAAAGGTGTCAAGGATGGTCTGCTTTTCCTTCTCGACGATAAGTGTGAATTCGAGGTGCTCCTGTCCGAGCTAAAGAATAAGATTGAAAAAACTCATCAGCAATTATTATCGGGGCCATTAATTCATATTACTGTAAAGCTTGGTAAAAGAGTTATTACAGAAGAACAAACGAAGCTAATGTCAGATATCATTCGATCACAAGGTAATCTAATGATTCAAGCAATTGAGAGCGATATACCTCCTGAGGAGAAGAATAAGGCTCATGCGGAAATGAAAGTTATGGCAACAATTGTTCGATCTGGTCAAGTGATTGAATTTGACGGCGATTTATTGTTAATAGGAGATGTGCATCCAGGTGGCGTAGTTCGATGCAGTGGCGATATTTATATTTTAGGGTCTCTTAAAGGACAAGCATGTGCGGGTGCCAATGGACGAGAAGATGCTATTATTGTTGCCTCTTATCTTAAACCGACTCAATTAAAAATTCATGAAATCATAAGTAAACCACTTGAAGAGTGGGAAGAAACAGATGGTTTAATGGAATATGCATATATACAAGATGATGCGATGATTATACAGAAACTAACGCTACTACATCGAGAGAACAGATTACCAATTATGATGAGGGGAGTGTAAGAGAATGGGAGAAGCTATAGTTATTACATCTGGAAAAGGCGGAGTTGGTAAATCTACAACATCTGCTAACATTGGTACATCGCTTGCATTGTTAGGAAAGAAAGTTATTCTCGTGGATACCGATATCGGCCTTCGTAATCTAGATGTGATTATGGGATTAGAAAATCGAATTATTTACGATATTTGTGATGTTGCCGAAAATCGTTGTCGCTTAGAGCAAGCAATTATTAAAGACAAACGTTTCGACGAGTTGTACATGTTGCCAGCTGCTCAAACGAAAGACAAAGATGCTATTACACCAGCTCAAATAAATAAGATTGTCACTGAATTAAAGCAAACTCATGATTTCGTCATCATAGATTGTCCAGCTGGTATTGAACAAGGATTCCGTAATGCGATTGCAGGCGCAGAGCGTGCGATAATTGTGACTACACCAGAAGCTACCGCAGTTCGTGATGCTGACCGTGTTATTGGTTTGCTTGAACAGAACAAAATACCTTCAAAATTAATCGTTAATCGTATACGTCCTGGTATGTTGAAATCAGGAGATATCCTTGATGTTAACGATATTTGTCAGGTATTAGCTATTGATTTGTTAGGTATTGTTCCTGATGATGAAAAAGTAATTGCTAGTGCTAACCATGGTGAGCCAGTTGCTTTGAATCCTGCTTACAAATCAGCTATTGCTTACCGCAATATCGCAAGACGTATGCTTGGCGATATGGTTCCATTGATGGTGCTTGATGAAAAAATAGGCACTTTCAAAAAGATCAGAAAGCTCTTTGGAATGGGATGATGTAGTTGCTTAACAAGATTAAAAAAATTGACTGGATGATCTTAATTATTCTTGTAGGATTAATGGCGTTCAGTTATTTTGTAATACGTAGTGCTACTGAAAATACGATATTGTATCATGGTTTTGAAAATCAACAATTCCTGTATTATATTCTCGGGTTTGCAGTTGTCTTTTTGTTAGTATTTATCGATTACAGAATCATTTTGAAATCCTGGTGGATCATTTATATTATTGGCGTCGCCTCATTAATTCTTATATTCCCATTTGGAAGTAAAATTAATGGTGCCATTGGCTGGTTTTCTCTTTTTGATGGGAAATTATCAATTCAGCCTGCTGAAGTAGTGAAATTATTTCTAATTATTGGTATCGCATATCTCATGGGTAGACGACAAGGTGAACAGCTGGGATTCCGTAGAGATATTATTCCAATCGGAATTTTTTCGCTTATTCCATTTGGACTTGTTATGGCGCAACCGGATCTTGGTAATGCCATAATTTACTTTGTAATCGTTGTCGGCATGTTATGGATAGGTAATGTAAATCATTGGCATGTAATGATCGGTATTGGAGCTTGCGCAATCGCGATAGCGGGAGTGTTATTGCTATTCAATACATTCAATGAAGATATTGAAAAATATCTTATCGACCATGATAAAGAACATTGGTATCAAAGGATTAATACCTTCTTGAATCCTGATGAAGCTTCCAAAGATGCAAAGCATCAATCGGAGAATGCGATTCAAGCGGTCGGTTCTGGTGGATTGTCAGGGCAAGGTTATCTTAAAGGTGGGATGAAAAATGGTGGTTTCATACCGTATCCATATTCGGATTCTATCTTCGCAGTTATTGGAGAAGAATTTGGATTCCAAGGTGCAGCGGTGTTGCTACTATTTTACTTCCTACTTATTTATAGGATGATTATTATCTCTTTCAATTGCAAAGATAGGCGGGCCTCGTACATTATTATCGGGATTACCTCCATGTTCGTATTTCAGATTTTCCAAAACATAGGGATGATGATTGGTTTAATGCCTATTACAGGGATCACGTTACCGTTTATTAGCTACGGTGGTACTTCATTACTCATTAATATGTTTTGTATTGGATTAGTTTTGAGTATTAAATCGCATCAACATATGTATGAAATACCCGACTGATAGAGGAAGTTCAAAATTGCGGACTGTGATCACGATGATTATGCTAACGTAGTTTATTCGACGGCGAAGATGCCCTCCATCGAAAGCCTGTGTGTGCTCGTGTACCAATAATGTACACTGTGCTACTCGTTTTCGCTGAAGTGCATCTTCTTGGTGCTGACAGCCCACGATTTTGAAGCTTCATTTGAAGTCTCGTGCTAAGAATTGTTCGCTTGTGTTCGCAAGCGAACACGTTGCTTGGTTACACTGAGAGCAAAATAGTAGTACCTTAAAAGACCAACCGGTAATTACTGGTTGGTCTATTTTTGTTGTTGGTTATTGCATACTTGTCCGCTTGCAATCATACCTATTAGGAAAGATGATTGTAAATGGAGTTGATGCTAATGAGTAAATTGCCGACCAATTATGAGAATGATCCTGAGAAGTTTTGGAAGTTAAATTCGAATCCATGGGAATATGGAAGTAATCAAAGTAATAATCCAGAAGATCATGTCGTTCAAGATGATTTAGATACGAGAAAAAAGTATGGTTTTTTCAGTCATTTGAAAATCCAGACTATTATTGCGATGATAATGTTAGGCATAGTATTTATTGCAACGCAAATATCAAATCCTTATATTGAAAAAGGAAGAAGTTGGTTGGATCGAGAATTACAGTCCTCTTTTGATTTTGTAGCGATAGCCAACTGGTATGAAGACGTATTTTCGGGTTCTCCTTCTTTCATTCCTAGTTTTGGTAATAAAAGTGAATTAGCGTTGGCGAAACATAATCAAAATTCTGAAATCGTTGCCCCAATTGAAAAAGGGGTACTTCTTCATACATTTGCAGAATTGCTCAATGGCGTCGAAATTGCAGGTGAACCAAATGCTGTGGTACATGCTGTAGAGAAGGGAAGAGTTATTCTAGTAAGAGAACAACAAGATAGTGTCATCATTCAACATGCAGATAAACGTATCTCTATATATACAAGATTAAATGAAGTCAAAGTACAAGTAGGTGATTGGTTAGAGGCAGGAGCAAACATCGGGAAATTGGCTCCTGTTAAAGATGAAGATTACAGTGTGCTATTTCTAGCTATTAAACAGAATGACCAGTATATCGATCCGCTGGAAGTGATTTCTGTTGAATAAATGGCTACAAATAAAATGGAGTCTTCATCCTTTATTTATTATGATATTGTTAGCATCTACATTAACGGGATATTTCCTCGAGCTAATTATATTGTTTTTACTCGTTATTGTTCATGAATTAGGACATATTGTGATGGCTTTTTCCGTTGGCTGGCGTGTGAAATCGGTAAAATTATTACCATTTGGAGGCGTAGTTGAAGTTGACGAAGGAAATGGCGCATCAGCAAAAGATGAATGGCTTGTCGCGATTGCAGGGCCCATGCAAAATATATGGATGGCAGCATTTGCGTGGGTGATGGGCGACTTAGGATTGTGGTCATTAGAATGGACGAACTATCTCATCAAGGCTAATCTATGGTTAGCGGCATTCAATATGATGCCGATACTACCTCTTGATGGAGGGAAAATAGTACTAGCTATGTTAAGTTATCGTTTTCAGTTCTTCGATGTTTTATTATGGACTGCAAGAATGAGTATTGTATGTAGCGTTATTCTAATCGGCTATGCTATATTTCCAGTGTTTCAGAATTTCCAAGGTATAAAATTGAATGAATTAATGATCGGCATATTTTTGTTCTATTCTAATGTTACTTATCATCGCCATGTTCCATTTCTATTTTATAGATTTTTACTATTTCGTTCGAAGCGAGTAGAACAACTTGAAGTCGCAGGTGCACGAGTTGTTCCAATACTTGCACAATCACAACAAAGTTTATATGAGGTATTCAAAAGATTTAAACGTGAACAACTTCATCTTTTATGTGTCGTAGATGGTGTATCTCGAGGGGTAAAACTTTACTCTGAACAAGAGACGCTGCAATATAGTTCAGATGGAAGTAATCTTCATCGTGCAGTTGGTGAACTTTTCCGTTAAAATGAAAGAAACGGGTAAAGGTGGTGACGGGAAATGAAGCAATTGCTTATTCATATGAATCAAACTCATACTCAAGCAGCATTGTTAGTGGATGAACAACTGACAGAATTCTTCGTAGAGCAAACAACAGAACGTAGCTTAGTAGGTAATTTTTATAAAGGGATTGTGCAAAATGTGTTGCCTGGCATGCAGGCTGCATTTATTGATATTGGCATAATGAAAAACGCGTTTATTTATATCGACGATATGCTAGATCCTAATATGGATAAGCAACCTCAGCAGAAGCCAACCATATCTCAAGTTACCTATCCTGGTCAGGAACTTATTGTACAAGTTGTGAAAGATCCTTTTGGTAATAAAGGAGCTCGTGTAACAACTCATTACAATTTAGCGGGAAGATGGCTAGTATATATGCCGAAAGCCGATTATATCGGAATTTCAAAAAAAGTTGTTGATG